>NZ_JARXYR010000002.1:4624933-4934928 GCF_029893635.1 Variovorax sp. TBS-050B | reverse complement strand
TACGTGTTCGGCGAAGGCCTGCTGGGCGCGGCCAAGGCGATCTTCCAGGAGAAGGGCATCGAGCACGTGGGCAACAGCTACCACTCGCTCAACGACAAGGAGTTCAGCGGCTACCTCACCAACGCGATGGCGGCCAAGCCCGACGTGCTGCTGCTGCTGAACTTCGGCGCGCAGTCGTCGGCGGCGCTGCGGCAGGCGGTGAGCTTCGGCATGCACAAGAACATGACGATCCTCATGGCCTGGGCCTCGGGACTCGAACAGTTCGACGAGCTCGGCGCCGACCTCTGCGACGGCGTGTACTTCGGCGCGCAGTACTGGCACACGGCCGACACGCCGCTCAACAAGGAACTGGTGAAGCGCACGGCCGACAAGCTCAAGATCGTGCCCAACTACAGCCTGGCGGGCTCGTACGTGTGCACCAAGATCCTGATCGACGGCATCGTCAAGGCCGGCACGGTCGACCAGAAGGCGGTGATCGCGGCGCTCGAAGGCATGAAGTACGAGGGCCTCACGGGCACCGAGGAGATCCGCAAGGCCGACCACCAGGTGATCAAGGACTACTACCTGCTCAAGGGCAAGGCCAAGTCGAAGATGAAGGACGCGGCCGACTACGTCGAGGTGGTGAGTTCGGGCAAGTCCTTCCTCCCCGTCGACAAGACCGGCTGCAAGCTCGCCTGAGCGCCGCGAGGACGCAACGCCCCCATGTCCGTCTACCTGCTCCAGACCATCAACGGCATCGGCATCGGGATGCTGTATTTCCTGCTGGCCGTCGGCCTGTCGATCGTGTTCGGCCTGCTGCGCTTCGTGAACTTCGCGCACGGCGCCTTCTACCTGCTGGGCGCGTACCTGTGCTTCCAGGCGATGCAGTGGGGGCTCGACTTCTGGCTCGCGCTGGTGCTGGTGCCGCTCGCGGTGGGTGCGCTCGGCTGGCTGGCCGAGAAGCTGCTGCTGCGCCGCGTCTACGCCAAGGCGCACGAGTTCCACATCCTCGTGACCGTGGGTCTCGCGCTCGCGGTGCAGGAGATCGTGATCGTGTTCTGGGGGCCGCTCGGCAACAGCGTGCCCACGCCGGACCTGCTGCAGGGCGTGGTGATGTGGGGCAGCTTCATCTATCCGAAGTACCGGCTGTTCGTGATCGGCTTCACCGCGGTGCTCGCGGTGCTGCTGTGGTGGGTGCTCGAAGGCACGCGCCTGGGCAGTGCGGTGCGCGCGGGCAGCGAATCGACCGAGATGGTATCGCTGCTCGGCATCAACGTGTTCCGCGTGTTCAGCCTGGTGTTCGCGCTCGGCGCGGCCACCGCGGCGCTGGCGGGCGTGCTGGCCGCGCCGATCCGCGGCGCGGAGCCGTTCATGGGCGTCGAGGCGCTCGGCGTGGCCTTCGTGGTGGTGGTGATCGGCGGGCTCGGCAGCTTCGGCGGGGCGCTGGTCGGCGGCGTGCTGATCGGCATCGTGCAGAGCCTCATGAGCACCCTCTGGCCGCCGGGCGCGAGCCTGATGATCTACATCGCGATGGGTGCGGTGCTGCTGCTGCGTCCGCACGGCCTGCTCGGCCGCGCCGCCTGAACCGTTGAAGGAGCGATCCATCGTGTCCCGCAAAATCACTTTCCTGCTGGCGCTCGCCGTCGCGCTGGGCCTGCCGCTGGTGCTGCGTTCGGGCTCCCTCGCGAGCGAGGTGCTCATCTACGCACTCGCGGCGCTGGGCTGCAACCTGCTGCTCGGCTACACGGGGCTGCTGTCCTTCGGCCAGGGCATCTTCTTCGGGCTTGGCAGCTACACCATCGCGATCCTGCTCACGCGGCTCTCGCTGCCGATGCCGCTCGCGCTGCTGGCGGCAGTGGCCATGGGCGCGCTCGGCGCGGCGGTAGTCGGCTGGGTGGCGATCCGCCAGCGCGGCACCTACTTCGTGATGCTCACGCTCGCCTTCGCGCAGATGTTCTATTTCGTGGCCTACACGGCCTCGGGCCTGACGGGCGGCGACAACGGGCTGCTCGACGTGCCGCGCCCGGCCTTTCTCGACACCCCCTGGAAGTACTACGCCTTCGTGGCGCTGATCTTCCTCGCCGCCTTCGGCCTGCTGCTGCGCGTGACCGATTCGGTGTTCGGCCGCACGCTGCTCGCGATCCGCGACAACGAGGACCGCGCCGCGGCCGTGGGCTACGACCTCCGGCGCTTCAAGCTGCTGGCCTTCGTGATCTCGGGCGCGGTCACCGGCCTTGCGGGCGGGCTGCACGCGATGATGACCGGCATCGCGCCGCTGTCGAATGCCGAATACCACACGAGCGAGATGATCCTGGTCATCACCGTGATCGGCGGCACCGGCAACCTGTTCGCCTCGGTGCTCGGCTCGGCCTTCTACGTGCTGCTGGCCGACTGGCTCTCGACGCTGTGGCCGCGCTGGCTGCTGCTGCTCGGGCTGCTGCTGATCGCGGTCAGCATCGGCATGCAGCGCGGGCTCTGGGGCCTGGGCGAGAGCGCGTGGCGGCGCGTGTTCCGAAAGAGTCCGCCGGCCGCCGGCCTGCCCGCGGTTCAGGGAGAAAAGGCATGAGCGAGGTTCTGATCGAAGCCGTCGGCGTCACCAAGCACTACGGCAAGTTCGCGGCGCTCGGCGGCGTGGACCTGAAGATCCGGCGCCACACCGTGCATTCGGTGATCGGCCCGAACGGCGCCGGCAAGACCACGCTGTTCCACATGCTCACGGGCACCGGCACCACGACCGGCGGACGCATCCTGTTCGACGGCCACGACGTGACGCGCGAGCCCGACCATCGCCGCGTGCAGCGCGGCATGGCGCGCTCGTTCCAGGTCACGAGCCTGTTCGCGAGCCTTTCGGTGCGCGAGAACCTGCGCGTGGCGGCGCAGGGCATCGCGCCGCGGCAGGCCATGAACTGCTGGCGCGCGCCGGTCGGCGAACTCGCCTGCAGGCAGACCGTCGACGAGGTGTTGCAGCGCGTGGGCCTCGAACGGCTCGCCGACACGCCGGCCAGCGTGCTCTCGCACGGGCAGCAGCGTCGTCTCGAGGTGGGCATGGCGCTGGCCGCGAAGCCCAAGGCCATCTTCCTCGACGAGCCGACCTCGGGCATGGGCATCGACGACCTCGACGACATGAAGCGGCTGATCCGCGGCCTGCGCGACGCCCACACCGTGGTGCTGATCGAACACAACATGAACATCGTGATGGACATCTCCGACACCGTAACCGTGATGCAGCTGGGCCGCGTGCTGGCCGAAGGCCTGCCGGGCGAGATCCGTGCCGATGCGCGGGTGCGTTCGGCGTATCTCGGGAACATGATCACCGGAGGCAAGGCATGAGCGCGGCGCTTCTTCTTTCTCCCTCCCCCGCCGGGGGAGGGCAGGGGTGGGGGCCGGCGGCGCATCGATCGCCGCGGGGCTTTCGAGCGCCTGCTGCCCCCACCCCAACCCTCCCCCGGAAGGGGAGGGAGCAGATGCCGGGTGCGGAGGCAGCGCCATGAAACCCATCCTCGAAGTCGAGGGCCTGCATGCCCACTACGGCAAGAGCCACGTCCTGCAAGGCGTGTCGCTCGCGGTCGGCGAGGCCGAGCTCGTGACCCTGCTCGGCCGCAACGGCGCCGGCAAGTCCACCACGCTCAAGAGCATCGCGGGCGCGGTCACGCCCAGCGCCGGCCGCGTGCGCTTCCAGGGTGCGGACATCGCGGGCCTGCCGCCCCACCGCATCGCGCAGCGCGGCGTGTGCCTGGTGCCGGAGCACCGCGGCATCTTCAAGCTGCTGACGGTGGAGGAGAACCTCATGCTCGGCCAGCGCCGCGGCTCGCCGTGGCAGCTCGACGACGTCTGGCGCATCTTTCCGCGCCTGAAGGAGCGGCGCCGCAACGGCGGCGGGCAGCTCTCCGGCGGCGAGCAGCAGATGCTCGCCATCGGCCGCGCGCTCATGAACCATCCGCGCCTGCTGATCCTCGACGAGCCGGTCGAAGGCCTCGCGCCGGTGATCGTGGAGGAGATCGTCGCCCAGCTCAAGGCCATCAAGGCCGCCGGCGTGGCCATCCTGCTGGTCGAGCAGAACCTCGAGGTCTGCGTGCAGCTGGCCGACCGCCACTACATCGTCGAGCAGGGCGTGATCGTGCACGAGGCCGCCAACGCGGCCTTCATGGCCGACCACGAAGTGAAAGACCGCTACCTGGGCGTGGGGCTTGCTTGAGCCTTTCCGCACCTCGCATCCCATCCGCACACACCATGACACCACACACCCGACTCCGCATCGACGGCGAGCGCCTCTGGGCCTCGCTGATGGAACTGGCCCGGCTCGGCGCGACCGAGAAGGGCGGCGTCTGCCGCATCGCGCTGACCGACCTCGACCGCCAGGGCCGCGACCTCTTCACGCGCTGGGCGCGCGAGGCCGGCTGCGAGGTGCGCGTGGACCGCATCGGCAACATCTTCGCGCGCCGCGCGGGACGCGACAACGCGCTGCCGCCAGTGGTGACCGGCAGCCACATCGACACCCAGCCCACGGGCGGCAAGTTCGACGGCAACTACGGCGTGCTGGCGGGCCTGGAAGTGATCCGCAGCCTGAACGATGCCGGCATCCTGACCGAAGCGCCGCTCGAGGTCGCCGTCTGGACCAACGAGGAAGGCTCGCGCTTCGTGCCGGTGATGATGGGCTCGGGCGTCTTCGCCGATGCGTTCACGCTCGAACATGCGCTCGCGCAGCGCGACAACGACGGCATCAGCGTGGCCGAGGCGCTCGCGGCCATCGGCTATGCGGGCAGCGCGCCGGCCTCGGCGGCGGCCTCGCCCGTGGAGGCGTACTTCGAAACGCACATCGAGCAGGGCCCGGTGCTGGAGGCCAACGCGCGCGTCATCGGCGTGGTCGAGGGAGCGCTCGGCCAGCGCTGGTACGACGTGGTGCTGCAGGGCATGGAGGCGCACGCCGGCCCCACGCCGATGGAACTGCGCAAGGACGCGCTGCTCGCGGCGGCCGAACTGGTGATCGAGGTCAACCGCATCGCGCTCGCCCATGCGCCGCATGCGCGCGGCACCGTCGGCTGGATCGACAACTACCCGAACTCGCGCAACGTGATCCCCGGCCGCGTGAAGCTCAGCGTCGACCTGCGCGCGGCCGACGACGTGGTGCTGTCGGCGATGGACGCGGCGCTCAGGCAGGCCGTGCAGCGCATCGCCGCCACCGGCAAGGTCGAGGCGACGGTGGAACAGGTGGTCTACTTCCCGCCGCAGCCCTTCACGCCCGCGCTGGTCTCCGGCATCCGCGAAGCCGCCGAGGCGCAGGGGCTGCCCTGGATGAACGTGATCAGTGGCGCGGGCCACGATGCGGTGTACCTCGCGCGCGTCTGCCCGACGGCGATGATCTTCGTGCCCTGCCGCGACGGCATCAGCCACAACGAGATCGAGGATGCCGAGCCCGCGCACCTCGAAGCCGGCTGCAACGTGCTGCTGCAGGCGATGCTGCACAGCGCAGGGGTCGCCACGCGATGAAAGTGCTGATCGCGCGTCTCAACCACGAGACCAACACCTTCTCCCCGGTGCCCACGCCGCTCGCGGCCTTCGGCCCCGACGGGCCGAGCTTCGGCGCGCAGGCCTGGCGCGACAACAAGGGCATGCGCACCGCGATGTCGGCCTTCATCGACCTGGCCGAGCAGGCGGGCGCCGAGGTGGTCACGCCGGTTTCGGCATCGGCCAACCCGAGCGGCCCGGTCGATGCCGCGGCCTACGCCACGCTCACGCAGTGCATCGTCGATGCCGCGCCGGGCTGCGACGCGATCCTGCTCGACCTGCACGGCGCGATGGTGGCGGAGAACAGCATGGACGGCGAGGGCGACCTGCTCGTGCGCCTGCGCGCGGCGGCGCCCGGCGTGCCGATCGGCGTGGCGCTGGACCTGCACGCCAACGTGACGCCGGCGATGGTCGCCAACGCGGAGGTGATCGTCGGCTTCAAGACCTATCCGCACGTCGACATGTACGAGACCGGCGCGCATGCCGGCCGGCTGCTGTTCGACCTGCTCGCCGGGCGCAGCCGGCCGGCGATGCGGTGGCATCCGCTGCCGCTGATGGCGCACACGCTGCGCAGCGCCTCGTTCACGGGCGCGATGCAGCGCGCGATCGAGGCGGCGCGCGCGGCCGAGCAGTCGGAGGAATCGCTCGCGGTGTCGATCTTCGCGGGCTTCTCGCTGTCGGACATCGAGGCGCCCTGCATGAGCGTGGTGGTGGTCGACGCCGTCTCGCCGGAGCGGGCGCAGGCCACGGCCGACCGCATCGGCGCGCAGATCTGGGCCGAACGCGAGGCCTTCGTCTACCGCAGCGAGCCGCTGGCCGAATCGGTGGCGCGCGCCAAGCGCCTCGCCGAGGGCGCGACGCGGCCGGTGCTGCTGCTCGACCATGGCGACAACTGCATGTCCGGCGGCAGCTGCGACACCATGGACGTGCTGCAGGAGGCGCTCGCCCAGGGCCTCGACGGCATCGGCGTGGGCCCGCTGTGCGACCCGGAGGCCGTGGCCGCGCTCGTGGCGGCGGGCGAGGGCGCCACGGTCACGGTCGCGCTCGGCAACAAGGTCTCGCTCGCGGGCATCGGCCTGTCGAAGCGGCCGGTGCCGACGACCGGCGTGGTGCGCCGCATCTGCAATGGCGAGTACGTGATCACCGGCCCCACCTACACCGGACAGCGCAGCAGCATGGGCCGCACCGTGCTGTTCGACACCGGCGCCGCGCGCATCGTGGTGACCGAGCGCACGCAGGAGCCGTGGGACCTCGGCGTCTTCGAATGCACCGGGCACGACCCGCGCAGCGAGCGCTTCCTGCTGCTCAAGTCGCGCATGTACTGCCGGCCGGTGTTCGAGCCGATCTCCGCGGCGCTGGTCGAATGCGACAGCCCCGGCGTGACGAGCTCCGACTACAGCCTGTTCCCGTTCTCCAGGGTGCGCCGGCCGGTGTTTCCGCTGGACCCGGCCTGAAACCCGGGCGGCGGCGAAAGCCTATGCAAATATTTGCATAGGCAGTTCGAGGTACACGCCGATACTGCGGCGCCTTCTTCCGTACCCCGCCGAATCCCGCCGCATGAACACTTTCGCGCAGAGCGCCGTCGCCGCCTGGCAGTTGCTCCTGTCCGGCGACCCGGTGCTGCTCGCGATCGTCGGGCGCTCGCTGGCAGTCAGCGCCAGCGCCTGCGCGCTGGCCTGCGGCTTCGGCCTGCTGCTCGGCGCCTGGCTCGGGGTGGCGCGCTTCCGCGGCCGCGGCGCGCTGCTCACGCTGTTGAACACGCTGCTGGCGCTGCCCTCGGTGGTGGTGGGGCTCGTGATCTACCTGCTGCTGTCGCGCTCGGGGCCGCTCGGCTTCCTGGGCTGGCTGTTCTCGTTCCAGGCCATGGTGCTCGCACAGACGGTGCTGGTGCTGCCGGTGGTGACGGCGCTCACGCGGCAGACCATCGAGGACGCCGAGCGCGCGCACGGCGAGCAGCTGCGCTCGTTGGGCGCGCGGCCGCTGGCGCGGGCGCTGCTGCTGGTGTGGGACGAGCGCTATGCGCTGCTCACCGTGCTGATCGCCGCCTTCGGCCGCGCGGTGTCGGAGGTGGGCGCGGTGATGGTGGTGGGCGGCAACATCGACGGCTTCACGCGCGTGATGACGACCGCCATCGCGCTCGAGACCAGCAAGGGCGACCTGCCGCTCGCGCTCGCGCTCGGCATCGTGCTGCTGGGCGTGGTGCTGGTGCTCAACCTGGCCATCGCCGCGGTGCGCGGCTGGCGCGAACGGGTGGACGGCGGCGGCGGAACGGGCGCGCCGGCGCCGGCATGGCGCACGGAGGCGCGGCCGTGAACGAGCATGCGCAGCTTGCGAGCGCCGATCCGACGGTGTTCGCACTCTACGGCGTCGACGTGCGGCTCGGGCGGGTGGCGGCGCTGCAGGGCGCCAGCCTGACGATCGCGGCCGGCGAGCGCGTGGCGCTGATCGGCGCCAACGGCAGCGGCAAGACCACGCTGCTGCGCCTGCTGCACGGCCTCGTGCCGCATGCGGCGGGCAGCCTCACCAGCGCCGCGCCGCGGCGTGCGCAGGCCATGCTGTTCCAGCGCCCGCACATGCTGCGCGCCTCGGTGGCCAGCAACGTGGCGCTGGCCTTGTGGCTGCGCGGCATGCCGTGGCGCGAGGCGCGCCGGGCTGCCTTGCCAGCGCTCGCGCGCGTGGGGCTCGAGGACCTGGCGGGCCGCAATGCGCGCGCGCTCTCGGGCGGCCAGCAGCAGCGCGTGGCGCTGGCGCGCGCCTGGGCGCTGCATCCCGCGGTGCTGCTGCTCGACGAGCCCACCGCGAGCCTCGACCCCACCGCCAAGCGCGAGGTCGAATCGCTGATCGCCGAGGCCGCGAGCGGCCGCACGCTGGTGTTCGCGAGCCACAACCTGGGGCAGGTCAAGCGGCTGGCCACGCGCGTGGTCTACCTCGAGCACGGCCGCATCCTGGCCGACCTGCCCGTGCACGATTTCTTTCATGGGCCCCTGCCGGAAGAGGCCCGCCTGTTCGTCAAAGGAGAGTTGGCATGAAGCTGTTCCACAAGCAACTGGGCGCCGCGCTGGTCGCGGCCTTCGCGGCCGTCGCCGTCCACGCCGAGACCATCACCATGGCCTCGACCACGTCCACCGAGCAGTCGGGCCTCTTCGGCCATCTGCTGCCGGCCTTCAAGAAGGCCAGCGACATCGACGTGAAGGTTGTGGCGGTGGGCACCGGGCAGGCCATCGACATGGCCAAGCGCGGCGATGCCGACGTGCTGTTCGTGCACGACACCGCGGCGGAGGAGAAGTTCGTGGCCGAGGGCTTCAGCGCGAAGCGCCATCCCGTGATGTACAACGACTTCGTGCTCGTGGGGCCGAAGAACGATCCCGCGGGCACCCGCGGCAAGGACATCGCCGCCGCGCTGAAGAAGATCGCCGCGGCCAACGCGCCCTTCGTCTCGCGCGGCGACAAGAGCGGCACCGACGCGGCGGAGCGCCGGCTCTGGGCGCAGGCCGGCGTGGCCGAGGCGGGCCAGCCGGTGCCCAACGACCGCAAGGGCACGGGCTACAAGGAATGCGGCTGCGGCATGGGCCCGGCGCTGAACATCGCGGCCTCGTCGGGTGCCTACGTGCTGGCCGACCGCGGCACCTGGCTCAGCTTCAAGAACCGCGCCGACCTGGCGGTGTTGGTCGAAGGCGACAAGCGGCTCTTCAACCAGTACGGCGTGATGGTGGTGAGCCCGGCGAAGTTTCCGTCGCTCAACAGCAAGGGCGCGCAGAAGTTCGTCGACTGGGTGATCTCGCCCGCGGGGCAGGACACCATCGCGAGCTACAAGATCGGCGGCGAGCAGCTGTTCTTCCCGAACGCCGCGGCCAACTGATCGCGCGGGCGTCATGACCTCCGAGGTCATCGACGCCGGACGTGCGCGGCGCGACCATCCTTTCACCCCGCGCAGTTGCGGGTTTCAACCTCGAAAGGACCGCACCATGAACACCGCCGCCCATGACGCCACCGCCATCGCCCAGCGCTACATCGCCGTCTGGAACGAAACCGATGCCGCGCGCCGCGCCGAACTGATCGAATCCGGCTGGACCGCCGATGCCCGCTACGTCGACCCGTTGGCCCAGGCCAGCGGCCGCGAGCAGATCGGCGCGCTGGTCGGCGCCGTGCAGCAGCGCTTCCCGGGTTTCCGCTTCAAGCTGCTGGGGCAGCCCGAGGCGCACGGCGACAACCTGCGCTTCTCGTGGACCCTGGGGCCGAGCGAGGCCGAGGACATGATCCAGGGCACCGATTTCGCCCAGCTCGACGGGGGCAGGCTGCGTTCGGTGACGGGGTTTCTGGACAAGGTGCCGGCGAACTGAGCGGCCTGACTCCCTCCCCCGCTGGGGGAGGGCTGGGGTGGGGGCTCGCGGCCTCGAAAAAAGCCTTGGCGCTGCATGCGCCGTGTGCCCCCATCCCCGCCTTCCCCCAGAGGGGGAAGGAGCCAGCCCGCTCAGTTCGGCGGCTGGCGCCCGCGCCACAGCTTGCGGTAGACCGTGGCCCGGCTGATCCCCAGTGCGCGGGCCGCTTCGGCCACGTTGCCGCGGGCATCGGCCACGGCCTTGCGGATCAGCGCGGTCTCGACGTCGCGCAGCCGCGGCCGGGCCTCGACCACCGCGCCCCTCGACGCCGTGCCGCCGCGCTGCGGCCGGACCTGCACGCGCAGGCCGGACCAGAGCGGCGCCTCGAGCACCGCATCGCCGCGCCGGGCCGCGTCGAACAGCATCTGCAGCGGCAGCGCGAACAGATCGCCGCAATGCAGCGGGGCGTGCGGGTGGCGTGCCAGCGGCTCGTGCAGCATCTGCCGCGCCGCCGCGTTGGCGCCCGTCACGCCGCCCTCGGCATCGACGCACAGCAGGCCCTCGGTGGCCTCGCTCGCGGGGCAGCCGGGCCAGGAGAGGTGCAGCCGCATCTCGCAGGGCTGGTTCAGCACCAGCCGGTTCTCGATGCTGCGCGCCGAGAGCGTGGCCAGGTGCCGCAGCTCCGGCCGCTCGGCCACCTGCACGCCGGTCAGGTCGAGCATGCCGATGCAGTCGCCCCGCGGGCCGAAGAGCGGTGCGCCGGCGCAGCTGTAGACGCTGGTGTCTTCGAAGAAATGCTCGCCGCGGTGCAGCCAGACCGATTCCTGCTCCGCCAGCGCGGTGCTGATGGCGCTGGTGCCGATGGCGCGTTCCGACAGGTCGACGCCGATGCGCCCGATGTCGCGCGCGTGCCGGGTGGCGCTGTCGGTGCCGTCGGGCAGGGCGCCCACGTCGACCACGATGCCCTCGGCGTCGGTCAGCAGCGCGAAGTAGCGCGTGTCGGCGATGGCGCGCGAGAGCCGCTCGATCACGGGCCGGGCCGCCGCGAGCAGCGCCCGGTTGCGCTCGGCCACCTCGCGGACCGCCGAGGGCGCCACCGGGTCGAAGCTCACGCGCTGCTGGGGCTGCCGGCCGGCCTCGATGCAGCGCTGCCAGGAGCGCGCGATCCAGGGTTCGATGCGCACCGCCGCCGCGTGCGCGCGCGCGACGTCGCCGTGGATCAGCGCGCGCCGCGCCTGCGCAATGGCGAGCGAGCGCTCGGGCAGGGAGGAAGCGATCGAGGCGGACATCGTGGGGGCTCGCGCGGTGGAGGCGGGGTTTTCGGGCAGCTTGCCGGCCGCAAGCTGTTTCATTTTGAGAATTTCGCGTGTGCCGCGCAAGCGCTGAGGGTTTTGCCTAGGATAGTGCGCGAGGCCGGCATCCAAGATGCCCTTGCAAACCAGCCATCACCTTCCATGGAGACAGCCACATGCAGGTAGCTTTCACGGTCAACGGCCGCCCGGCCACGGTCGACGCCCCTCCCAACACCTTCCTGGTGCACGCGATCCGCGAGCATCTGCACCTGACCGGCACCCACGTGGGCTGCGACACGGCACAGTGCGGCGCCTGCACCATCCACCTGAACGGCCGCGCGGTCAAGTCGTGCAACATCCTGGTCGCCCAGGCCGCGGGCGCCGAGATCACCACCATCGAGGGCATCGCCGAGGCCGACGGCGCCATGCATCCGATGCAGGCGGCGTTCAAGGAGTGCCACGGCCTGCAGTGCGGCTTCTGCACGCCCGGCATGGTCATGAGCGCGATCGACCTCTGCAAGCACCATCCGGCGGCGAGCGAATCCGAGATCCGCGAGCTGCTCGACGGCAACCTGTGCCGCTGCACGGGCTACCAGAACATCGTCAAGGCCGTGAAGATGGGCGGCGAGGCGATGGCCTCGGGCACCCCGGTCAAGACCACGGCCACGGCCTGAAGGGAGCGGCATCATGGGTGCTTCCGATTTCTCGAACCTGCCGCACATCGGCGAGGCGCTGCGGCGCAAGGAAGACTATCGCTTCCTGACCGGTGCCGGCAACTACACCGACGACATCACGCTGGCCAACCAGAGCCATGCGGTCTTCGTGCGCTCGCCGCACGCCCATGCCGTCATCCGCTCGGTCGACACCGCCGAGGCGCTGAAGATGCCCGGCGTGATCGGCATCTTCAGCGGCAAGGACATCGAGGGCAAGATGGGCGGCCTGCCCTGCGGCTGGCTCATCAACAACCCCGACGGCACGCCGATGAAGGAGCCGATGCACCCGATCCTCGCGATCCGCAAGGTGCGCTACGTGGGCGACCACGTGGCCATGGTGGTGGCCGAGACCGTGGAGCAGGCCAGGAACGCGGCCGAGGCGGTGGTGGTCGACTACGAGGTGCTGCCCGCGCTCGTCAGCGTGGCCGACGCGGCGAAGAAGGCGAGCGGCGTCACGCTGCACGACGAAGCGCCCGACAACCAGTGCTACAAGTGGACGCTGGGCGACAAGGCGGCGGTGGACGGGGTGTTCGCGAATGCGGCGCACGTCACCAGGCTCGACCTCGTGAACAACCGGCTCGTGCCCAACCCGATCGAGCCGCGCGTGGCCATCGGCAGCTACAACCGCGGCACCGACGACTACACGCTCTACGTGTCGAACCAGAACCCGCACGTCGAGCGCCTGCTGATGACCGCCTTCGTACTCGGCCTGCCCGAGCACAAGGTGCGCGTGGTCGCGCCCGACGTGGGCGGCGGCTTCGGCTCGAAGATCTTCCTCTACGCCGAGGACGTGTGCCTGACCTGGGCCGCCAAGCAGCTCAACCGCAACATCAAGTGGACGGCCGAGCGTTCGGAGTGCTTCCTGTCCGACGCGCACGGCCGCGACCACGTGAGCCATGCCGAGATGGCGATGGACAGTCAAGGCAAGTTCCTCGCGATGCGGGTGCACACCGACGCCAACCTCGGCGCCTACCTCTCGACCTTCTCGACCGCGGTGCCGACCATCCTCTACGCCACGCTGCTCGCGGGCCAGTACACCACGCCGCAGATCTATGTCGAGGTCGATGCCTGGTTCACCAACACCGCGCCGGTCGACGCCTACCGCGGCGCGGGCCGGCCCGAGGCCACCTACCTGCTCGAGCGGCTGGTCTCGCGCTGCGCCTGGGAGATGAACCTGGGCCAGGACGAGATCCGCAAGCGCAATTTCATCACCAGCTTCCCGTACCAGACGCCGGTAGCGCTGCAGTACGACACCGGCGACTTCCATGCCTGCATGGACCGCGCCAAGGTGCTGGCCGAGGTGGAGGGCTACGCGCAGCGCAAGGCCGCGAGCGAGGCGCGCGGCAAGCTGCGCGGCATCGGCTACTCGAGCTACATCGAGGCCTGCGGCATCGCGCCGTCGAACATCGCCGGGGCACTCGGTGCGCGCGCGGGCCTGTTCGAATGCGGCGAGATCCGCGTCCATCCCACCGGCAGCGTGACGGTGTTCACCGGCTCGCACAGCCACGGCCAGGGCCACGAGACCACCTTCGCGCAGGTGGTGGCCGCGCGGCTCGGCATTCCGGTCGAGAACGTCGACGTGGTGCACGGCGACACCGGCCGCGTGCCCTTCGGCATGGGCACCTACGGCTCGCGCTCGATCTCGGTCGGCGGCGCCGCCATCATGCGCGCGCTCGACAAGATCGAGACCAAGGCGAAGAAGATCGCCGCCCACCTGATGGAGGCGAGCGACGCCGACGTCGAGTTCGCGAACGGCGAGTTCACGGTCAAGGGCACCGACAAGAAGATCCCGTTCGGCCAGGTGGCGCTCACGGCCTACGTGCCGCACAACTATCCGCTCGACAAGCTCGAGCCGGGCCTGAACGAGACCGCGTTCTACGACCCGACCAACTTCACCTTCCCGGGTGGCACCTACATCTGCGAGGTCGAGGTCGACCGGCAGACCGGCGAGGTGCGCGTGGACCGCTTCACCGCGGTGGACGACTTCGGCACCATCATCAACCCGATGATCGTCGAGGGCCAGGTGCACGGCGGGCTGGTGCAGGGCATCGGCCAGGCGCTGCTCGAGAACTGCGTCTACGACAACGAGACCGGCCAGCTGCTCACCGGCAGCTTCATGGACTACGCGATGCCGCGTGCGGCCGACTTCCCGCAGTTCAAGCTCGACACCGTGTGCACGCCCTGCACGCACAACCCGCTCGGCACCAAGGGCTGCGGCGAGGCCGGCGCCATCGGCTCGCCGCCGGCGGTGATCAATGCCGTGCTCGACGCGCTGGCACCGTTCGGCGTGAAGGACCTCGACATGCCCGCTTCGCCGAGCCGCGTCTGGGAAGCGATGCAGAGGGGCGGCGACGGCACGGCCCAGGCGCCTTCGCTCACGGGCAGCACCCAGGGCCGCCCCGCGCCCTGAACACCGAACAACAACAGAGAAGGACCCACACCATGTACGCCTTCACACTCGAACGGCCTGCCAGCGTGGCCGATGCGGCCCGCCTCGTCGGCGCCGGCGCCAAGCCGCTCGCGGGCGGCCAGACCCTGCTGGCCTCGATGAAGCTGCGGCTCTCGGCCCCCGAGCAGCTCGTGGACCTCGGCGGCATCTCGGAGCTCACCGGCATCCGCCGCGACGGCGACACCCTCACCGTCGGCGCGATGTCGCGCCACGTCGAGGTCGCGAACAACGCCGACGTGAAAGCCGCGTTCCCCGCGCTCGCCGACCTGGCATCGCGCATCGGCGACCGGCAGGTGCGCGCGATGGGCACGATCGGCGGCTCCGTCGCCAACAACGACCCGGCCGCCTGCTACCCGAGCGCGGTGCTCGGCGCGGGCGCGACCATCGTCACCTCGAAGCGCGAGATCGCGGCCGACGATTTCTTCCTCGGCCTCTTCACGACCGCACTCGAGGAGGACGAGCTGATCACCGCGATCCGCTTCCCGGTCCCGAAGCACGCCGCCTACGAAAAGCTGCGCCAGAAGGCCTCGCAGTTCCCGCTCGTCGGCGTGTTCCTCGCGCAGTACGACGGCGGCGTGCGCGTGGCCGTCACCGGCGCCGGCAACGGCGTGTTCCGCCATGCCGGCCTGGAGGAGGCGCTCAACCGCGATTTCACGGCCGCCTCGGCCGCATCGGTGAAGATCGACGCGAGCGAACTCAACAGCGACCTGCACGCCTCGGCCGCCTACCGCGCGAACCTGATCAGCGTGCTCACGCAGAGGGCGGTGGCGCGGGTGCTGGGCTGAAAAAGGCGGGCAGCCGAACGCGAAGAACGCGAAAGATTCGCGAAGGGCGCAGAAGAAAACCAGAATAGGATTTCTCTGCGCTTCTTTCGCGTCCTTCGCGGAACCTTCGCGTCCTCTGCGTCCGGACGTCCGATCCCGAACCGGCACACCAGCCCATGACCTTCCCAACGATCGATTCCCTTTCCGACAGCCTGGTGCAGGCCGGCTACTTCGCCGACCGGCGCCTCGCGACCGCGGTGTACCTCGCGCTCAAGCTCCAGCGCCCGCTGCTGCTCGAGGGCGAGCCGGGGGTGGGCAAGACCGAACTCGCGAAGGCGCTCTCGACGGCGCTGAAACGCGAGTTGCTGCGGCTGCAGTGCTACGACGGCCTGGAGCAGCGCGAGGCGCTCTACGAATGGAACTACGCCGCGCAGCTGCTGCACATGCGCGCCGCCGAAGCCGCCGGCGCGGCACGCGACGTCGAGGCCGAGGTCTACCAGCCGCACTACCTGATCCGCCGCCCGCTGCTGCAGGCCTTGCAGACGCCGGCGCCCGGCGCGGTGCTGCTGATCGACGAGGTCGACCGCGCCGACGAGCCCTTCGAGGCCTTCCTGCTCGAATACCTCGGCGAGTACCAGGTCAGCATTCCCGAGCTCGGCACCGTGCGCGCGGTGGTGCCACCGGTCACCATCCTCACGAGCAACCGCACGCGCGAACTCAACGACGCGGTCAAGCGGCGCTGCCTCTACCACTGGCTCGACTACCCCGAGCGCGAACGCGAGCTCGCCATCGTGCGCGCCCAGGTGCCGCAGGCCGGCGAGAAGCTCTCCGCGCAGGTCGCGGCCTTCGTCGCGCGGCTGCGCGACGCGCCCTTCGCCAATGCCTTCCAGCGCGCCCCCGGCATCGCCGAGAGCGTCGAATGGGCGCGCGCGCTGATCGCGCTCGACACCGTCGAGCTCGATCCCGAAGTGGTGGTCGACACCGCCGGCATCCTGTTCAAGCAGCGCGACGACGTGGCCGCGCTGACGCAGGAACTGGCCTCCGAACTGCTGCGGCCGGAGGAGGCAGGGTCATGAATGCGGGAACCGAACGCAGAAGGAAGTCAAAAACCACGCAGAAGTCGCAGAAGAAGACAGCCATGAAATTTTTCCTGTCTTCCTTCTGCGACTTCTGCGAAACCTTCGCGACTTCTGCGTTCTGCCCCCGCTCCCGTATTCAGAGATGCAACAGCTAGGCGACGCCCGCACCGGCAAGCTCGCCGGCAACATCGCGGCCTTCGGGCGCGCGCTGCGCCGCGCGGGCGTGCGCACCGATGCCGCGCGCATCGCGCTCGCCGAAGAAGCCGCGACGCTCGTGGGCCTCGAAAGCCGGGCCGACCTCGGCGCCGCGATGGAAGCCGTGATGGTGAGCCGCGAGCAGGACCGGCTGGTGTTCCGCGAACTCTTCGATGCATGGTTCCGCGATCCGGAACTCGCGAACAAGCTGCTCGCGCAGATGCTGCCGAGCGCCGAAGGCAAGGCCGAGCCCTCGAAGCGGCGCCCGCGCGTGCGCGAGGCACTGGCCGCGCCGCGCCACATGCCGCGGCCGGCGGTCGAAGCCAAGCCCGACAAGGAGGTCGAGTTCGATGCCGCCATGACCTCGAGCGACCGCCAGCGCCTGCAGCATGCCGACTTCAATGCGCTCGGCGCGGCCGAGTACCGGCTGGTCGAACGGCTCGCGCGCGACGTGACGCTGCCGATCCCCGCGCTGCCCTCGCGCCGGCTGCGCGCGGCCGGCGAGGCCGGCCACGAGCGTGCGCGCGTGCACTGGCCCGGCGTGCTGCACGAGGCGGCCCGCCACGGCGGCGAGATCCTGCGCCTGCCGCGGCTCGAGCGGCGGGTGCAGCCGCTGCCGCTCCTGGTGCTGGTCGACGTGTCGGGCTCGATGGAGCGCTATGCCCGGCTGCTGCTCGCCTTTCTGCATGCCGCCACGCGCCGCGCCGGACGGCGCGACGTGTTCGCCTTCGGCACCCGGCTGACCGACCTCACGCCGGCCTTCCGCCTCGCCGACACCGATGCCATGCTCGCCGCGGCCAGCCTCGCGATCGACGATTTCGCCGGCGGCACGCGGCTCGGCAGCTCGCTCGCCGAACTCCGCCACGCGCATGCCCGCCGCCTGACCGGGCGCCGCACGCTGGTGCTCGTCATCAGCGACGGGCTCGACACCGGCGAGCCGGCCATGCTCGAGCGCGAGCTGCTCTGGCTCAAGCGCCATTCGCGCCGGCTGCTGTGGCTCAATCCGCTGCTGCGCTTCGAGGGCTACGCCCCTCTGGCGCGTGGGGCCACCGTGCTGCACCGCCATGCGGACGCGATGCTCGCGGTCCACAATCTCGAGGCGCTCGAACAGCTGGCCGGCAGCCTCGCAGCCCTCATGCGGTCCGGCCGCTGACGACATCCGGAAAAACAAAGGAACCACCATGGAAATGCTCGGCAACCGCCGCCTCGGCGTGACCCAACAACAGGCCTGGGAAGCGCTCAACGACCCCGAGACGCTCAAGAAGTGCATTCCCGGCTGCGACAAGTTCGAGCCCACCGGC
The DNA here is from genome assembly GCF_029893635.1 of Variovorax sp. TBS-050B. Lineage (NCBI taxonomy): Bacteria > Pseudomonadati > Pseudomonadota > Betaproteobacteria > Burkholderiales > Comamonadaceae > Variovorax > Variovorax sp. TBS-050B. The sequence goes on along the minus strand of NZ_JARXYR010000002.1, from coordinate 4,917,332 downwards.
GACAACCAGTACAGCGTGGCGCTCGCACTGAAGATCGGCCCGGTCTCGGCCAAGTTCAACGGCAAGGTGATGCTCTCGGACATCGTCGCGCCCGACGGCTACAAGCTGGCCTTCGAAGGGCAGGGCGGCGTCGCGGGCTTCGCCAAGGGTTCGTCGAGCGTCACGCTGCGGCCGGTGGCAGGCGAGGCCGACGGCGCCGCCGCCTGCGAACTCGACTACACGGTGCAGGCGCAGGTGGGCGGCAAGATCGCGCAGCTGGGCCAGCGCCTCATCGACGGCGCGGCCAAATCGACCGCCGACGACTTCTTCAAGCGCTTCGACGCCGAGATGCAGAGCCGCTACGGCGCGCCGCCCGCGGCCGATGCGGACGGCGCCGCGGACGCGGCCGCGCAGAAGTCCGGCGGCGTCATGTCGGGCCTCATGAAGAAGATCGGCCTCGGCAGGAAGGACGGCGCCGAGGCGCCCTCCGCGCCGGGCGACGCGGGCTAGGACGGGGACCGGCGATGGAGAACCTCGACGTCATGGTGCTGCGCACGCTGCGCGACTGGCGGCAGGCCGGCCAGCGCGCGCTGCTGGCCACGGTGGTGCGCACCTGGGGCTCGTCCCCGCGGCCGGTGGGCTCGATCATGGCCCTCGCGGAAGACGGTGCGGTGGTGGGCTCGGTCTCGGGCGGCTGCATCGAGGACGATCTGATCGCGCGCTACAGCCGGGCGCACGGCGGAGGCGAGAACGTGCCGCCGGGCACGCCGCCCGCGCTCGTCAAGTACGGCATCACGGCCGACGAGGCGCATCGCTTCGGGCTGCCCTGCGGCGGCACGCTGGAACTGCTGCTCGAACACGACCCCGACGCCGAATCGCTCGCGACGCTGGTGGCGGCGCTGGAGCAGGGCCGGCTGATGCGGCGCACCGTCACGCTCGCGGACGGCGCCGTGCGGCTGGCCGAGGCCACCGCGCCCGACGAACTCCGCGTGGACGACGCGCAACTCGCCAACACCTTCGGCCCCGAGTACCGCATGCTGCTGATCGGCGCCGGGCAGCTCGCGGAGTACCTCGCGACCATGGCCAAGTTCAGCGGCTTCGCGGTCACGCTGTGCGATCCGCGTGCCGAGTACCGCACCGCCTGGTCGCTGCCCGGTGTGGCGATCACCACCGAGATGCCCGACGACGCGGTGCTCGCCTTCCGCCCCGACCGCCGCAGCTGCGTGGTGGCGCTCACGCACGACCCCAAGCTCGACGACCTGGCGCTGCTCGAGGCGCTGGAGAGCGAGGCCTTCTACGTCGGCGCCATCGGCTCGCGCCGCAATGCCGAGGCGCGGCGCGGCCGCATGATCGAGCACTTCGGCCAGACCGAGGCCTCGCTGGCGCGGCTGCGCGGGCCGATCGGCATCTACATCGGCAGCAAGACGCCGCCCGAGATCGCGGTGAGCGTGATGGCCGAGATTCTCGCGGTGAAGAACGCGGTGACGCTGCCGCGCGAAATGGAAGTGGCACGCGCCAAGGGGCTGCAGCAGCTTGCGATGAACTGAGGCGGCTGGTCGGTTCCTCAGCGCGGCCCGGCGGCGGGCGGCACGTCGCCGCCCTTCTGCCGTTCGCGGAACAGCGCCGCGCGCATCAGGAAGATGGTGGTGATCGGCGCGGTGAGCGCGATGAACAGCACGATCAGCACCGCATGCAGGAACAGGCTGAAGCCCTGCACCGAGAAGTAGACGATCATCGCGATCGTCATGCACCACACGCCCACGGTGGCGCCGAGCGTGGGCGCGTGGATACGGCGGAAGAAGGTGGGCAGCCGCACGAGCCCGAACGAGCCGATGGCCGCGAAGGCCGCGCCGGCCACGGCGAACACCGCGGTCACGATCTCGGCCCACAGCGGCAGCGGTCCGACGATGAAGTCGTTCATGACGGCCTCCGTGGCGGTGCGCCGTTCGGCGGGCTGACGGACAGGGCGCTCATTCGATCACTTCCCCGCGCAACAGGAACTTGGCCATCGCGGTCGAGCCGACGAAGCCGAAGATCGCGACCAGCATCGCGGCCTCGAAGTACACGTTGCTCGCGTAGACGATGCCGAGCACCAGCATCATCAGCATGCCGTTGATGTAGAGGCAGTCGAGCGCCATCACGCGGTCCTGCGCGGTGGGGCCGACGAGCAGGCGGAAGAGCGCGCAGAGCATCGCCACCGCGAGCAGGAAGAGCGCGAACTTGAGGGCCCAGAAAAGAACAGGCGTCATGATTCGAAGATCTCCATCAGCGGGCGTTCGTAGCGGGTCTTGATCATGGCGATGAAGGCCGCCTCGTCGTCCAGGTCGAACAGGTGGATCAGCAGGGTGCGGCTGTCGAACGAGATCTCGCCCCAGGCCGTGCCGGGCGTCAGGCACATGATCATCGCCAGCACCGCGAGCCCGTTCGGATCGCGCATGTCGAGCGGAACGTGCACGAACTTCGCGGCGATGTGCGAGGTGCGCCGCGTGAGCAGCAGCCGCGCCACGTCGTAGGCGGACTTGAGCATGTCCCAGGTCACGACGAACGAGAGCCGCAGCGCTACGCCGGGCCGCCGCATGCGGACCGGCGCCGGACGCAGGCCGCGGGTGAGCAGCGGCACCGCAATGGCCATGGCCGCGGCCGACAGCAGCGTGACGGCGTCGAGCGACTGGTTGAGCAGCAGCCACACGGCGAAGAGCGCCAGCGAGAGCGGCCGCGAGGGCATCCAGCGCTTCATGGGCGCGGCTCCCTGGCCGGCGGCGGCACGGGGTTCGGCACCTGGCGCGCCCCCATCACCGCTGCGCGGTAGGCGGTGGGCGTGCGCAGGCCCTCGGCGGTGGCGATGGCATGGCGCATGACCGGGCCGGCCCAGACCGTCAGCGCCACGCAGGCCGCGAGCAGGCCGGCCACGGGCAGCACCTCGAGCGCGGGAAGGGCGGGCATGGTGGGATGCGGCTGGGTCCAGAAATGCCGGATGCCGGTGCGGCTCAGCGCGATCAGCGCAAGAAAGCCCGAGACCAGCAGCAGCGCGAGGAAGATCCATGCCGGCAGCGAGGTGCCGCTGGTGATGAAGGCCCCCGACAGCATCGCGAACTTGCCCACGAAGCCCGACAGCGGCGGCAGCCCTGCGATCAGCAGCGTGCAGCCGATGAAGCTCAGGCCCAGGAAGGCGATGCCGGCCGGAATGGCGCGGCCGTAGAGGGCCTGCGCGTCGTCGTCGAGGTTCACGTCGTCGAGCACGCGCAGGTCCTCGGCGAGAAAGGGCGCGTTGCCGGCCTGCTCGTGCGGCGCGACGCTCTGGCCGGCATTGCGCCAGCGCTCGATCATGTCGATCAGCAGGAAGAAGGCACTGACCGCGAGCGTGGAGCTCAGCAGGTAGTAGAGCGCGCCGGCCCAGACGGCGGGTTCGCCCAGGCCGATGGCGGCGAGCAGCGTACCTGCCGACACCAGCACGCTGAAGCCCGCGAGGTTGGACAGCCGCTGCGTGCCCACGATGCCGAGCGCGCCGCCGAACAGCGTGGCGAGCCCGATCGCGATGAGCACCGACTGACCGAGCGCGGCCGAGGCGCCGGTGTCGGGCGCGAACAGCACGGTCCAGAGCCTGAGCAGCGTGTAGATGCCGAGCTTGGTGAGCAGCGCGAACACCGCGCCCACGGGCGACACCGCGGCGCTGTAGGCCGGCACGAGCCAGAAGTTGAGCGGCCAGGCGCCGGCCTTGGCGAAGAAGGCGGTCGCGAGGATGGCGGCCGCCGCATGCACGAGGCCGCGGTCGGCCGGCGCGAGCTGCGCGATGCGCATGCCGAGGTCGGCCATGTTGAGCGTGCCGGTCGCGCCGTAGAGCAGCGCCGCACCCACGAGGAACAGCGCGGAGGCCGCGAGGTTGATCGCGATGTAGTGCAGGCCCGCCTGCACGCGCAGCCGCCCCGAGCCGTGCAGCAGCAGCCCGTACGAGGCCGCGAGCATCACCTCGAAGAAGACGAACAGGTTGAACAGGTCGCCCGTGAGGAAGGCGCCGTTCAGGCCCATGAGCTGCAGCTGCAGCAGCGGATGGAAGTGCACGCCGGCGCGGTCCCAGCGCGAGGTCGAGTAGATCGAGGCCGCGAACGCGACCACGCCCGTGAGCGCCACCATCATGGTCGAGAGTCGGTCGGCCACGAGCACGATGCCGAACGGTGCCTGCCAGTTGCCCGGCAGGTAGACGCCGATCGAGCCGGGGCCGTCGCCGGTGTCGGGCGCGTTGACCCAGCGCAGCAGCGCGAGCGCCGCGAGCAGGCCGGCAAGGCCCGAGACCACGCTCAGCGCCGACTTGGTGCGGCGCCGGCGTTCGCCGAGCAGCAGCATCAGCGCGGCCGTGACCAGCGGCAGCAGGATCGGCGCCGCGACGAGGTGCGGCATGCCGAGTTCGAGCAGCCGGTCGAGCAGTTGGACCAGCCCGCTCATTCCGCCGTCTCCTGGCGCTCTTCGCCATCCACATGGTCGGTGCCGGTGAGGCCGCGCGAGGCCAGCAGCACGACGAGGAACAGCGCCGTCATCGCGAAGCCGATCACGATCGCCGTCAGCACCAGTGCCTGCGGCATCGGATCGGCCGTGTTCGCGAGCGTGGCCGTGAAGCCCTTGACGAGCACGGGCTCGCTGTCGAGCTTGAGCCGGCCCATGCTGAAGATGAAGAGGTTGACGGCGTACGAGATGAGCGTGAGGCCCATGATCACCTGGAAGGTGCGCGGGCGCAGCAGCAGGTACACGCCCGAGCCGGTGAGCACCCCGATCGCGATGGCGAGCACGGCCTCCATCAGTGTTCGCCTCCCGAAGCCGCGGCTTCGGCCGCCTTTTCTTCCTGCTCGGCGGCGCCAGCGGTGGCTGCGGATCGACTGGTGGGCCAGCGCGGTGAGGATCAGCATGGTGGCGCCGAGCACCAGCGCGAACACGCCGATGTCGAAGAAGAGCGCGCTCGGCACGTGCAGCTCGCCGAGCAGCGGCAGGCTCAGGTGCGCGGTGTGCGTGGTCATGAAGGGATAGCCGAACAGCAGCGCGCCGCTGCCGGTCGCGAGCGACAGCAGCAGGCCGAAGGCGATCCAGCGGCGCGGATAGATGCGCAGATGCTCTTCCACCCATTCGGTGCCCGAGACGATGAACTGCAGCACCAGCGCCACCGACATCACCAGGCCCGCGACGAAGCCGCCGCCGGGCGCGTTGTGGCCGCGCATGAAGAAGTAGACCGACACCAGCACCGCGAGCGGCAGCAGCAGGCGCACCAGCACCGCGGGAACCATCAGGTAGCCCACGGCCGTGTCCTTCGCGAGCCGTGGGTTGAGCAGGTCGCTGCTGCCGTCGTCGGCCTGCGCGCGCTGCTGCGGCGGCAATGCCATTGATTCCCTGGCAGGGCGGAAGCGGCGCAGCAGCGCATACACCGCGAGCGCGACCACGCCGAGCACCGTGATCTCGCCGAAGGTGTCGAAGCCGCGGAAGTCGACGAGCATCACGTTGACCACGTTGGTGCCGCCGCCCTCGGTGAGTGCGCGTTCGAGGAAGAAAGGCGAGATGCTCTGCGGAAACGGCCGCGTCATCATGAGCCAGGCCAGGGCCGCCATGCCGCCGCCCGCGCCGACGGCGACCAGCAGGTCGCGCCCGCGCCGGCCCCAGGGCTTCAGCCGCGCGCGCGCGGGCTGCACGGCATCCTTGCTGCGCATCGGCAGCCAGCGCAGGCCGAGCAGGATCAGCACGGTGGTCACGGCCTCGACCACCAGCTGCGTGAGCGCCAGGTCGGGCGCCGAGAACCAGATGAAGGTGATGCAGCACACCAGCCCCGCGGCCGAGGCCAGCATCAGCGACGCGAGCCGGTGGAACTTGGCCTGCCAGGCGGCCGCGACGGCGCACACGCCGCCGATGAACCACGTCATGGCGAACATCGGCGAGAAGGGCAGCAGCTCGCGGCCGCCGCGTGACACGGGTGCGGTCCAGAGCGAGGCGGCGGCGCCCGCGCCGGCCACCGCGATCAGCAGCAGCAACTGCGTCTGCATGCGGCGCGCGCCCAGGACGCGGCGGCTGCGCCGGCCCGCTTCGCTGAGCTGCGCGAGCAGGTGCTCGAAGATGGCCTGGCCGTCGAAGCGGTGCAGGAGCGGCGTGCGTTCGAGTTTGCCGAGCGCACGGCGGCGGCGCTGCGACAGGTAGAGCGCCACGCCGCCCGCGAGCGCGACGAAGCTCATGACCAGCGGCAGGTTGAAGCCGTGCCACACAGCGAGGCTGTAGGCGGGCAGCACGTCGCCGACCACCGGCCGTGCCGCGGCTGCGAGCAGCGTACCGATCGACCATGCGGGTGCCACCCCCACCACCAGGCAGACCAGCACCAGCAGCTCGACCGGCACGCGCATCCAGTGCGGCGGCTCGTGCGGCTGTCGGGGCACCTCGGGGCCGGGCGGCGGCCCGAAGAACACGTCGAACACGAGGCGCGCCGAGTAGGCCACGCTGAAGACGCCCGCCACGGTGGCGATGACCGGCAGGCTGAAGTCGATCCAGGGCGTGGACTGGATGAACACCGTCTCGGCGAAGAACATCTCCTTCGAGAGAAAGCCGTTGAGCAGCGGCACGCCCGCCATCGAGGCGCTCGCGATGATCGCGAGCGTGCCGGTGATCGGCATCAGCCGCAGCAGGCCGCTGAGCTTGCGGATGTCGCGCGTGCCCGACTCGTGGTCGATGATGCCGGCCGCCATGAAGAGCGACGCCTTGAAGGTGGCGTGGTTCATCACGTGGAACACGGCCGCCACCGCCGCGAGCGGGCTGTTGAGCCCGAGCAGCAGCGTGATCAGGCCGAGGTGCGAGATGGTCGAGTAGGCGAGCAGCGCCTTCAGGTCGCGCTGGAACATCGCGACGAAGCCGCCGAGCAGCAGCGTGATCGCGCCTGCGCCGCCGACCATCCAGAACCACTGCTCGGTGCCCGAGAGCACCGGCCAGAGGCGCGCCAGCAGGAACACGCCGAGCTTCACCATCGTGGCCGAATGCAGGTAGGCCGACACCGGCGTGGGCGCGGCCATGGCGCGCGGCAGCCAGAAGTGGAACGGGAACTGCGCGCTCTTGGTGAAGGCGCCGAGCAGGATCAGCACCAGCGCCGCGGGATAGAGCGCATGCGCGCGGATCTCGGTGCCCGAAGCGAGCACCACGTCGAGCTCGTAGCTGCCCGCGATGCGGCCCAGCACCAGCACGCCGGCCAGCAGGCAGAGCCCGCCCGCGCCCGTGACCGTGAGCGCCATGCGCGCGCCGCGGCGCGCATCGCGCCGGTGGTGCCAGTAGCCGATCAGCAGGAAGGAGAACAGGCTGGTGAGTTCCCAGAACAGCACCATCTGGATCAGGTTGCCCGAGAGCACCACGCCGACCATCGCGCCCATGAACGCGAGGAAGAACGAGAAGAAGCGCGGCACCGGGTCCGAGGGCGACATGTAGTAGCGCGCGTAGAGCACCACCAGCGTGCCGATGCCGAGCACCAGCATGCAGAACAGCCAGGCGAAGCCGTCCAGGCGGAACACGAGGTCGAGGCCGAGCTCGGGCAGCCATTCGATGCGCTCGCGCAGCACGTTGCCGTCTGCGATGCGGGGAAAGAGCCATGCGGCCTGCACCGCGCAGCCCAGCGCCACCAGGCCTGCGAGCGTCGATTCCCGGTTGCGCGCGTTGGAGGGCATCAACGCGGCCAGCACGCTGGCAATGAAGGGGAGGACGACGAGCAGGACCAGGGGCATTGCGGTCGATTCTATCGACCGACTTTTCGCGCGACGCCCCAAAAGCCGAGGCGCGCCGACGGCCTTAGGGACCGTCGGCGCGGGCTCAGCCGGCCAGCGCCTGCACGCAGCGGATGCCGAGCCAGGTCGCGAGCAGCGAGCCGCCGAGGTGGGCCGAGGCCGTGAGCAGCGCCACGCCCAGGCGGCCTTCGAGCAGCATGGTCACGACCTCGGCCGAGAAGCTCGAGAAGGTCGTGAGGCCGCCGAGGAAGCCGGTCACCAGCGCGAGCCGCCATGCGGGATCGAGGTCCGGCAGCAGCTGGAACGCGGCGATCGCCACGCCGATCAGGTAGCCACCGATCAGGTTGGCCGCCAGCGTGCCCCAGGGCATGAGGCCGCCGGTACCGAACCAGAGTGCGAGCCCCCAGCGCGCGAGCGCACCCGCGGAGGCACCCATGCAGATGGCGAGGATCGGAAGCAGCATCGGCCTATTGTCGACGCCCGCTCAGGGCGCCATCTGCTGCGGCAGCCAGGTCACCAGTTGCGGCACGAAGTAGATGATGAGCACCGCGGCCGCCATCAGCAGGAACATCGGCAGCGTGACGCGCGCGATGTAGAGCAGGTCGCGGCCCGTCATGCCCTGCAGCACGAACAGGTTGAAGCCCACGGGCGGCGTGATCTGCGCCATTTCGACCACCAGCACGATGAAGATGCCGAACCACACGGGATCGATGCCGGCCGCGGTGACGGTCGGCATGATCACGCCCATGGTCAGCACCACCATCGAGATGCCGTCGAGGAAGCAGCCGAGCACGACGTAGAACACCGCGAGCATCGCGATCAGCTGGAACTTCGAAAGGCCCAGCGAGCCGATCCATTCGGCCAGGTGGCGCGGCAGGCCGATGTAGCCCATCGCGAGCGTCAGGAAGGCCGCGCCCGCGAGGATCAGCGCCATCATGCAGTAGAGGCGCGTGGCGCCGAGCAGCGCCTCCTTGAAGCTGTGCCAGCTGAGCGAGCCCTGCGCGGCCGAGATCACCATCGCGCCGACCACGCCCACCGCCGCTGCCTCGGTGGCCGTGGCAATGCCCGCGTAGATGGAGCCGAGCACCGAGAGGATCAGCACCGCCACCGGGATCAGCGACAGCGAGGCCTTGAGCTTTTCGCCGAAGGGCAGCTTCGCGTCGGCCGGCGGTATGCGGTCGGGATGGCGCAGCGCCCAGAGCACGATGTAACCCGAGAACAGCAGCGCGAGCAGGATGCCCGGCACCACGCCGGCGATGAACAGCCGCGCGATGGAGACGTCGGCGCTCACGCCGTAGACGATCATGATGATCGACGGCGGAATCAGCAGGCCGAGGGTGCCGGCGCCGGCCAGCGTGCCGATCACCATGTCGTCGGGATAGCCGCGGCGCTTGAGTTCGGGCAGGCTCATCTTGCCGATGGTGGCGCAGGTGGCCGCGCTCGAACCCGAGACCGCCGCGAACACCGCGCAGCCCACCACGTTGGTGTGCAGCAGCCGGCCCGGCAGGCTCTGCATCCACGGCGCGAGGCCCTTGAACATGTCCTGCGAGAGCCGCGTGCGGAACAGGATCTCGCCCATCCAGATGAAGAGCGGCAGTGCGGTGAGCGTCCAGCTCGAGGCCGAGCCCCAGATGGTCACGGCCATCGCGTCGCCCGCGGGGCGCGACGAGAAGACCTGCATCGCGATCCACGCCACGCCCGAGAGCGTGAGGCCGATCCACACGCCGCTGCCGAGGATGAGGAACAGCGCGGCGATCAGCAGTCCGGCGACGGCGATGTCACTCATGGCGCAGCGCCTCCGCACCGGGCGCCTTGGCCGGCCGGCCGCGCCACTCGATCACGAACTCGTCGAAGGCCGCGATCGCGAACACCAGCGCGCCGACCGCCATCGACAGCTGCGGCAGCCACAGCGGGGTCGCGTCGTTGCCCGTGGAGATGTCCTGGAACTCGTGCGACTGCATCACCAGCCGCACGCTGTACCAGGCGAACAGCAACGCGAGCAGCGCGCCCGCACCCATGGCCCAGCGCTCGAGCCAGCGCTGCGCGGCGGGCGGCAGGTTCTGCAGCACCAGCGTGACGCGGATGTGCTCGCCGCGCTTGAGCGTGTGCGCGAGCGCGAGGAAGCCGGCACCGGCCATCAGGTAGCCCGCATAGGCGTCGATGCCGGGAATGTTGAAGTGGAGCTGGCGGCCGACGATGGAGAGCAGCACCATCGCCAGCAGGCCGACCATGAAAAGCGCCGCCAGGGCGGCGGCGCTGTCGTAGAGAAAGTCGAGTGCTTTACGCATCGGGCGCCGTGGGTCGTCTCGCGTCACATCTTCTTGTACGCATCGACGACCGCCTGCCCGTCGGGGCCCGCCTTCTCGAGCCATTCCTTGAGCATGGTGTCGCCGACCTTCTTCATGTCCGCCTTGAGCGCGGGCGAAGGCACGTGCACGGTCATGCCGTTCTTCTTGAGCAGGTCGAGGTACTCGAGGTTCTTCTTCTTCGAAAGCTCCCAGCCGCGCTTCTCGGCATCGGCGGCGGCCTTGCGTACCGCCTCCTGCGTGGGCTTGTCGAGCGCGTCGTAGGCCTTCTTGTTCATGAGCACCGCGTTCTTGGGCAGCCAGGCCTGGGTGTCGTAGAAGTTCTTGATGTACTCGTAGGTCTTGGTGTCGTAGCCGGTGGAGCCCGAGGACATGTACGACTCGATCACGCCGGTGGCCATGGCCTGCGACAGTTCGGCCTGCTGCACAGTGACCGGCTGCGCGCCGACCAGTTCGCCGATGCGGGCCGTGGCGGGGCTGTAGGCGCGCCACTTCACGCCCTTGAGGTCGGCGGCCGATGCGATCTCCTTCTTCACGAAGATGCCCTGCGGCGGCCAGGCCACGGTGTAGAGCAGCACGATGCCCTGCTCGGCGAGCTTCTTCTCGAGCACGGGCTTCTGCGCCTGGTAGAGCTTCCAGGCCGCGTCGTAGCTGTCGGCCAGGAACGGAATGCCGTCGGCACCGAACATCTGCCATTCGTTCTGGTAGTTGACCAGCAGGATCTCGCCGAGCTGCGCCTGGCCGCCCTGCACCGCGCGCTTGATCTCGGGCGCCTTGAACAGCGAGGCATTGGCATGCACGGTGATCTTGAGCTTGCCGCCGCTGCCCTTCTCGACATCGCTCGCGAACTGCGTGATGTTCTCGGTGTGGAAGTTGCTCGTCGGGTAGGCGGTGGGCAGGTCCCACTTGGTCTGCGCGAAGGCTGCGGCGCCCAGGGTGAGGCCTGCGAGGGCGATGCCGAACTTGTGATTCATGGGCTCTCCGGAACGTATGAAAGTGAAAACGAAGGCGAGCATACGTGCAAATTCCGGGCCACTTGTGAGGCATTTCCCTGCCACGCGGCGGTGCTGCGCGCATGAAAAAGCCGCCTTGCGGCGGCTCGATGCGCAACTCGCTGCGGGCCGGTCCCCGGCCCGCGTCGCGGATCAGGGCTTGGCGGCCTTCGGTGCCTCTGCGCCCGTGGCGGCCGCCTTGGTGGTGCTCTTCGCCATCTTCTCGGTCTTGGCCGCAGGGGCCGCACCGCCGAACGCCTTGCCGTTGATCGTGAGGCCCTCGGCCGAGAGCTTCTCGGCCTTCTTCTCCTTCACGCCCTTGATGCGCGCCATGAAGTCGGGCCAGTCCTTGAATTCGCCTTCCTTGCGTGCATCGAGGATGCGCTTGGACATGGCCGGGCCCACGCCCTTGATGCCGTCGAGTTCGGCGACCGTGGCCTTGTTGACGTCGACCGCGGCAAACGAAGCGACGGCGAAGAGCATGGCCAGCGTGGCGAGGATTTTCTTCAACATGTTTTCAAACTCCCTGATTGATTGTTGATTGAACTTCCGCCGGCGAGATGCCGGCGCGCGTTCAACGGGACCAGGGAGAGGCGGGTTGACGCCGTGCGACGTCGATACCGCGTGGATGACCATTGTTCCGAACCGTGTTCGGAACGTGGCTCAGAGTTCCTCGACGCGGCGCGGCGGGTAGCTGTCCCAGGCCTGGCAGCCGGGGCAGTGCCAGAAGTACTGGTGGGCCTCGAAACCGCAGGCGGCGCAGCGGTAGCGCATCAGCGGGCGCGTGGCCTGGTCGAGCGCGCGCTGCACCTGGGGATGGAACTGCTCGTGCTCGAAGCGTTCGCCCGCGAGCCAGCGCGACGCGGCCACGAGGGAAGGCTGCTGCGCCAGGTGCGCGATGTAGCCGTCGCGCGGCGCGAGCGGCAGGCCGTCGGCGGCTGGCGTGGCGGCCTGCGGCGTGCCGCCGAGCGCGATCAGCGCCTCGAGCACGTCGATCGAGGGCGATTCGGCATAGCGCCGCTGCAGCAGCGCGAGTGCCTCGGCTTCGCGGTGCGCCGCCACGGCCGCCTGCTGCAGCGCGGCGGCATAGAGCGGCAGCGCGAGCGGGGCGGTGTCGCTGAGCGCCACCAGGGTGTCGAAGGCGGCGTTGGCATCGCCGTTGCGCAGCTGCAGCGTGGCGGTGTCGATGGCGGGGCGCGGGGCCTGCGGGGCCTGAGCCACGGCCTCGGCCAGCAGGCGCTCGGCCGCGGCGAGGTCGCCGGCCGCGGCCTGCTCGGCGGCCTGCTCGCAGAGGTGATGCGCGCGGCGCGTGCCGTAGCTGGCCTGGTCGGACTCGTCGAGCTTGCGCGCCACGTCGGCGGCCTGGGTCCACTCGCGCGAACGTTCGTAGATGGCCAGCAGCGCGAGCCGGGCCTCGTTCTCGTAGCGCGTGCCTTCGAGCTTCTGCAGCGCGGCCTCGGCGCGGTCGAGCAGGCCGGCGCGCAGGAAGTCCTGCGCCAGCGCATGCTGCGCGCGCTCGCGGTCGGCGCGGCTCAGGTCGCCGCGGCCCAGCAGGTGCTCGTGCACGCGTACCGCGCGCTGGTACTCGCCGCGGCGTCGGAACAGGTTGCCGAGCGCGAAGTGCAGCTCCTGCGTGTCGGGGTCGTTCTGCACGGCCTCGATGAAGGCGTCGATGGCCTGGTCCTGCTGCTCGTTGAGCAGGAAGTTGAGGCCGCGGAAGTAGGCCTTGGGCGCCTGCCTGTTCTCGAGCTTGAGCTGCCGGATGTCGAAGCGCGACGCGAGCCAGCCCAGCACGAAGGCGACGGGCAGGCTGATCAGCAGCCAGCTGGGATCAAAGTCCATGTTGACGTACGGCAGGGAGGTCGGTGGCGGAAAGGGCGGGCGCCGCGACGGGCGCGGGTGCCGGGGCGGTGGTGCTGCCGGTGGTGGCCGGGGTCTGCGCCGGCACCGCGGGCGGCTGCTGGGCCGAGGCCGCCGCGCGGTGCTTCCACCAGCCCGGCAGCATGCCGAGCGCACCCACCACGAGCCCGCCCGCGAAGGCAGCGAGCACGACCAGCACCAGCGGCGCGCGCCAGTGCGTGCCGAAGAAGAAGTACACCGTGGCGTCGTGCTGGTTGTTCAGCGCGAAAGCGAAGAGCGTAAAAAAAATGGCTGCCTTGAGCAGCCACAGGAGGTATTTCATAGCCATTCCCGTTGCCGGGGGCATTTTACGTTTGCCACCTGCATGCGGATCACGCCTTCCGGTCCTTGGCCGCCTTGTCGGCGCCGAGTTCGGCGGTGCGTGCGTCGACGGCCTCGCGCAGGGCCTTGCCGGGCTTGAAGTGCGGCACCCGCTTCTCGGGGATCTGCACGCTCTCGCCCGAACGCGGATTGCGCCCGATGCGCGGCGGACGCCGCGTGACGGAGAAGCTGCCGAAGCCGCGGATCTCGATGCGGTGGCCGCGCACCAGCGCGTCGCTCATGGCGTCGAGGATGGTCTTGACGGCGTATTCGGCATCGCGATGCGTCAGTTGCGCAAAGCGGGCTGCGAGTTCTTCGACAAGATCGGAGCGGGTCATAGGCCAGGCAAAAAAACGGGGACGAAAAAAAAGACAGAGCGGCCCCAGGGCCTGCTCTGTCTTCGGACTCGACTTACTTGCTGTCGCTGTTGTCCAGCTTGGCGCGCAGCAGGGCGCCCAGGCTCGTCGTGCCCGCGTTCTCGCGTGCCGACTGCTGGCTCAGGCTGGCCATGGCGCCTTGCTCGTCGACCATGTCCTTCTGCTTGATCGACAGCTGGATGTTGCGGGTCTTGCGATCCACGTTCACGACGATGGCAGTGACTTCGTCGCCTTCCTTCAGCACGTTGCGGGCATCTTCGACGCGGTCGCGCGAGATTTCCGAAGCACGCAGGTAGCCGACGATGTCGTCGCCGAGGTCGATCTCGGCGCCGCGGGCGTCAACCGTCTTGACCTTGCCGGTCACGATCTGGCCCTTGTCGTTCACCGTGGTGAAGGTGGTGAACGGGTCGCTGTCGAGCTGCTTGATGCCGAGGCTGATGCGCTCGCGGTCGACGTCGACGGCCAGCACGATCGCTTCGACTTCCTGGCCCTTCTTGTAGTTGCGAACGGCGGTTTCGCCGGCTTCGTTCCACGAGAGGTCGGACAGGTGCACCAGGCCGTCGATGCCGGCAGCCAGGCCCACGAACACGCCGAAGTCGGTGATCGACTTGATCGGGCCCTTGACGCGGTCGCCGCGCTTGGTGTTCTGCGCGAATTCCTGCCACGGGTTGGCCTTGCACTGCTTCATGCCCAGGCTGATGCGGCGCTTGTCTTCGTCGATCTCGAGGACCATGACTTCGACTTCGTCGCCGAGCGAGACGATCTTGTTCGGGGCGATGTTCTTGTTGGTCCAGTCCATCTCCGAGACGTGCACCAGGCCTTCGATGCCGGGCTCGAGCTCGACGAACGCCCCGTAGTCGGCGATGTTCGTGACCTTGCCGAACAGGCGGGTGCCTTGCGGGTAGCGGCGCGAAACGCCCATCCACGGGTCGTCGCCCATCTGCTTCAGACCCAGCGAGACACGGTTCTTCTCGGTGTCGAACTTGAGGATCTTGGCGGTGATTTCCTGGCCGGCCTGAACGACTTCGCTCGGGTGGCGGACGCGGCGCCATGCCATGTCGGTGATGTGCAGCAGGCCGTCGATGCCGCCGAGGTCCACGAACGCACCGTACTCGGTGATGTTCTTGACCACGCCGCGCACGACTGCGCCTTCCTTCAGCGTTTCCATCAGCTTGGCGCGCTCTTCGCCCATGCTGGCTTCGACCACGGCACGGCGCGACAGCACGACGTTGTTGCGCTTGCGGTCGAGCTTGATGACCTTGAATTCGAGGGTCTTGTTCTCGTAGGGGGTCAGGTCCTTGATCGGACGCGTGTCGATCAGCGAGCCGGGCAGGAATGCGCGGATGCCGTTCACGAGGACGGTGAGACCGCCCTTGACCTTGCCGCTGGTGGTGCCGGTGACGAAGTCGCCCGATTCCAGCGCCTTCTCGAGTGCGAGCCACGAAGCGAGGCGCTTGGCGGTGTCGCGCGAGAGGATGGTGTCGCCGTAGCCGTTTTCAACGCTGCCGATGGCAACGGAAACGAAGTCGCCGGCCTGGACTTCGAGTTCGCCCTTGTCGTTCTTGAACTCCTCGATCGGCACGTACGCTTCGGACTTGAGGCCGGCGTTGACGACGACGTGGTTGTGTTCGACACGCACGACTTCGGCCGTGATGACCTCGCCGGTGCGCATTTCGGAACGCTTCAGGGACTCTTCGAACAGATCGGCAAAAGATTCAGACATTGATGCTTCCTTCCGTCAGGCAGGGTTGGCAGGCGCTCATGCGAAATTGCGTGCGGCTGCGCTGGGGTCTGTAGACGGCGGTGGGTTGTGGGCGGATGGCCCGGTGGGTTGAACAACCGGCGGGCCAGTGCGCTGTCGCGCGAGAAGAGCCTGCCGGAGCGGTAGGCGCCATCGAAATTCCGGTGGCGCCAGCCTTTCGGGTACACCCGAAAGGCCGTCGGTCCCGTCGTTCAAGCGGACTTGAACGGCTGGATTTCCTGCCACCAGTCCAACACCTGATCGATCGATTGCTCGATGGAAAGCTGGGAGTTGTCGAGGTGGCGAGCGTCCTGCGCCGGCTTCAAAGGAGCGATGCTGCGGGACGAGTCCCTGGCGTCGCGCGCTTCCAGGTCGGAGCGAAGACTGTCGAGTGTAGCCGAAATACCCTTTGAAATCAACTGCTTATGCCGCCGCTCGGCGCGCTGGGCGGCGCTCGCGGTGAGAAAGACCTTGAGGGCGGCGTCCGGGAAGATCACGGTGCCCATGTCGCGGCCGTCGGCGACCAGCCCCGGCAGCTGCCGGAAGCGCTGCTGCAGCCCCCAGAGCGCCTCGCGCACCGAGGGAAGGGTCGACACGCGCGAGGCGTCCATGCCGGCGGCTTCGGTGCGGATCTCGTCGCTCACGTCCTCGCCGTCGAGCAGCACCTTGCCTTCGGCGAAGTGCAGCGGCAGGGCGGCCGCGAGCGCGGCGATCCGGGCCTCCTGCTGCGGTTCGGCGCTGAGGCCGGCGCGGCGCATGGCCAGGCCGGTCACGCGGTAGAGCGAGCCCGAGTCCAGGTAGTGGTAGCCCAGCAGGCGCGCCACCTCGGCCGCGAGCGTGCCCTTGCCGGAGGCGGTGGGGCCGTCGATGCAGATCACCGGGATCTCGGTGGCCCGGGCGACCGAGAACAGGGTCTCGAAGTAGTCCGGGAAGGTCTTGGCGACGCAGTGCGGCTCGAGGATGCGCACCGGCAGGCCCGCGGGATTGAAGGCGGCGAGCGAGAAGCACATGGCGACGCGGTGGTCGTCGTAGGTGCGGATGCTCGCGGGCCGCCAGAGCGCCGCGTCCAAGGGATGCACGCGGATGAAGTCGGGGCCCGATTCGACCGTGGCACCGAGCTTGCGCAGCTCGTTGGCCATGGCGTCGATGCGGTCGGTCTCCTTGACGCGCCAGCTCGCGATGTTGCGCAGCGTGCTCGGACCGTCGGCATAGAGCGCCATCACCGCCAGCGTCATGGCGGCATCGGGGATGTGGTTCGCATCGAGGTCGATCGCCTTGAGCGGCCACGCGCCGCGGCGGACCTCGAGCCAGTTCGGGCCGCTGTCGACTTCGGCGCCCATCTGCCGCGCGGCCTCGACGAAGCGGATGTCGCCCTGGATCGACTCGGCGCCCACGCCTTCGATGCGGATCGCGTCCTGGCCCGAGGTCGCGATCGCGCCGAGGCCGATGAAATAGCTGGCGGACGAGGCATCGGCCTCGACGTGGATGTCGCCGGGCGAACGGTAGCGACTGCCCGCCGGGATCGTGAAGCGCTCCCAGTTGTCGCGCTGCACCGCGATGCCGAAGCGTGCGAGCAGGTTCAGCGTGATCTCG
This sequence comes from Variovorax sp. TBS-050B, assembly GCF_029893635.1. Taxonomy (NCBI): domain Bacteria; kingdom Pseudomonadati; phylum Pseudomonadota; class Betaproteobacteria; order Burkholderiales; family Comamonadaceae; genus Variovorax; species Variovorax sp. TBS-050B. Next base: position 4,900,397 of record NZ_JARXYR010000002.1, on the reverse strand, counting down.
ATGTAGGGCTTGGAAATGAGTTCGCCCACCACCTCGATCACGATGTCGCGGCTCGCGGCGAGCGGCAGGGCCAGCAGCAGCGCGGTCAGGAACTGGCTCGACACGTCGCCGCGCACGCGGATCGGCGCGTCAAGCACCAGCGCGCCGCGGTCGACCGGACGGATGCGCAGCGGCGGGTAGCCGGGGTTGCCGAGGTAGTCGATGTGGCAGCCGAGCTGGGTCAGCGCATCGACGAGGTCGCCGATCGGGCGCTCGTGCATGCGCGGCACGCCGCTGAGTTCGAAATCGCCGCCGAGCAGCGACAGCGCCGCGGTCAGCGGGCGCATCGCCGTGCCTGCGTTGCCGAGGAAGAGCGAGAGCGCCGCGCCGCCGGATTTCAGCTGGCCGCCGAGCCCGGTGATGCGCAGCGTGCCGCCGGCCGCGCCGTCGATGCCGCAGCCCAGCGCCCGCAGCGCGTCGAGCATCACGCGGGTGTCGTCGGAGTCGAGCAGGTCGTGGACGGTGGTGGTGCCGCTCGCGAGCGCGGCCAGCAGCAGCACCCGGTTCGAAATGCTCTTGGAGCCCGGCAGCCGCACGGTGCCCGAGGCCGCCGCGAGCGCGGGAAGGTCGAGGAAGGCGGTCGAGAACATGTCAGGCGTCCTGCGCCGAGGCGTCGCTGGCGGGCTGCCATGCCGCGCGCGCCTTGCTGGCGGCGGCGATCGAGTGCTCCAGCGCCTGGGCGTCGGCCGCGGTCATCAGCGCTTCGAGGTCGAGCAGCGCCTTGCGAAAGGCCTGCGACTGCTGCAGCACCTGCTCGCGGTTGGCGAGCAGGACGTCGCGCCACATGACCGGGTCGCCGGCCGCGATGCGCGAGAAATCACGGAAGCCCGGCCCCGCGAGGTTCAGGAAGCGCTCGCCCTGCGGCTGCGCGGTCAGCGCGTTGAGGTAGGCAAAGGCCAGCAGGTGCGGCAGGTGGCTCACGGCCGCGAAGGCGCCGTCGTGCTCCTCGTGGGTCATGGTGACCACGTGGGCGCCGATGCCGCTCCAGACCTGCGAGGCGCGCTGGACGTTCGAGCGCAGCGTGGCCTTGACGGGGGTCAGGACCACCTTGCGGCCGGTGAACAGCGACGCCTCGGCATGCTCGACGCCGGACACTTCCTTGCCGGCGATCGGATGCGCCGGCACGAAGTTCGCGAACTGGTTCTGCAGGCCGTGGCGGGCGGCCTCGATCACGTCGCCCTTGGTGGAGCCCACGTCCATCACGAGCGTGTCGTTGGCAATGCCGTGGCGAATGGCCTTGAAGGTGGATTCGGACGCCGCCACTGGCACGGCCAGCAGCACCAGGTCGGAACCGGACACGGCCAGCAGCGCCGAGGGCGCCGCCACGTCGATCACGCCGAGCTGGCGCGCGCGTTCGGTGGTGGAGGGCGACTTGCTGTAGCCGACTACGCGCTTCACCAAGCGGGCGCGCTTGAGCGCGAGCGCGAAGGAGCCGCCGATGAGCCCGCAGCCGATCAATCCCAATTGCTCGAACATGGTGCGCGTCCGATCAGGCTTTGACGGGGTAGGCGCCCAGCACCTTGTAGAACGCGCAGAGGCCGCGCAGCTCGGCCAGCGCCGCCGCCACGTTGGGCTGCGAGGGGTGGCCGTCGAGGTCGATGTAGAAGTAGTACTCCCACTGTCCGGTGCGCGCGGGGCGCGACTCGAAGCGGGTCATGGACACGTTGTTGAGCTTGAGCGGCACGAGCAGGTCGTGCACCGCGCCCGGCCGGTTCGGCACCGAGACGATCAGGCTCGTGCAATCGCGGCCCGAGGCGGGCGGCATCTGCAGCGTCTGCGGCAGGCAGATCACCGAGAAGCGGGTGCGGTTGTACGAATCGTCCTGGATGGCATGCGCCACGATGTGCAGGCCGAAACGGGTGGCGGCGCGTTCGCCAGCCAGCGCGGCCCATGCGGGATTGGATGCCGCGAGGCGGGCGCCTTCGGCGTTGCTCGAGACGGCACGCCGCTCGGCATTGGGCAGGTGCTTCGACAGCCAGGTCTGGCACTGCGCCAGCGCCTGCGGATGGGCCAGCACGGCCTCGATGCCTTCGAGCTGGTTGCTGCTGCGCAGCAGGTGGTGGCGCACCAGCAGGCTGACCTCGCCGACCACGTGCGTGGGCGAATGCAGGAACAAGTCGAGCGAGCGGGTGACCACGCCTTCGGTCGAATTCTCGACGCCGACCACGCCGTACTGCGCGCTGCCGGCGGCCGTGGCATGGAACACCTCGTCGAAGCTGGCGCAGTAGATCAGGTCGGCGGCGCCGCCGAAGTATTCGATCGCGGCCTGCTCGCAGAAGGTGCCTTCGGGCCCCAGCACGGCCACGCGCTGTGGCGATTCGAGCGCGAGGCAGGCCGACATGATCTCGCGCCAGATGGCGGCGACGTGCAGGTCCTTGAGCGGGCCGCCGTTGCTCTTCTGCATCTTCTCGATGACCTGCGCCACGCGGTCGGGGCGGAAGAAGGGCGTGCCTTCGCGCTTCTTGACCTCGCCGACCAGTTCGGCCACGTGCGCCCGCTCGTTGAGCAAGGCGAGCAGTTGCTGGTCGAGCGAATCGATCTGCACACGCAGACCGGCCAGGCTTTCGGAATTGTCGGGAGAAGAGGGTGGAGTGGGGGCGGAGGCGGTCATCGGTGCGAGCGGCTAGGGCATGCGCCTAGGCATGCGATCGCTCGAATTCTCGCATGTAGCTCACAAGTGCTCTCACGCCTTCCAGCGGCATGGCGTTGTAGATGCTCGCGCGCATGCCGCCGACCGACTTGTGCCCCTTGAGCTGCAGCAGGCCCGCTTCGCGCGCGCCGGACAGGAAGGCCTCGTTGCGGCTCTCGTCCTTCAGGAAGAAGGGCACGTTCATGCGCGAGCGGCAGCTCGGGTCGATCTTGTTGACGTAGAAGGCGGAGCCGTCGATGAAGTCGTACAGCAGCCTCGCCTTGGCGATGTTGCGCTGCTCCATCGCGGCCACGCCGGTCAGCTCGCCCTCGGTCTGCTGAAGCAGCCACTGGAACGTGAGCCCGGCCATGTAGATGCCCCAGGTCGGCGGGGTGTTGTACATCGACTTGTTGTCGGCGACGGTCTTGTAGTTGAAGGCGCTGGGGCAGATCTCGAGCGCATGGCCGAGCAGGTCGTCGCGCACGATCACGAGCGTGAGGCCGGCCGGGCCGAGGTTCTTCTGCGCGCCGCCGAAGGCGAGGCCGACGCGGCCCCAGTCGACGCTGCGCGACGCGACGTGCGACGAGAAGTCGATCACCAGCGGCGCGCGGCTGCCGAGCGCGGCCAGGTCCGGCAGCTCGTGGAATTCGATGCCGTTGATGGTCTCGTTGGTGCAGACGTGCACGTACGAGGCGTCCTTGCCCAGCTGCCAGCTGGCCGGATCGGGCAGGCGCGTGTGCTGGTCGCCGGCATTGCTCGCGGCGATGTTCGCCGTGCAATAGCGCTGGGCTTCCTTCTGCGACTTGATGCTCCAGCTGCCGGTGATGACGAAGTCGGCGCTGGTGCCGCGCGACAGGTTCATCGGCACGATGGCGTTCTCGCCGAGACCGCCACCCTGCATGAAGAGGATGTGGAAGTGTTCGGGCACCGCGAGCAGCTTGCGGATGTCGGCTTCGGCCTGGGTGCAGATGGCGCCGAATTCCTTGCCGCGATGGCTCATCTCCATCACGCTCATGCCGCTGCCCTGCCAGTCGAGCATCTCGGCGGCGGCGCGTTGCAGCACCGCCTCCGGCATCGCGGCCGGACCCGCGGAGAAGTTGTACGGACGGGTGCCGGCTGGCGTGGGCTGCTGCGGGGTCACGTCACTTCTTGTTGTTGGAAGAGGAAGACTTGGCCGGGGCCTTGGCGGGCGCGGCGCCTTGCGAGCCGCCGGTCGGCGCGCCGAGCGCCTTGGCGACGTTCTCGTCGAGCGCGCGCATCTTCGGTTCGATCGTCGCGCGCGTTTCCGTCACGAGCTTCTCGGTCAGCGCCGTCTGCATCTTCGGGTTGAGATCCTGGTACTTCTTGCTGAGCGGCGAGTTGATCCAGGCGAGCAGCTGCTTGAGTTCGTCTTCGCTGAAGTTCTGCTCGAGCAGCGGCGTGAGGGCGGCGGGCGCCAGCTGCACGGCCTTGTCGCGCACGATCGGGTAGGACTCGTCGAAGTACTTCTTGAGCTCGGCGTCGGCGGCCTTGGCGGCGGCTTCGCGCTTGGCCTCGGGCACCTGGGTCTGCAGGTACTGCGAACCGGCCTGCGCGATCGGGGCGCTCGACTGCTCGATCAGGCCGCGGGCGAGCGACTCGATGCCAGGGCGCTGCACGTCGATGAACTGCTTGATGAGCGTGGCCTTGTCCTGGGCCATGGCGGCCATCGAGCTGCCGGCCAGTGCGGCGGTCAGAAGTGCGAGCTTGATATTTTTCACTGAGGATTCTCCGTTGAAGATGTGGAAGTATCGTCTGCGCCCGGCTCGCTTTCGCCGTTCGCGTCGTTTTCGACGATACGCTGCAGCCCGCTGAGTTTGGCGCCTTCGTCGAGCCCGATCAGCGTGACGCCCTGCGTCGCGCGACCCAGCTCGCGAATCTCGGCAACCCGGGTGCGCACGAGCACGCCCTTGTCGGTGATGAGCATGATCTCATCGTCCGCATGCACGAGGGTGGCGGCAACGACCTTGCCGTTGCGCTCACTCTGTTGAATCGCGATCATGCCTTTGGTTCCGCGGCCATGACGCGTGTACTCGGTAATGCTTGTGCGCTTTCCGTAACCATTTTCGGTGGCGGTGAGCACGCTCTGCTGCTCGTCCTCGGCCACCAGCATGGCGATCACGCCCTGGCCTTCCTCGAGCATCATGCCGCGCACGCCGCGCGCATTGCGGCCCATCGGACGGACGTCGTTCTCGTCGAAGCGCACCGCCTTGCCGCCGTCGCTGAACAGCATCACGTCGTGCTTGCCGTCGGTCAGCGCGGCGCCGATCAGGTAGTCGCCCGCGTCGAGGTCGACAGCGATGATGCCGGCCTTGCGCGGGTTGCTGAACTCGTCGAGCGCAGTCTTCTTGACGGTGCCCATCGAGGTGGCCATGAAGACGTACTGGTCGGCCGGGAAGTTGCGCTTCTCGCCGGTCAGCGGCAGCGCCACGTTGATCTTCTCGCCTTCCTGCAGCGGGAACATGTTGACGATCGGACGCCCGCGCGAGCCGCGCGAACCGGCCGGCACTTCCCAGACCTTGAGCCAGTAGAGCCGGCCGCGGTTCGAGAAGCACAGGATGTAGTCGTGCGTGTTGGCGATGAAGAGCTGGTCGATCCAGTCGTCTTCCTTCGTGACGGTGGCCTGCTTGCCGCGGCCGCCGCGCTTCTGCGCGCGGTACTCGTTGAGCGGCTGGCTCTTGATGTAGCCGCTGTGCGAGAGCGTCACCACCATGTCGGTGGGCGTGATCAGGTCTTCGGTCGAGAGGTCGTAGGCGCTGTGCTCGACCAGGCTGCGGCGCGCGCCGAGCTTCGACTGGCCGAACTCCTGCTTGATGGCACCGAGCTCTTCTCCGATGATGACCGACACGCGCTCGGGCTTGGCCAGGATGTCGAGCAGGTCGTCGATCTCGGCCATGACTTCCTTGTACTCGGCCACGATCTTGTCCTGCTCGAGGCCGGTCAGGCGCTGCAGGCGCATCTGCAGGATTTCCTGGGCCTGCGTTTCCGAGAGGCGGTAGAGGCCGTCGGACCCCATGCCGAACTCGCGCTCGAGGCCTTCGGGGCGGTAGTCGTCCGCATTGACCACGCCGCCGTCGGCGCGGCTGCGCGTGAGCATCTCGCGCACGAGCTTGCTGTCCCAGCTGCGGCTCATGAGCTCGGCCTTGGCCACGGGCGGCGTCGGCGCGTTGCGGATGATCGCGATGAAGTCGTCGATGTTGGCGAGCGCCACCGCGAGGCCTTCGAGCACGTGCCCGCGGTCGCGCGCCTTGCGCAGGTTGAAGACCGTGCGCCGCGTGACCACCTCGCGGCGGTGCTGCAGGAAGACCTCGATCAGGTCCTTCAGGTTGCACAGCTTCGGCTGGCCGTCGACCAGCGCCACCATGTTGATGCCGAAGGTGTCCTGCAGCTGCGTCTGCTTGTAGAGGTTGTTGAGCACCACCTCGGGCACTTCGCCGCGCTTGAGCTCGATCACCAGGCGCATGCCCGACTTGTCGGACTCGTCCTGGATGTGGCTGATGCCCTCGATCTTCTTCTCGTGCACCAGCTCGGCCATGCGCTCCTGCAGCGTCTTCTTGTTGACCTGGTAGGGGAGCTCGTCGACGATGATCGCCTGGCGCTGGCCGCGGTCGATGTCCTCGAAGTGGCACTTGGCGCGCATCACCACCTTGCCGCGGCCGGTGCGGTAGCCGTCGCGCACGCCGTTGATGCCGTAGATGATGCCGGCGGTGGGGAAGTCGGGCGCCGGCACGATTTCCATCAGTTCGTCGATGCTCGCCTGCGGATTGCGCAGCAGGTAGAGGCAGGCGTCGACCACCTCATTGAGATTGTGCGGCGGAATATTGGTCGCCATGCCGACGGCAATACCGCCGGAGCCATTCACCAGCAAATTCGGCAGCTTGCTCGGAAGAACCCTGGGTTCTTTTTCGGAGCCGTCGTAATTGTCCTGAAAATCGACCGTTTCCTTGTCGATATCGGCCAGCATTTCATGCGCAATTTTGGCCAGCCGGATTTCCGTATACCGCATTGCGGCCGCGTTGTCGCCGTCGACCGACCCGAAGTTGCCCTGGCCGTCGACCAGCATGTGGCGCATCGAGAAGTCCTGCGCCAGCCGCACGATCGTGTCGTAGACCGACTGGTCGCCGTGCGGGTGGTACTTACCGATCACGTCGCCCACGATGCGGGCGGATTTCTTGTACGCCCGGTTCCAGTCGTTGTTGAGCTCGTGCATCGCGTAGAGCACGCGCCGGTGCACCGGCTTGAGGCCGTCGCGCGCATCGGGCAGCGCCCGGCCCACGATCACGCTCATGGCGTAATCGAGATAGCTGCTGCGCATTTCCTCTTCGAGACTGATGGGCAGGGTTTCTTTGGCGAAAGAGGTCATTGAGCGGAGAGGCTGGGCGGCAGAAGGCGAAATTTTACGCTCTGAGGGGTGTCGCTCCGCCGCAACACAAGGCCGCTATTCCGCCTCCGTCCTACGCTTCGCGGGCGTCCGGCGGCCTGTTTGCCAAAGACCCTATGGCACAATCGCCTCAACGTTTTGGGTGGTGGTCACTTAAAGCGTCCTTGATTCGCAGCGCGGCTGCGGCTTTTTCCCCAAGAGGAGAACCATGAAGAAACTGAATAAAGTGGCGATGATGTTTGCAGTCGCTGCGCTCGCCACTGCCGCCGGCGCGCAGACCCGTGTCACCGCTGCGAATGGCGGTCCTACGATTGACAACTGGCAAAACGGCACCGGCGAACTGGTCTGGAAGAACGGCACGAACGAACTGTGCTGGCGCGATGCCAACTGGACGCCCGCCACCGCTGCCGCTGGTTGCGACGGTGCCCTGGTTCCTGCTGCCCCCGCCGCGGTTCCGGCTGCTCCTGGCGCTGCTCCCGCTCCCGCTGCACCTCCCGCAGTGGCCGCTTCGAAGGTGACCTTCGCCGCCGACGCCTTCTTCGACTTCGACAAGTCGGTCCTCAAGCCCGAAGGCCGCGCGAAGCTGACCGACCTGGTCGAGAAGATCCGTGACGTCAACCTCGAAGTGATCATCGCCGTCGGCCACACCGACTCGATCGGTTCGGACGCCTACAACCAGCGTCTGTCGGTGCGTCGCGCCGAAGCCGTCAAGGCCTTCCTGGTCTCGAAGGGCATCGAACGCAACCGCGTCTACACCGAAGGCAAGGGCGAGAAGCAGCCTGTGGCTGACAACCGCACCAAGGAAGGCCGCGCCAAGAACCGCCGCGTGGAAATCGAAGTGGTCGGCACCCGCGCTACCCGCTGATTCGATTGAATCGCTAAAAGGAACCCCGCTTCGGCGGGGTTTTTTTATGCCTGCCGTTTCATAATCTCGGCATGACTGACCAAGTGAATGCCGACCCGGCGGAACTCGCCAAGTTTTCGGAACTGGCCCATCGCTGGTGGGATATGGACGGCGAATTCCGCCCGCTCCACGAAATCAATCCGCTGCGGCTGGAATGGATTGACGGAATTGCGCCGATTTCGCAGCGCAAGGTGCTCGATATCGGCTGCGGCGGCGGAATCCTTGCCGACTCGATGGCGAGAAAGGGCGCCGACGTGCTCGGCATCGACCTCGCCAGCAAGGCGCTCAAGGTGGCCCGCCTCCATGCGATCGAGGCCGGCACGAGCGGCGTCAAGTACCGGGAGATCAGCGCCGAGGCGCTCGCGGCGGAGCAGCCTGCGAGCTTCGACGTCGTAACCTGCATGGAAATGCTCGAGCACGTGCCGGAGCCCGCGTCGGTGGTCCAGGCCTGCGCCACCCTGGTCAAGCCCGGCGGATGGGTGTTCTTCTCCACGATCAACCGCAACCTGAAGTCCTTCATGCTCGCGATCGTCGGCGCCGAATACGTGCTCGGCATGCTGCCTCGCGGCACGCACGAATACGCCAAGCTGATCCGGCCCAGCGAACTGGCCAACCACTGCCGTGCGGCCGGCCTCGACCTGCGGCACACGCGCGGCATGGAACACAACCCGCTCACGCGTCGCTACTGGCTCAGCGCGGACACCAGCGTCAACTACATGTTCGCCACGCAGAAGCCGGGCACGACGGGATCGCCGGCGTGAGCGGGGCCGTCATTCGCGCCGTGCTGTTCGATCTCGACGGCACGCTGATCGACAGCGCGCCCGATCTGGGCGCGGCGGCCGACAAGATGCGCACCGACCGCGGCCTGGCGTCGTACCCGCTCGAGCGCTACCGCTTCATGGCCGGCGCCGGTGCGCGGGGCATGCTGGGCGTCGCGTTCGGCATCACGCCCGATTCGCCGGAGTTTCCCGAACTGCGGGAGGAATTCTTCAAGGCCTACGAAAACCGCATGCTGCTCAACACGCAGGTGTTCGACGGCGTGCCGGCGCTCATCGACGCGATCCGTGCGCGCGGGCTCGCCTGGGGCGTGGTCACCAACAAGTCGGCGCGTTTCACCGTTCCGCTCACGCGTGCGATTCCGCTCTTCGGCAGCGCGGGTGCCATCGTGAGCGGCGACTCCACGCCCTTTTCCAAGCCGCATCCGGAGCCGCTGTACGAGGCGGCGAGGCGCCTTGAAGTGCCCGCCGACGCCTGCATCTACGTCGGCGACGACGAGCGGGACATCATCGCCGGCCGTGCCGCGGGCATGCGAACCATCGCAGCCACCTACGGCTACATGGGCCCGCAGGCCGACGCCACGCTCTGGAATGCCGATGCCGCGATCTCTTCACCCCTGGAGCTCTTGAAGTTTCTCGATCCGGCCTAAAATGGTCGGCTTGGGGCTGCACTGGTTTCGACGTGGGTTCGGAATCGCAGCGGGGCATGTCGAGCTGAATGCGCTCGTAAAACAGATTCAAACAAACTAACTGCAAACGACGAACGTTTCGCACTCGCTGCTTAATTGCCAGTGAGCCTTGCAACAGTTGGCCGATGGGCTGGGCAAGGGGGTCTGGAGCGATCCTGACCTCCCGGCTGCAAGGATAATTACATGGGCTGGCTCCGATCCGGGTACCTTGGGTCGGGGCGAGAAAATAGGGTGCTGGCGTCCGGTGTAGCGTGCGACTGCGCGACATCGGAAGCGAGATCCAAAACAGATCGCTAAACATGTAGAACTGCGCGAAGAAGGCTTGCGGACGGGGGTTCAAATCCCCCCAGCTCCACCATATTCATCCAGCTCAGGGCCGCTTCCTTCGAAGCGGCCCTTTTTTCTGGAGCGCCAGGCGGCACTCTCGACAGAAGTGGCCCTCGTCCGACGGCTCGGCACACCGCCGTGCACGATCGTCGGGCCCATGCCCGCACTCAGAAACATCGCCGTCACGGTCACCGAGGACGAGGAGGGCGCCTACCGCTGGCGCCTGGTCGAACTCGAGGACGAGCGCTGGCAGGTGCTGGGCCGGCAGCGCCGGGCCGTCAAGACCTACCAGGCGGCGATGGCGGCCGGACTGCTCGAACTGCAGGCAATGATCGACGATCTCGACCTCGGTCCCCGCGAACCGGAAGCCGAGCCGCGCAGGCCCGCGAAGAGCGGCACGGGCTTCGGCTTCGGATTCGGACTCCCCAAGATCGGTTGAGGACGGCACAAGCGTCGTACGGCCTTGTTTTGCCCCGGCGCAAAGCTATAGTCGGCAAGCCCGGTCGCGCCTGCCGCGACCGCGATCACTCCTCGACAGGGCGCCGCCGCCGGCCGCCTCGATCCATCAAAGGACGCCGTGCCCGACACATCGATTTCGACGCTCACGAGCTACTACGACGCGGTGCCGTACGAGTCGCATCCGTTCCCCCAGTCGGCCATCGAGCACCTCGAAGCCATCGCCTTCCTGTTCGGCCTCGATGCGCCGCCGCCCGCACGGGCGCGCGTGCTGGAGCTCGGCTGCGCGGCCGGCGGCAACCTGATCCCGTTCGCGGCGCGGCATCCCGAGGCGCAGGCGCTCGGGCTCGATCTCTCGCGCGTGCAGGTGGCAGAGGGCGTCGCCGCGATCGATCGGGCGGGCCTTGCGAACGTGGCGCTGCGCAGCTTCAATCTCGCCGACGTGGATGCGTCGTTCGGCCAGTTCGACTACATCGTCTGCCACGGGGTGTACAGCTGGGTGCCGGGGCCGGTGCAGGACGCGATCCTGCGCGTGTGCGCCGAGAACCTCGCGCCGAAGGGCGTGGCCTATGTGAGCTACAACGTCTATCCGGGCTGGAAGGCGCGCGAGATCGTGCGCGACGCGATGATCCTGCGCGGCGGTCCACGCGACACGCCGGAAGAAAAGCTGGCCTACGCGCGCGGCATGCTCGAATTCCTCGAGCAGTCGGCGCGGCCCGACAGCGTGCTCAAGAAGACGCTCGACGAAACCATGCCGATCGTGCGCAGCGCCAGTGGCTACTACCTGCTGCACGAGTTTCTCGAGCCCTGCAACTCGCCCTGCTACTTCAAGGAGTTCGCGCAGCGGGCGGCGGGCCACGGGCTCGCCTATCTGGCCGATGCCGAACCTTCGACGATGTTCGTGCAGAACTACGGCGAGAAGGTCCGCGAGCCGCTGCTGCGCGAGTGCGGCGGCAGCCAGATCCTGATGGAGCAGTACCTCGACTTCCTGGTCAATCGCACCTTCCGCCAGACGCTGCTGGTGAAGCAGGAGCGCGCCGCCAACATCCGCTATCGCCTCGATGCGGCGCGGATCCGCGCTTTCGAGTTCGCCGGCGTGTTCGCCACGCCCGACGGTCGCGGTCCGACGCTCGATGCGGGCGAGCAGCCCTGCACGGCGCTGCGCAACGTGTCGATGGTGCTGCGCCTGCCGGTGCAGAAGGCGCTGGCGCAGGTGCTCGATGCGCACTATCCGGCCAGCCTGCCGTTCGAGGCGCTGCTCGCCGCGGTGATCGAGCGCACAGGGGCGCTGCGCGCCTCGGCCGAGCCGGCCGTGCTGGCGATGCTCGAGGAACTGGTGATCCTCGGTGCGGTGCGCATCCGTCGCACGCCGGTACCGGCTGCCGCGGAGGTGTCCGCCCTGCCGCGGGCACTGCCGTCGGTGCGCACGGCGCCTGCCGTGGCGGCGTCGGCCGGACAGCAGCCGGCCACCGTCTGCAACCAGTGGCACGAGGCCGTGGCGCTGTCGCCGCTCGAACGCAGTCTGCTGCCCCTGCTCGACGGGACGCATTCGCACGAGATGCTGGCGGCGCACCTGGCGGCCGAAGTCCGTGCCGACCGGCTGCGCTTCGTCCAGAACGACAGGCCGCTGACCGATCCGAAGCTGCTGGACGACTTCGCGCGCCAGCAGGTGGCGCAGGGCCTGAAGGACCTGCGGCGCAAGGCGCTGCTCGTCGCCTGACCGGCAGCCGTCGTTTTCTCCTGTTCCATCCGTCCTCATTCCATTCCAAGGAGGTCTTCCGACATGCAGCCAATCCACTGGACCCCGAAATTGCGCGCCGCCGTCGCGGCCGCGCTCGTGCTGGCGGGCGCCGGCGCCTCCCACGCGGCCTCGCAGGCGCCCGTCGCTGCCGAGCACGGCATGGTCGTGAGCGCACAGCATCTCGCCACCAAGGTCGGCGTCGACGTGCTCAAGCGCGGCGGCAATGCCGTGGATGCGGCGGTCGCCGTGGGCTATGCGCTGGCGGTGGTGTATCCGGCCGCGGGCAACCTCGGCGGCGGCGGCTTCATGACGCTGCAGCTCGCCGACGGCCGCAAGACCTTCCTCGATTTCCGCGAGAAGGCGCCGCTGGCCGCCACGGCCAACATGTACCTCGACAAGGACGGCAACGTGGTCAAGGGCCTGAGCACCCACGGCCACCTCGCGGTCGGCGTGCCCGGCACCGTGTCCGGCATGGAGTACGCGCGCGAGAAGTACGGCACGATGAAGCGCGCCGACCTGATCGCGCCGTCGATCCAGCTGGCCGAGAAGGGCTTCGCGCTGGAGCAGGGCGACGTCGACATGCTGCTGACCGCGACCAACGACTTCAAGAAGGACCCGGCCTCGGCCGCGATCTTCCTCAACCAGGGCGAGCCTTTCGCGGTCGGCCAGAAGCTGGTGCAGAAGGACCTCGCGAAGACGCTGCGCGCGATCAGCGCCAAGGGCGTGGACGGCTTCTACAAGGGACCGGTCGGCGCGGCGATCGTGGCGTCGAGCCAGGCCGGCAAGGGCATCATCACGCAGGCCGACCTCGACCAGTACAGGACGCGCGAGCTGGCGCCGGTCGAGTGCGACTACCGCGGCTACCGGGTCGTCTCGGCGCCGCCGCCGAGCTCGGGCGGGGTGATCATCTGCGAGATGCTCAACATCCTCGAAGGCTATCCGCTCAAGGAGCTGGGCTTCCGGTCGGCGCAGTCGGTGCACTACCAGATCGAGGCCATGCGCCATGCCTACGTGGACCGCAACAGCTACCTCGGCGACCCCGATTTCGTGAAGAACCCGCTCGAGCGCCTGCTCGACAAGGGCTACGCCGAGAAGATCCGCGCCGCCATCGACCCGAAGAAGGCCGGGGTCTCGAAGGACATCAAGCCGGGCGTGCCGCCGCACGAAGGCAGCAACACCACCCACTACTCGATCACCGACCAGTGGGGCAACGCGGCCTCGGTGACCTACACGCTGAACGACTGGTTCGGCGCCAAGGTCACGGCCGACAAGACCGGCGTGCTGCTCAACAACGAGATGGACGACTTCACCTCGAAGGTCGGCGTGCCCAACATCTACGGACTGGTCCAGGGCGAAGCCAACAAGATCGAGCCCGGCAAGCGCCCGCTGAGCTCGATGAGCCCGACCATCGTCAGCAAGGACGGCAAGCCAGTGTTCGTGGTCGGCACGCCGGGCGGCAGCCGCATCATCACGGCCGTGCTGCACACGATCCTCAACGTGGTGGACTACGGCATGAACGTGCAGGAGGCGGTGGACGCGCCGCGCTTCCACCAGCAGTGGCTGCCCGACGTCACCAACGTGGAGACCTTCGCGCTCAGTCCCGACACCCGCAAGATCCTGACCGACATGGGCCACAACCTGGGCGTGCCGCAACCCGCCAACCACATGGCGGCGATCCTCGTCGGCGCGCCCTCGCTGGGTGGCAAGCCGGTGGGCAACAACCGCTTCTACGGCGCCAACGATCCGCGCCGCAATACCGGTCTGGCGGCGGGCTACTGAAAGCCTGAGACACTCCGGGGCGGCCGCGGGCACGAGCCTCCGGCCGCCTTTTTCGGTTTTCCATGCATCTGCAAGACATCCTCTATTCCCAGGGCTTCGGCACGCGGCGCGTGTGCGCGGGGCTGATCCAGCAAGGCCACGTGCGCATCGCGGGCGAGCTGGCGGACGATCCTTTCGCCGACCTGGAGCCCGAAGGGCTGCGTTTCACGGTGCAGGGCACCGAGTGGGCCTACCACGAGAAGGCCTACCTGATGCTGCACAAGCCGGCCGGCACCGAGTGCTCGCAGAAGCCTTCGACCTATCCGAGCATCTACACGCTGCTGCCGTCCCCGCTGCGCCTGCGGCCCAACAAGGGCGCGGTGCAGGGCGTGCAGGCCATCGGCCGGCTCGACCAGGACACCACCGGCCTGCTGCTGCTGACCGACGACGGCCAGTTCATCCACAAGATGGGATCGCCGAAGCACCACGTGCCCAAGGTGTACGAGGTCACCGCCAAGCATCCGGTCGACCCGGCGCAGATCGACCGGCTGCTGGCCGGCGTGGTGCTCGACGACGACCCGAAGCCGGTGCGCGCCGCCGCCTGCGAATCCGACGGGCCGCTGCACCTGCGGCTCACGCTCACCGAAGGCAAGTACCACCAGGTCAAGCGCATGCTGGCCGCGGTGGGCAACCGGGTCGAGGCGCTGCATCGTTCGCGCATCGGCACCGTGGCGCTGCCCGACGACCTGGCGCCCGGCCAGTGGCGCTGGCTCGAGGCGGCCGAAGTCGCCGCCTTGCGCGCGCCGGCGAAATAACTGCGAATTCGAGGGTTCGGCGGTCAGCCGGCGGTCGGCTCCGATCGTTAACATTTGAAGCCTTTTTCCGGAACTTCCCTTGCGTTTTCCTGCCCGCCCGACCGGCCGCGCCGCGGCCCTGCTGTACGCCTGCCTGAGCCTCGCGACCGCCTTCCTGACCCCGGCCGCCGCCGTCGCGGCGCCGCCGGAGCCGCCGCCGCCGATCTTCGTGCTCAATTCGCTCGATGCCAGCGTCAGCGTGATCAACCCTGTCGACTGGACCGAGAAGCAGCGCATCCCGACCGGCAAGGAGCCGCACCACATCTACATGACGCCGGACGAGAAGTCGGTCATCGTGGCGAATTCGGCCGGTGACTCGCTGACTTTCGTGAATCCGCGCACCGCCGAGGTCCAGCGCGTGGTCTACGGGATCGTCGACCCTTACCAGCTGCAGTTCTCGCGCGACATGAAGTGGTTCGTGACCGCGGGCAACCGCCTGAACCACGTCGACGTCTACCACTGGGACGGCAAGGACCTGAAGCTCGCCAAGCGCATTCCCACGGGCAAGACGCCGAGCCACATCTGGATCGACCGGACCAGCACCATCGCCTACGTCACGATGCAGGACAGCGACGAACTGATCGCCGTGGACCTGCCGACGCAGACCATCCGCTGGCGCACCGCCACCGGGCCGATGCCGGCCGACATCTACGGCGCCCATGGCGACAAGACCCTGCTCGTGGGCCTGACCGGCAGCGACGGCGTGCAGGTGTTCGACGTGGCGGGGCCGGAGCCCAAGCTCGTGGGCAAGATCCCGACCGGCAAGGGCGCGCACGCCTTCCGCGCCGCCGGCGACGGCAAGAGCGTTTTCGTGAGCAACCCGGGTGGCCAATTCCATCAGCCGCATCGACCTGACGACGCTCAAGGTCACGGCGACCTACGCCGTGCCGGGCGGTCCGGACTGCATGGACGTGTCGGCCGACGGCAAGACGCTCTACGTGACCTCGCGCTGGGCCAAGAAGCTCAGCGTGATCGACCTCGTGAGCCAGAAGCTGGTGCGCCAGGTCAACGTCGGCCGTTCGCCGCACGGCGTCTGGACCCTGGACCATGCGAAGAGGACCTGAGCCCGCACGCCGCCTGCGCGTGCGCGCGCTGGCGGCGCTTCTGGCCGTGGCCGCCTGCGGCCCGGTGCCTTTTTCGGCCTGGGCGCAGCAGGGCGCCGCATGCGAAAAGCCCGTCTACCTGACCTTCGACACCGGCCACATGGGCATCGCCGACCTCGTGGCCGACGTGCTCAAGCGCCAGAACGTGCGCGTCACCTTCTTCGCCGCGGCCGAGCGCACCCAGGACGGCGGCGACAGCCTCGACCGGCACTGGGCGCCGTGGTGGAAGGCGAGGGCGGCCGAGGGCCACGAGTTCGCCTCCCACACCTACGACCATGCCTACTGGCGCGGCGACCTCAAGGGCGTGGAGCCGAGCTTCCGCATCCGGCCGTCGGCCGGGGCGCTCGCCGGGCGCGAGTTCACCTGGAGCGCCGCCGAGTACTGCGGCAACATCGCCAAGGCCTCCGAGCGGCTCGAAAGCATCACCGGCAGGAAACCGCTGCCG
Source organism: Variovorax sp. TBS-050B (assembly GCF_029893635.1). Lineage (NCBI taxonomy): Bacteria > Pseudomonadati > Pseudomonadota > Betaproteobacteria > Burkholderiales > Comamonadaceae > Variovorax > Variovorax sp. TBS-050B. The sequence continues at coordinate 4,884,277 of NZ_JARXYR010000002.1, read as the reverse complement.
CTCTACCGCGCGCCGGGCGGCAAGACCTCGCCGCGCCTGCTCGCTGCCGCCAAGGCCTGCGGTTTCGAGCACGTGGGCTGGTCGCCGGCGGGCTTCCTGGGCGACGAGTTGCCGAGCGAGAAGTTCAGCAACGAGAAGCTGCTCGCGCAGGCGCTCGACACCATCCGTCCCGGCGACATCCTGCTCGCGCACCTCGGCATCTGGTCGCGCAAGGATCCGTGGGCGCCGGCCAACCTCGAACCGCTGATCGTCGGCCTCAAGGCCAAGGGCTTCTGCTTCGAGACGCTGCGCCGGCATCCGCAGTACCGCGACTGGATCGCATCGCATTCCTGAGGCCGCTGCCGTGATCGATCGTTTGACGGATGCGTTTTCCGCGCTGCAGGGCTGGTTCTTCGAGACGCTGGTGCAGCCCCTGGTCTACGCGGTCGGCCTCGGCGGCTGGACCGAGGACGCGTTCGACGCGACCGGCTGGCTGCTGGTCGGGCTGATCCAGGTGCTGGTGCTGCTGGCGGTTATCGGGCCGCTCCAGCGCTGGCGCGCGGTCGAGCCGGTGACCGACCGCCGCGCGATCCGCACCGACGTGCTCTACACGCTGATCCACCGGCTCGGCCTGTTCCGGCTCGCGATGTTCTTCACCCTGGAGCCGGTGTTCGACGAGGCGATCGGCAGCCTGCGCATCGCGGGATGGGGCACGCTGCACCTGGACGAACTCTGGCCCGGCGTGACCGACGTGCCGGTGATCGCCTTCGCGATGTACCTCGTGGTGCTCGATTTGGTCGGCTACTGGATCCACCGCGGCCAGCACCAGTTCAGGTGGTGGTGGGGCCTGCATTCGCTGCACCACTCGCAGCGCCAGATGACGATGTGGAGCGACGACCGCAACCACCTGCTCGACGACGTCCTGCACGACACGCTCATCGTCGTCGTCGCGCAGCTGATCGGCGTGGCGCCGGGGCAGTTCATCGCCTTCGTGGCCTTCACGCAGCTTAGCGAGAGCCTGCAGCATGCCAACCTGCGGCTGAGTTTCGGCGCCATCGGCGAGCGGCTGTGGATCAGCCCGCGCTTCCACCGGCTGCACCACAGCATCGGCCTGGGCCACGAGTCGCGCGGCGCCCACACGCTGGGCGGCAGCAACTTCGGCGTGCTGCTGCCGTGGTGGGACATGCTCTTCGGCACCGCGAACTTCGAGAACCGCTACGACCCCACGGGCATCCGTGACCAGGTCGAACCGGGCGCCGACGGCCGCGTGCGCGAGTACGGGCGCGGCTTCTGGGCCCAGCAGTGGCTGGGCCTGAAGCGCATGGCCGGGCGCGGCTGAGCCCGGCCCCGGTCGGGGCGGTTATCCTTCGCACCCAATGCGCCTGCTCCTCGACTCCTTCTGGCGCGCGGTCGCCTACTGCATGCTGCCGCGCGTGATCGTGCTGTCGCTGCTGCCGCTCGGCCTGATGGTGCTTCTGGCGGCCGTCTTCGGCTACTTCTTCTGGGACGCGACGGTGGCGTGGACGCGCGAGGCGCTCGACGCCTGGCCGCTGCTGTCGAGCTTCTGGAGCTGGATCGGCCGCCTCTTCTCGGGCGACGTCACCTCGGTGCTCGCGCCGCTCGTGGTGGTCTTCGCGGCCACGCCGGTCATCGTGGTGGTGTCGCTGCTGATCGTGGCGGGGCTCATGGCGGGGCCGCTCACCACGCTGGTGGCGGACCGCCGCTTTCCGGCGCTCCAGCGCAAGAAGGGCGCTTCCTTTTTCGGCAGCGTCGCGCGCTCGCTCGGTCTGACCGTGCTGGCGCTGCTGGCACTCGTGGTGTCGATGCCGCTCTGGCTCATTCCGCCGCTGGTGCTGATCCTGCCGCCGCTGATCTGGGGCTGGCTCACCTACCGCGTGATGAGCTTCGACGCGCTGGCCGAGCATGCCAGTGCCGAAGAGCGCGCCGCGCTGCTGCGCGCACACCGGCTGCCGCTGTTGTGCATCGGCGTGCTGTGCGGCTACCTGGGCGCGGCGCCGAGCATCGTCTGGGCCTCGGGCCTGCTGTTCGCCGCCGCCTTCTTCGTGCTGGTGCCGCTCGCGATCTGGATCTACACGCTGGTGTTCGCCTTCTCGGCGCTCTGGTTCGCCCACTACTGCCTCGACGCACTGGCGCAATTGCGCGCGCAGCGCGAAGCCGCGGCGGCCCTTGCCGGCGCCGGCAGCGCGTCCGAGGGCGGGGCCGACCAGGCCGTTCTTTCTCAATGGAAATCCCCATGACCCGTGCGTTCGGCCTCATCGTCGTCGGTGACGAAATCCTCTCCGGCAAGCGTGCCGACAAGCACATGCCCAAGGTGATCGAGCTGCTGGCCGCACGCGGCCTCCAGCTCGGCTGGGCCGAGTACGTGGGCGACGTGCCCACGCGCATCACGGCCGCGCTGAGCCGGGCCTTCGCCTCGGGCGACGTGGTGTTCTCGACCGGCGGCATCGGGGCCACGCCCGACGACCACACGCGCCAATGCGCCGCGCAGGCACTGCGCCGGCCGCTCGAACTGCATCCCGAGGCCGAGCGCCTGATCCGCGAGCGCATGCAGGACACCGCGCGCGAGCAGGGCGTGCCCTACGAAGCCGATCGTCCCGACAACATCCACCGCCTCAACATGGGCGTGTTCCCCCAGGGCGCGACGATCATCCGCAATCCCTACAACAAGATCCCCGGCTTCAGCGTCGACCACGTCCATTTCGTGCCGGGCTTCCCGGTCATGGCCTGGCCGATGATCGAGTCGGTGCTCGACAGCCGCTACGCCGACATGTTCACCACCGGCCAGTCGGCCGAACGCTCGGTCATCGTCTTCGGCGCCATGGAAGCCACGCTCACGCCGCTGATGCTGGCGGTCGAGGCCGCGCACGAGGGCGTCAAGGTGTTCAGCCTGCCGAGCGTCGACCATCCGGAATACGGCCGCCACATCGAACTCGGCGTCAAGGGCGACCCGGCCCGGCTCGGCGCCGCCTATGCCCAGCTGATCGAAGGCCTGCACGCCTTTGATGCGAAGCTCGGCCCGGAATTGGTGCGCTGACCCAATTTGCACCAATTTGGTGATTTCAACCCCGATTTCGGGGGTGCGCAGCGGTCACGGAGCCTCCCCAAGAAGGGGCGACAATGGCACAGAAACTGCATCCCCGTCCCCCGTATTTCCAACCACCCATCCAACCAGGAGAAACTGATGGCAAAGACCGTCGCCGATGTACTCAAGCTCGTCAAGGAAAACGAGGTCAAGTTCGTCGACTTCCGCTTCACCGACACCCGCGGCAAGGAACAGCACGTGACCGTGCCGGTCTCGGCTTTCGATGAAGACAAATTCACCTCGGGCCATGCATTCGACGGCTCGTCCATCGCCGGCTGGAAGGGAATCGAAGCCTCGGACATGCAGCTCATGCCCGACCCCAACACCGCCAACATCGATCCCTTCTTCGAAGAAACGACGCTGATCCTGACCTGCGACGTGATCGACCCCACCGACGGCAAGCCCTACGAGCGCGACCCGCGTTCGCTCGCCAAGCGCGCCGAGGCCTACATGAAGGCATCGGGCCTGGGCGACACCGCCTACTTCGGTCCGGAACCCGAATTCTTCGTGTTCGACGGCGTGCGCTGGAAGAACGACATGTCGGGCTGCTTCGTGAAGATCGAATCGGAAGAAGCCTCCTGGAACAGCGACAAGGAATACGAGCACGGCAACACCGGCCACCGTCCGGCAGTCAAGGGCGGCTACTTCCCGGTGCCCCCGGTCGACAGCTTCCAGGACATGCGCTCGGAAATGTGCCTGGTGCTCGAATCGCTCGGCATCCCGGTCGAAGTGCATCACCATGAAGTGGCCAACGCCGGCCAGATGGAACTCGGCACCAAGTTCAGCACGCTGATCCAGCGTGCCGACTGGGTCCAGCTGCAGAAGTACGTGATCCACAACGTGGCGCACGCCTACGGCAAGACCGCGACCTTCATGCCCAAGCCCATCGTCGGCGACAACGGCTCGGGCATGCACGTGCACCAGTCGGTCTGGAAGGACGGCAAGAACCTGTTTGCCGGCGACGGCTATGCGGGCCTGTCGGACTTCGCGCTGCACTACATCGGCGGCATCATCAAGCACGCCCGCGCGCTGAACGCGATCACCAACCCCGGCACCAACAGCTACAAGCGCCTGGTCCCCGGCTTCGAAGCCCCGGTGAAGCTGGCCTACTCGGCCAAGAACCGCTCGGCCTCGATCCGCATCCCGTTCGTGGCCAACCCGAAGGGCCGCCGCGTCGAAGCGCGCTTCCCCCGATCCGCTGATGAACCCGTACCTGGGCTTCGCCGCGCTGCTGATGGCCGGCCTCGACGGCGTCGAGAACAAGATCCATCCGGGCGAAGCCGCGAGCAAGGACCTCTACCACCTGCCGCCGGAAGAAGACGCGCTGATCCCGACCGTCTGCCACAGCCTCGACCAGGCGCTCGAGTACCTCGACAAGGACCGCGCGTTCCTGACCAAGGGCGGCGTGTTTACCGATGCCTACATCGACGCCTACATCGAGCTCAAGATGCAGGAAGTCACGCGCTTCCGCATGGCCGCGCACCCGGTCGAGTTCGACATGTACTACTCGCTCTGATCGGCATGCCCCGTCCGCGGGGCACGATGCGCAAAGGACGGCCCCGGCCGTCCTTTTTGCTTGGTGCGGAACATCCTGTCACCGGTGGCGTCGAATTGCATGAAAATGCCCGTCTGTTGCCATTCACTCACATCCATGAAGATCGCCTCCCTGATTTTTCTCGTGGCCGGTTCGCTCGCTGCCTTGCCCGCGCTCTCCCAGGACCGCGTGTGGCGCTGCGGGAACGAATACACCAACAACGCAACGGTCGCCCAGCAGAAGGGCTGCAAGCTGCTCGAAGGCGGCAACGTCACCGTCGTGCAGGGCACCAAGCCCTCCGGTGGCGGTTCCGCCGGTACCGGCAGTTCGGCGCCGAGCGCGGCGCGCTCGCCCGCGGGCAGCCCGCGCGTGGAAGGCGTGGACCAGCGCGCGCGCGACGGTGAAGCGCGTGCGGTGCTCGAGGCCGAACTCCGCAAGGCCGAGGCCCGCCAGGCCGAACTGCAGAAGGAATACAACAACGGCGAGCCCGAGAAGCAGGGCAGCGAAGGCCGCAACTACCAGAAGTACCTCGACCGCGTGGCCGAAATGAAGGCCGAACTGGCGCGCAACGAGAGCGACATCGCGGGCATCCGCCGCGAGCTCGGCCGCCTGCCGGCCAAGCAGTAGCCATGGTGTTCGGGAAGAAGGCGGCCAAGGCCACGCCACGCTTCCAGTCGTTCGACCTGCTGTCCACGCTGATCGCCGTGGTCAACACGGAGGGGTCGGTGCTGTTCGCCAACGCCGCGCTCGAGGACGCGCTGGGCACCTCGCGACGCACGCTCGAAGGCTCGCCGTTCGGCGCCTGCTTCAACGAGCCGCAGGTGCTGCGCACCGCCATCGACGGCGCGCGCAGCAACGACTTCGCCACGCTGCGCTACGAAGCCTTCCTGCGCCGCATCAACCACGAGCTGATGCCGGTGCAGGTCACGCTGGCGCAGGGCGACAAGGCGGGCGAGCTGATCATCGAGATGTCGCCGCTCGAGCAGCAGGTGCGCCAGGACCGCGAGGAACGCCTGCTCGACCAGGCGCAGGCGAACAAGGAACTCATCCGCAACCTCGCGCACGAGATCAAGAACCCGCTCGGCGGCATCCGCGGCGCGGCGCAGCTGCTGCAGATGGAGGTCGAGTCGCGCGACCTCGTCGAATACACCCAGGTCATCATCCACGAGGCCGACCGGTTGCAGACGCTGGTCGACCGATTGCTCGCGCCGCACCGCCGACCGCACGTGGTGGGCGACGTCAACATCCACGAGGTGTGCGAGCGCGTGCGCTCGGTCATCCTGGCGGAGTTTCCGCGCGACCTGCACATCGAGCGCGATTTCGACGTCTCGATCCCCGAGTTCCGCGGCGACCGCGAGCAGCTGATCCAGGCCACGCTCAACATCGCGCACAACGCGGCGCAGGCGCTCGCCGAACGGCGTGCCGCGGGCGATGCGCAGATCACCTTCAAGACGCGGGTCGCCCGCCAGGTGATCTTCAACAAGCAGTGGTATCGATTGGCACTGGAATTGCATGTCATCGACAATGGACCGGGTGTGCCGGACGCGATCAAGGACCGCATCTTCTATCCGCTCGTATCGGGCAGGGAAGGCGGGACGGGGCTCGGATTGACGCTGGCGCAGACTTTCGTGCAACAGCATCACGGCGTGATCGAGTGCGACAGTGTCCCGGGCCGAACCGATTTCAAGATACTGATTCCGCTGCCCTAGCAGCCACCGGCCGACAAGGAGATGCATGAAGCCGATCTGGATAGTTGATGACGACCAATCGATCCGCTTCGTGCTGGAGAAGGCCCTTTTGCGCGAGGACCTGCCCACGCGCAGCTTCACCAGCGCGCGCGAGGTGCTGGCCGCGCTCGAGCTCGCGGCGGAGGACGAGCAGCAGGGCCCGCAGGTGCTCGTGAGCGACATCCGCATGCCGGGCGGTTCCGGGCTCGACCTGCTCGACAAGATCAAGGCCAAGCACCCCGGCCTGCCGGTCATCATCATGACGGCGTTCTCCGACCTCGACAGCGCCGTCTCGGCCTTCCAGGGCGGCGCCTTCGAATACCTGCCCAAGCCCTTCGACCTGCCGCGCGCGGTCGAGCTCATCCGCCGCGCGGTCGACGAGAGCCAGCGCGAGGAAGTGGCCGAAGAGCGCATGGTCGCCGCGCCCGAGATGCTGGGCCAGGCGCCAGCCATGCAGGACGTGTTCCGCGCCATCGGCCGGCTCTCGCAGAGCAACGTCACGGTGCTCATCACCGGCGAATCGGGCTCGGGCAAGGAGCTGGTGGCGCGTGCGCTGCACAAGCATTCGCCCCGCGCCAGCGGGCCCTTCGTCGCGATCAACACCGCGGCCATCCCGAAGGACCTGCTCGAGAGCGAGCTCTTCGGCCACGAGCGCGGCGCCTTCACCGGCGCGCAGACCATGCGCCGCGGGCGCTTCGAGCAGGCCGAGGGCGGCACGCTGTTCCTCGACGAGATCGGCGACATGCCCTTCGACCTGCAGACGCGGCTGCTGCGCGTGCTCAGCGACGGGCACTTCTACCGCGTGGGCGGCCACAACTCGGTCAAGGCCAACGTGCGCGTCATCGCGGCCACGCACCAGGACCTGGAGCAGCGCGTCAAGCAGGGCGGTTTCCGCGAGGACCTGTTCCACCGCCTCAACGTGATCCGCCTGCGGCTGCCGGCACTGCGCGAACGCGGCGAGGACGTGCCGGCGCTCACGCGCCACTTCCTGCAGGTGAGCGCGCGTCAGCTCGGCGTCGAGCCCAAGCGCATTTCCGACGCGGCGCTGGCCAGGCTCGCGGCCTTCAGCTTCCCGGGCAACGTGCGCCAGCTCGAGAACATCTGCCACTGGCTGACGGTGATGGCGCCGGCCCAGCTTATCGAGGCCAAGGACCTGCCGCCCGAGGTCATGGCCGGCTCGGCCGGCACGGAAGGCCACACTGCCGCGCCCGATCCCACCGCCGCCGCGCCCCAGCAGTCCGCATCGGTCCTGCAGCCCTCCGGTGCCGAGCGCGACAGCGCGCATGCCGCGGCCGCGGGCGAGCCGCCCGCGGAGGGCCTCGTCGGCACGAGCAGCTGGGAGAGCGGGCTCGAGATGGAAGCCCAGGCCCTGCTGGCCGCCGGCCGCACCGACGTGTGGGACGCGCTCTCGCGCCGCTTCGAATCGCGCCTGATCCTCACCGCCCTGGCCAACACCCGCGGCCGCCGCATCGAGGCCGCCCAGAAACTCGGCATCGGCCGCAACACCATCACCCGCAAGATCCAGGAACTGGGCATCGAATAAGAGAGGCCCAGCCCCCAGCCAGAGATACCGTGGATCCGGCTCCGCCGGTCCACCGGTATCGCCCCCTCGAAGGGGGGAGGCGAAGCGACACGAAGTGCGCGCAGCCTGGGGGTGGACCAGACTATCGGCTGCGTTGGCCGAGCGTCAGCGAATCGAGCTGGAAGTTGCCGCTCCGGTCCCAGAGCCAGGTGTCGACATAGGTGTGACCGCCGAGCCGCCCCGGGTTCGGCAGCGGCGAGGCGCCCTTGATGAGTTCCGCGATCATCGGCGGCACTTCGGGCGCATGGCTCGGCACGCGGCTGAAGGTGACGTTGCGCACGTTGCCCTGCGCGTCGATGTCGGTCTCGACCACCACCACCGCATAGACCAGCGGCGGGATCTTGCCCTTGTAGATGCGCTTCGCGTAGGTGTTGTAGATCTTGCGCGCACCGGTCTTGCGGTAGGCCCGCACGGCGGGCGTCTGCGCGGTGATCAGGCGCACGGTCGGCACCTCGCTGCGTGCGCCCGGCGTCTCGTCGGCCGGCGTCGTCGCAGCGCCCGGCGTGCCGTCGGCGGCCTTGTCGGCCGGCTTGAGGGCGGAGCAGCCGGCCAGCACCAGCACCGACGCGGCGAGTGCAAGCGCGCGGGCGTTCATGGCGCCGTCGCTCCATGGTCGAGCTCGAGCACCACCGGCGCATGGTCGCTCGGCTTCTCCCACTTGCGCGGCACGCGATCGATGATGCAGCCCTTCGCGCGCGGCACCAGCGGCTCGCTCACGAGGATGTGGTCGATGCGCAGGCCGCGGTTCTTCTGGTAGCCGAGCATGCGGTAGTCCCACCAGGAGTAGCTCTTCTCGGGCTGCTCGAAGAGCCGGAAGCTGTCGACCAGGCCGAGCTGCAGCAGGCCCTTGAACTGCTCGCGTTCCTCGGTGGTGTGGTGGATGGTTTCCTTCAGGCCCACCGGGTCGTAGCTGTCGCGGTCCTCGGGCGTGATGTTGAAGTCGCCGAGCAGCACCAGTTGCGGGTGCGCCGCCATCTCCGCGCGCAGCCATTCGCGCAGCGCGCTCAGCCATCCCATCTTGTAGGCGAACTTGTCGGTGCCCGGCGCCTGCCCGTTGACGAAATAGCCGTTCACCACCCGCAGCGGACCGGCCGCGGTGTCGACCGTGGCCGCGATCACGCGCGACTGGTCGTCGGTGAAGCCGCCGATGTTCTTTGCCACGTCGCGCAGCGGCGCGAGGCTCAGGATCGCCACGCCGTTGTAGGTCTTCTGCCCGAACACCGCGCATTCGTAGCCGGCGGACCTGAGCACGTCGAGCGGGAACTTGTCGTCGCTCATCTTGAGCTCCTGCAGGCACAGCACGTCCACCGGATTGGCAATGAGCCAGTCGAGCACATGCTGCAGCCGGGCGGTGAGGGAGTTGACGTTCCAGGTGGCGATCTTCATAGGGGCGCTATTTTGCATGCCGCCGCCCGCGGCCGGTGTCTTGATGAAACAAAGCTGGCTGCGGCCGGAGCGCGTGTAGAGAATGTCCTGCATCAACGATCGCATCCGGCTGGCAAGGTCCCGCCGGTCGGCAGCGAAACTGCCGTCTCGTTTCAACCCCCTGCCTGGAGACGCCCGATGCTGGACGACATGGAGATCCGCATTCCGCAAGACGACGAGCGCATCGACATCACCGACCTCAAGGAGGTCGACTACTGGACCAAGTGGTTCGGCGTGAGCGAGGCGCGGCTGCGCATGGCGGTGGCCTCGGCTGGCACGATGAAGGACGATCTCCGCATCTACCTTGGCCTTCCCTGACCACGCGCCGGGACCGGGCGCCGGCCGCAGCCGCTGATGGCCGAGTCGAAGGTCGCGATCTACGGCGCGATCGCCGCCAACGTCGCGATCGCGGCCACCAAGTTCGTGGTCGCGGGCATCACCGGCAGCTCGGCGATGCTGTCCGAGGGCATCCACTCGGCGGTCGACACCTTCAACGGCGTGCTGCTGCTGGTGGGCATCCGCCTCAGCCAGCGGCCTGCGACGGTCGAGCATCCCTTCGGCCATGGCAAGGAGCTCTACTTCTGGAGCCTGATCGTCGCGGTGCTCATCTTCGGGCTCGGCGGCGGGGTGTCGTTCTACGAAGGCATCCAGCACATGCGCCATCCGGAGCCGATGCGGGACCCGACCTGGAACTACGTGGTGCTCGCGCTGGCGGCGCTGTTCGAGGGCACGAGCTTCCTCATCGCGCTGCGCCAGTTCCGGCGCGAGGCCCGCGGCGTTCCGTTCTGGCGCGCACTCGACCAGAGCAAGGATCCGACGACCTACACCGTCCTCGCCGAGGACTCGGCCGCACTGGCCGGGCTCCTGGTGGCCGCGCTCGGCATCTATCTGAGCCACCGCCTCGACATGCCGGTGCTCGACGGCGCCGCCTCGGTGGTGATCGGGCTCCTGCTCGCGGGCGTGGCGGTGCTGCTGATCAGCCAGGCGCGCGGGCTGCTCATCGGCGAGGGCATCCGGCCCGAGACGGCACGCGCGATCCGCGACCTGGCGATGCAGCAGCCCAGCGTGCACGAGGTCGGCCGCGTGCTGTCGATGTACATCGGCCCCGACGAGGTGCTGGCGATCGTCGACGTGAACTTCAAGGAAGGCACTGCCACCGGCGAGGCGGCCGATGCGATCGCCGCGATCGAGCAGCAGGTGCGCGCGCGCTTCCCGATGATCCGGCGCCTCTTCATCGAGGCCAGCGAGGCGCCGGTCGAGCCGCTCGGCCACGCCTGAAGCGCGCCGGGCGTCGTCGGCCTTTGCTGACGGCCGTTGCCGCCATTGCCTGAGCGCCCGCCGTGCGGCCGCGTCCCAAGGTGATGGCTCGCTCACAGGAGACCGCCATGCCCAACACCCCATCGCCCCCGCGCCGCGAGCGCCCCCACCGACGAACCGGAGATCACGCAGGAGGAGTCCGTGCCCACCGACGGCCGGGACACCGAAGGCGAGGAACTGATGAAGAAGGTCGGCAACGAGAAGCTGCGGGAGCCCGGCGACGCCGAACGCAAGACGCCGGCGAAGTCCTGAGCCGCCCGGCCGCAAGGCAGCCCGCCGGACCGCGCGGTGCCGTGGCTTTGTCTTCTGCGGAAGAAGGGTGATGCCCTACAACCACAGCTTCGTCGCCATTGATACAAATCCTCCTGCGATCAACCCGGCCGCGAGCGGCCAGCAGAACAGGGCAGAAGAAAAGGACTGTCTGTCCCGACGATGGAGGAAGAAGCAATGAAATTCGACGGCGCGGCCCGAGCGGCCATGCAGGAAGAAAGCCTGATGAAGGTCGGCGTGCCCGGCCTCGACGACGTGCTCGGGGGCGGCCTGACGTCCAACCGGCTCTACCTGATCGAGGGAACGCCCGGCGCGGGCAAGACCACCATCGCGCTGCAGTTCCTGATCGAAGGCGTGAAGCGCGGCGAGTCGGTGCTCTACGTCACCCTCTCGGAAACGGCGCAGGAGCTGCACGGCGTCGCGCAGTCGCACGGCTGGGACCTGAGCGGCATCGACGTGCGCGAGATGCTGCCGTCGGAAGCCGCGCTCGAGCCCGACGAGCAGTACACGATGTTCCATCCCTCCGAGGTCGAGCTCAGCGAAACGACGCTGAAGATCCTGTCCGACGTCGACGTGATCAAGCCCTCGCGCGTGGTGTTCGATTCGCTGTCCGAGCTGCGCCTGCTGGCCGGCAGCTCGCTGCGCTACCGCCGCCAGATCCTCGCGCTCAAGCAGTTCTTCGCGGGCCGCCAGTGCACCGTGCTGCTGCTCGACGACATGACCGCCATGAAGCACGACCTGCAGGTGCAGAGCATCGCGCACGCGGTGCTGCGCCTGGAGCAGATCAACTCCGACTACGGCACCGCGCGGCGCCGGCTGGTGGTGAGCAAGTACCGCGGCCACCAGTTCCGCGGCGGCTACCACGACTACCGCATCGACCGCGGCGGCCTGCGCGTGTTTCCGCGCCTGGTGGCGGCCGAGCATGCGGGCGCGCTGGACCAGGTGCGCATCCCGAGCGGCCTGCCGGCGCTCGACGCGCTGCTGGGCGGCGGCATCGAGCGCGGCACCAGCACGCTGTTCGTCGGTGCGCCGGGCACCGGCAAGTCGACGGTCGCGGTGCAGTTCGCGATTGCCGCGGCCAAGCGCGGCGAGTGCGCGGCGCTCTTCATCTTCGACGAGAGCATCCATACGCTGCGCACGCGCTGCCAGAGCATGGGCATGGACCTGTCGCCGCACATCGACTCGGGCCACATCATGGTGCGGCAGGTCGATCCGGCCGAGCTGTCGCCGGGCGAGTTCGTGCACCTGATCCGGCTCGCGGTGACGCAGTCGCACGCCACGGTGGTGGTGATCGACAGCCTCAACGGCTACCTCAACGCCATGCCCGACGAGCGCTTCCTGATCGCGCAGCTGCACGAACTGCTGTCCTACCTCGGCCAGGCCGGCGTCGCCACGCTGCTGGTGGGCGCGCAGCACGGCCTCATCGGCACGCAGATGCAGACGCCGGTGGATGCGAGCTATCTCGCGGACGCGGTGGTGCTGCTGCGCTACTTCGAGCTCGAAGGCGAAGTGCGCCAGGCGATCTCGGTGCTGAAGAAGCGCGGCGGTACGCACGAGCGCACCATCCGCGACTTCTCCATGGGCGCGGACGGCCTGCACGTCGGTGAGCCGCTGCGGCATTTCCGCGGCATCCTGACGGGCCTGCCCGTTCCGATCGACAGCCCACAGCGCAGCACATCGTGAGTCCCCCTGCCGCATCCGTCGAACAGCGCATCCTGCTGCGCACCGCCACCTCGAGGGATGCGTTCATGGCAAGTGCCGTGCTCGCGCGCGCGCAGGTCGAGACGCACACCTGCGCGAACCTCGGCGAACTGGTGCGCGGCCTGCAAGAAGGCGCCGGCGCGATCATGCTCGCGGAAGAAGTGCTGGCCGATCCGGCCGCCGCCTCGCTGATCGATGCGCTCGGCGCGCAGCCGCCCTGGTCCGACCTGCCGGTCATCGTGCTGGCCCGCCAGGGCGCGGATTCGCGCGTCATTGCCGATGCGATGGAGCGGCTCGCGAACGTGACCGTGATCGAGCGGCCGATGCGGGTGGCGTCGCTGGTCAGCGCGGCGCGCACCGTGCTGCGCGCACGCAACCGCCAGTACCAGATGCGCGACCTGCTCGGCGGGCTGCGCGAGGCCGACCAGCGCAAGACCGAGTTCCTCGCGACGCTGGCGCACGAGCTGCGCAATCCGCTCGCGCCGATGAGCACCGCGCTCACGCTGCTGATGCGAAAGCCGCACGAGCCCGGCGAGGCGATGCGCTACTACGAACTCATGGGCCGCCAGATCGACCACATGGTGCGGCTGGTGAACGACCTGATGGAGGTGTCGCGCATCACGCGCGGCAAGATCGAGCTGCGCATGGAGGCCGTCGCGCTCGACGCGGTGATCAAGGACGCGGTCGAACTCAGCCGCCCCCTGCTCGAGGGGGCGAAGCACGCGCTCGCCATGGAGCTCGGCGACCCGCCGCTCGTGGTGCGCGGCGACGGCGTGCGACTGACGCAGGTGTTCTCGAACCTGCTCAACAACGCGGCCAAGTACACGATGCCCGGCGGCAGGATCCGGATCGTCGCGCGCAAGGAGGGCCGCGATGCGGTGGTCGAGGTCTGGGACAACGGCACCGGCATCGCGCCCGAGATGCTGACCTCGATCTTCGAGATGTTCGTGCAGGTCAGCGGCACCTCGAAGGCGGCGCAGGGCGGGCTGGGCATCGGGCTGACGCTGGTGAAGAGCCTGGTCGAACTGCACGGCGGCAGCGTCGAGGCCCTGAGCGCGGGGCTCGGACAAGGCGCGATGTTCTGCGTGCGGCTGCCGCTCAGCCGCAGCGAAAGCGGCCTGCCCGCCGCCGCGCCGCCGGCCGTCGGTGGCTGGCCCGCGGCCCTGCCGCATGCCGTGCTGGTGGTCGACGACAACCGCGATGCGGCCGATGCGCTGGGCGACCTGCTGCGATCGCTGGGCGCCGCGCCGCGCGTGGCCTACGGCGGCCAGGAGGCGCTGCGCATGGTCGCGGACGGCGTGCGGCCCGGCATCGCGATCCTCGACATCGGCATGCCCGGCATGGACGGCTGCGAACTCGCGACCCGGCTGCGCGCCGATCCGGCGCTTTCCGGGCTCGTCCTGGTCGCGCTGACCGGCTGGGGGCAGCAGGGCGACAAGGAACGCATCGCCGCCGCCGGCTTCCACCACCATCTGCTCAAGCCGCTCGATCTGGCGGCGCTGATCGCCGCGCTCCAGGAAGGCCCCCGATGACCCGCGATGCCACCACGCTCCCCACCGCGGTTCCCGTCGCGGAGAAACAGTCGCTCTGGCGCCGCTGCCGCCGCTGGGCGCTGCCGGCGCTCGGGCTGGTGGTGCTCGGCCTGTTGCTGTCGCATGCGCACAAGGTCGACTGGGCCGGCGCCTGGCAGGCGCTGCAGCGCTATCCCGCGACGGTGCTGCTGGCGGCGCTGGGGCTCGCCACGCTGAGCCACGCGCTCTACGGATGCTTCGACCTGATCGGCAGGCGGCACACGCGCCATCGGCTGCAGCGCTGGCGCACCTGGGCCATCGCGGTCGCGAGCTATGCCTTCAACCTCAACCTCGGTTCGCTGGTGGGCGGCATCGCACTGCGCGCGCGCCTCTATGCGCGTGCCGGGCTCGACGAAACCACGGTGGCGCAGATCGTCGGCATCAGCCTGGCGACCAACTGGCTCGGCTACGGGCTGCTGGCGGGCAGCCTGTTCGCGGGCGGCGCCATCACGCCGCCGCGCCAGGCGCACATCGGCGCGGACGCGTTCCGCGCCCTCGGTGTGCTGATGATCCTTCTGGCGGCCGCGTACGTGGTGGCCTGCTTCTTCCTGCACGGGCGGCACTGGGTCGTGCGCGGGCGGCGCATCGAGCTGCCGACCGCGCAGCTCGCGCTGGTGCAGCTCGCGCTCTCCACTGCCAACTGGGCGTTGATGGGCGGTGCGATGTACCTGCTGCTCGGCCAGCAGGTGCCGTATGCGACCACGCTGGGCGTGCTGCTCGCGGCCTCGATCGTCGGCGTGGTCACGCCGATTCCGGCCGGCCTCGGCGTGCTCGAGGCGGTGTACCTCGCGCTGCTCTCGGGCACGGTGCGGCAGGGCACGCTGATGGGGGCGGTGCTGGCCTACCGCGCGCTCTACTACCTGCTGCCGCTGGCCGGCGGCATCGGGCTCTACCTGCTGCTGGAGCGCCATGCCGCCAGCCATCCACCCGACGGAAAGGCCGACACGCCATGGCCCGCGCCAACCCCCTGAAGCGCTACAAGGAGAAGCGCGACTTCGACGTCACGCCGGAGCCCGCGGAGGGCGGTGCCTCGCTGCCCGGCACGCTGCAGTTCGTGGTGCAGAAGCACTGGGCGCGGCGGCTGCACTACGACTTCCGCATCGAGCTCGACGGCGCGATGAAGAGTTGGGCGGTGCCCAAGGGCCCGAGCTACGACACGCACGACAAGCGCATGGCGGTGCATGTGGAGGACCACCCCATCTCGTACAACCAGTTCGAGGGCGAGATACCGGCGCGGCAGTACGGCGCGGGCAAGGTCATCATCTGGGACAAGGGCACCTGGACGCCGATTGGCGATGCACGCAAGGCCTACCGCGCGGGCCACATCAAGTTCGAGCTGCACGGCTACAAGCTGCGCGGCCGTTGGGCGCTGGTGCGCATGCACGGCAAGCAGGACGACAAGCAGGACGCGTGGCTGCTGATCAAGGAGCACGACGAGTACGCGCGGCCCGCGAGCGAGTTCAGCGTGGTCGACCAGTTTCCCGACAGCGTGGCCGAGATGCCCATGCCCACGCCCGGCGCCGCGGCAGCGCCGCCGGCCGCGTCGGCTGCCGCCGCCCCTGCACCGCGGCGGCGCGGCGGGAAGGCCGCTGCGAGCGGCGCACCGGCCGATGCGGTGAAGGCAGCGCTGCCGGCCAAGCTCTCGCCGCTGCTGGCCACGCTGGTCGACGGCCCGCCGCCCGACCCGGGCAACTGGATCTACGAGATCAAGTTCGACGGCTACCGGCTGCTCACGCGCATCGACGCCAAGGGCACGGTGCGGCTCTTCACGCGCAACGGGCACGACTGGAGCGAGCGCATGCCGCACCTCGTGCGTGCCATCGAGCGCATGAAGCTCGCGCCGTGCTGGCTCGACGGCGAGATCGTGGTGCTCAACGAATCCGGCGGCACCGATTTCCAGGCGCTGCAGAATGCCTTCGACAGCGAAAAGACGCGCAACATCGTCTACTTCCTGTTCGACCTGCCGCACCATGGCGGCTTCGACCTGACGGGTGTGCCGCTGCTCGAGCGCCGCGCGCTGCTGCAGTCGCTGCTCGCCAAGGCGCCGCCCGAGATCCGCTTCAGCGAGATCTTCGACGCGCCGCCCGAGGACATCGTCGCCTCGGCCTGCAAGATCGGCCTCGAGGGCGTCATCGGCAAGCGCAAGAACAGCACCTATGCCTCGCGCCGCTCGCCCGACTGGATCAAGCTCAAGTGCTCGCGCCGGCAAGAGTTCGTCATCGGCGGCTACACCGATCCCAAGGGCTCGCGCGTGGGCATCGGCGCGCTGCTGATCGGCGTGCACGACGAGAAGGGCGACCTCGTCTATTCCGGTGCCGTGGGCGCGGGCTTCAACGGCCGTTCGCTGACCGAGATGCTCGACAGGCTGACGCCGCTGCGCAGTGACGAGCGGCCGTTCAAGAACCCGACCGAGAACGATCGCCGCGCGCACTGGGTCAAGCCCGTACTGCTGGCCGAGGTGACTTTCTCCGACTGGACCAAGGACGGCCACGTGCGCCATCCGGTCTTCCACAGCGTGCGCACCGACAAGCCGGCGAAGGCGATCGTGCGCGAGAAGCCGGTGCACCAGCCCGCCGCACCGCGCGACGCGGCACGCGAGGACGCGCCTGCCGCCACCATGCCCGCCAACTTCAAGGTCTCGCATGCCGACCGCGTGGTCGATCCCTCCACCGGCATCACCAAGGTGGAGGTGGTGCGCTTCTACGGGCTCGTCGCGCCGCTGATGATGGAGCACCTGAAGGGCCGGCCGGTGTCCTTCGTGCGCGCGCCGCAGGGCATCGCGGGGCAGCATTTCTTCCAGAAGCATGTCGAGGCCGGCCAGATGGACGGCGTGCGGCAGCTCGACCGCGCGCTCTGGCCCTCGCATCCCGAACTGATCGAGGTGGCGGGGCCGCTCGGCCTGCTGAGCGCGGCGCAGATGAACGTGGTCGAGTTCCACACCTGGAACGGCGTGAAGACGCTGATCGCGAAGCCCGACCGCATGACCTTCGACCTCGACCCCGGCGAGGGCGTGGGCTGGCCCATGGTGCTGCAGTCCGCCGAGCTGATGCGCGTGGTGCTCGACGAGCTGGGCCTGCCAGCTTTCTGCAAGACCAGCGGCGGCAAGGGCCTGCACGTGGTGGTGCCGCTCAAGCGGCAGTACGACTGGGACACGGTGAAGGACTTCTCGCAGGCCATCGTGCGCCACATGGCCCGCACGCTGCCGCAGATGTTCGTCGCCAAGAGCGGGCCGAGCAACCGCATCGGCCGCATCTTCATCGACTACCTGCGCAACGGCTTCGGCGCCACCACCGTCTGCGCATGGTCGCTGCGCGCGCGGCCGGGCATGGGCGTGTCGGTGCCGGTGGATTGGGAAGAGGTGCCGACGCTCACGGGCGGCGCGCAGTGGAACCTGAGGAACATCCACACCCGGCTCGACCGCGGCAACGCGCCGTGGGCCGGCTATGCGAAGGCCGCGATCAGCCCGGGGGCGGCCATGCGGAAACTCGGCTTCGAGGCCGGTGCGCGGGGGCGAAAGCGCTAGCGGCCGCTGTTCAGAGTTCGATGAAGGCGGAGGTCGCCTTGTTCAACGCGAGCATGCCCTTGGCGGTGATCGATTCCACCTGCGCGAGCTGGCGGATCGCACGGCCGTCGGCCCCGTGGCTCGACGGCGGGATGAAGGCCGTCACCAGTTCGGCCGCGCGCAGCACGCGCAGGCGGTCGATGTCTGCGGGCGTGTGGACGACGTAGGGCAGCTTCTGTTCGGCAATGACTCGAAGAAACTCCATGGACATGAGCCGTCTCCTTGTCTAGATGGGCGTGGAGATCATTCTGCGCAAAATTTCACACTTGTGCCTAATCCCTGCGCCACGCACGCCTATCCGATGTGTACGGAAGTGTTCTTTCGACTTCCGTCTTGAAACGAAGGTGCTGAATTTGTTTCGGGCTGCGGCTAGCGCGCGAACTGCTCGCCCGGCGACGGCGCACGGTCGCCCGGGAACACCTGCCACAGCGCTGCGTCGATGCCGTCGAACGCGGCCGCGTAACGCTCGGCACGCGCGTCCTCGCCCGTGACGTCGCGGATCGCGATGTGCGCGATGCGCGACGGATGGGTGCGCGCCACCTGGGCGTAGATCTCCGGATCGCTTTCGCCCGAATCGCCCACCAGCATGAAGCGGCGCGCCGGAAAGTCGGCCAGCAGCCGCTCGATGACGCGGAGCTTGTGCGTGCGCGAATCCTGGTCGCCCGGAATCAGCGTCCGCCAGGTCGTGCTCTCGCGCAGGTGCATGCTGCCGGCCGGAAAGTCGGCGTCGCGCACGAAGTCGGCGAGCGCGGGGTAGAGCTGAATCGGGCTTGCCGACAAGTAGTGAAAGCGCGTGTCGGGCACCCGGGCCAGGCTGCGGTAGAAGGCCGCCATGCCGGGCGTGGGCTCGAAGCGGCGCGCGAAGGTGTTCAGCAGCATCGCGCGCCGGTCGCGCACCTGCGTGCGCTTGATGGTGTCGTCGATGTCCGAGATCACCGAGAGCCCCTGCGCCGGAACGATCAGCGACTGGCCCCTGAAGCGGTGCAGCAGCTCGCCCGGGCCGGTCACCGCATGGAAGCGCTGCCACTCGCTCGCGGGCGATGCCTGCGGCATGTCGATCACGGCGCGCATGTCGACCCGCCCGTCGGCGCCCGAGGGCGGCGTGGTCAGGCGGCCGGCGGCGCCGTCGAAATCGAGTTCGAACACCTTGCCTTCCTCCGACTCCGCATGGAACAGCGCGGTGCGCTGGTTGAAGCGCAGGCGTGCCGCGGGCGAGAGGTTCTTGAGGTCGAGGCCCAGGTAGCGCGCGAACACCGCATTGAGCCCCCAGCGCCGCTCGCGCTCGTAGACCCAGGCGTGGATGTCGATCTCGAGCCGGCCGTCGGGCGTGGGCCGCGCGGTGCCCGGAAGGAACAGCGCCTCCTCGTCGGGTTCGAGCCGCTCGGCCGCCTGCGGCCCGCGCAGCGGCGCCAGTCCGCCGAGCAGTGCGGCGGCACCGGCCAGCAGCGCGCGGCGCCGTGGCGGCAGCGCGGCTGTCCTGCTCACTGGAGACGGCCTTCGCCCTGGCGGGCTGTGGTGCGGGCCCCTTCGGGCGGGCGGGTGGGGCTCATGCCTTCGCGGGGCCGATGCGTTCGTAGGTGACGAAGGCGAAGGGCAGCCCTTCCTTCGCCGAGACGTGCGCCTCGCGCTTCGTCTCGCGCCAGTGCGCGGGCGAGAGTTCGGGCGCATGCGCATCGCCGTCGTAGGCGCGGGCCAGTTCGGTCGCGACCACGCGCGATGCGAGCGGCTCGGCCTGTGCATAGATCTGCGCGCCGCCGATCACCCACATCTCGGGCACCTGCGATTCCTCGCAGAGCGCGATCGCTTCCTCGAGGCTGCCCACGCGCTGCGCGCCGTCGGCCTTCCAGTCGTCCTGCCGCGTGATCACGATGTTGCGCCGCCCCGGCAGCGGCCGAAAGCGCTCGGGCAGCGAGTCCCAGGTCTTGCGGCCCATGACCACGGGCGCACCCGCGGTCTGCGTCTTGAAGTGCACCATGTCCTCGGGCAGGTGCCAGGGCATGGTGCCCTTGATGCCGATCACGCCGTTGGCGGCGCGGGCGAAGATGAGGTTGATGCGCGGCGCGGCGGTCATGGGCGGCTCACTCCGTCAGACCGCCACCGGCGCCTTGATCGCATCGTGGTGCTTGTAGTCCTCGAATTCGAAGTCTTCGTACCGGTAGTCGAAGATCGAATCGGGCCGGCGCTTGATGCGCAGCGTGGGATAGGGGTAGGGCGTGCGGCCGAGCTGCAGCGCCACCTGCTCGGCATGGTTGATGTAGATGTGGCAGTCGCCGCCGGTCCAGATGAAGTCGCCCACGTCGAGGTCGCACTGCTGCGCCATCATGTGGGTGAGCAGCGCGTAGCTCGCGATGTTGAAGGGCACGCCGAGGAAGATGTCGGCGCTGCGCTGGTAGAGCTGGCAGCTGAGCCGGCCGCGCTCGCCGTCGTTCTGCGGCGGGGCCACGTAGAACTGGAAGAAGGCGTGGCAGGGCATGAGCGCCATCTTCGAGAGCTCGGCCACGTTCCAGGCGCTCACGATGATGCGGCGCGAATCGGGGTTGGTCTTCAGGGTCTTGACCACCTCGGCGATCTGGTCGATGTGGCCGCCGTCGGGCGTGGGCCAGCTGCGCCATTGCACGCCGTAGACGGGGCCGAGGTCGCCGTCCTCGCGCGCCCACTCGTCCCAGATCGTGACGCCGCGCTCCCGGAGCCAGTTGTTGTTGCTCGAACCGGTCAGGAACCACAGCAGTTCCTGGATGATCGACTTCACGTGCACCTTCTTGGTGGTGACCAGCGGAAAGCCTTCGTTCAGGTCGAAGCGCATCTGGTGGCCGAACACGCTCTTGGTGCCGGTGCCCGTGCGGTCGCTCTTGTACACGCCATGGGTGTCGACGTGGCGCATGAAATCTTCGTACTGGGAGCGGATCGGGCGGGCATTCATGGCGGTTCGGCGCGGCGGGCGTCTGGACGGAGGGGAGCGCGAATTTTAGTGGTCTGGCGTAGCATCGGCCCCATGAGCGCCCAGCACCCCGGACAAGGCCATGGACACGACCACGAGCACGGCCATGAACACAGCGAACTCGGCGAGATGGACCTGCGCGTGCGGGCCCTCGAATCCGTGCTCACCGAGAAAGGCTACCTCGATCCAGCTGCGCTTGACGCGCTGATCGACACCTACCAGACCCGCATCGGCCCGCGCAACGGCGCACGCGTGGTCGCCAGAGCCTGGGTGGACCCGGCGTTCCGCGACTGGCTCATGGCCGATGCCACCGCGGCGATCGCCTCGCTGGGCTACACCGGCCGGCAGGGGGAGCACATGGTGGCGGTGGCCAACAGCGATGCGGAGCACCACATGGTGGTCTGCACGCTGTGCAGCTGCTACCCCTGGCCCGTGCTCGGGCTGCCGCCCACCTAGTACAAGAGCGCGCCCTACCGCTCGCGCGCGGTGAAGGATCCGCGCGGCGTGCTCGCCGACTTCGGCACCGTGCTGCCCGCGTCGACGCGCATCCGCGTCTGGGATTCGACCGCCGAGGTGCGCTATCTCGTGATTCCGCAGCGGCCCGCGGGCACCGAGGGCATGGGCGAGGAAGAACTCGCGGCGCTGGTCACGCGCGATTCGATGATCGGTACGCGCGTGGTGGAGGTGCCGCGATGAGCTACATCACGCAGGCCGACCTCGGCGGGCTGCCCGGTTTCGGCGCGGTCGCGCCCGAGCCCGAGGGCGAGCTGTTCCACGCCGCCTGGGAGCCGCGCGCGCTCGCGCTCACGCTCGCGATGGGCGCCACCGGCTCCTGGAACATCGATGCGAGCCGCGCCGCGCGCGAGACGCTGCCGGCCTACCGGCGCATGAGCTACTACGCGATCTGGCTCGCCGCGCTCGAGCAACTGATGCGCGAACGCGGCCAGCTCTTCCCCGACGAGATCGAGGCCGGCGCGATGCGCCATCCGGGGGCGCCGGTCGCGCGCGTGCTGCGCGCCGCCGATGTGCCCGCCGTGCTCGCCAAGGGTTCGCCCGCGGCACGCCCCGCACCGGGCCCCGCGCGCTTCGCGGTCGGCGACGCGGTGCGCATGCGCGGCGCCGCGGTCGACCACCACACGCGGCTGCCCGGCTACGTACGCGGCCGGCGCGGCATGGTCGAGCGGGTGCACGGCGCGCACGTGTTCGCCGACACCCATGCACGCGGCCTCGGCGAGCAGCCGCAATGGCTCTACACCGTCGTCTTCGACGAAGCCGAGCTCTGGGGCGGTGAAGCGCCGCGCCAGAACCTCGCGGTCTCGGTCGACGCGTGGGAGAGCTACCTGGAGCACGCAGCATGAGCACGGCGATGCCGCCGCTCGCGCTCGTGCCCGGCCTGCCGCGCGATGGCGACGGGCCCGTCTTCGCGGCGCCGTGGGAGGCGCAGGCTTTCGCGATGACGCTGGCGCTGCACGAAAAGGGCCTGTTCAGCTGGCCCGAATGGGCCGAGGCGCTCGCGGCGCAGATCACGGCCGCGCAGGCCGCGGGCGATCCCGATGCGGGCGACACCTACTACCGGCACTGGCTCGCGGCGCTCGAAAGCCTGGTGGCGCGGAAGGGCGCGAGCTCGGGCGATGAACTCGCGCGCTGGCGCGATGCCTGGGACCATGCGGCCGACCGCACGCCGCATGGCCAGCCGATCGAGCTGCGCGACGGAGACTTCGCGCGCTGAGGGCCGGCTAGACCCGGATCACGCGGCCCGGGTTGAGGATGTTCTTCGGATCGAGCCCGCGCTTGATCGCGCGCATCATCCCGAGCGCCACCGGCGACTTGTGCTTCTCGAGCTTGTCGACCTTGAGCGAGCCGACGCCGTGCTCGGCCGAGAAAGAGCCGCCGAACTTCTGCACCGCGTCGTACACCAGCGTGTTGATGCGCTCTTCCTCGTTCTTGAGGAAGGCCTTGGTGTCGATGTTCTCGGGCGCCTGCACGTTGTAGTGCAGGTTGCCGTCGCCGAGATGCCCGAAGTTCACGAGGCGCACGCCCGCGATCTCGCGTTCGAGCAGCGCATCGGTCTCGGCCACGAAGGCGGGGATGCGCGACACCGGGACCGAGATGTCGTGCTTGATGTTCAGCCCTTCCTCGGCCTGCGCGAGCGGAATGCTCTCGCGGATGTGCCAGAGCTGGTGCGCCTGCGTGAGGTTCTCGGCCACCACCGCGTCGGTCACGCAGCCGTCCTCGAAGGCGGTTTCGAGCAGCGCCTCGAAGCGCGAGCGCGCATGGTCCTCCGACTCGTTGTCGGAGTTCTCGAGCAGCACGCAGTACGGCACGGCTTCGTCGCCGATGAACGGCACGCGCAGCTGCGGCATGTGCTTGTCGACCAGGCTCAGCGCGAAGCGGCCCATCACCTCGAAGCCCGTGAGGCCCGAACCCAGGTGCTTGTGCGCGAGGCCCAGCAGCGTCACCGCATGGTCGAGCGACGGCACCGCGGCCCAGGCCGTGAGCTGCGCCGCCGGCAGCGGATAGAGCTTCATCGTGGCCGCGGTGATGATGCCCAGCGTGCCTTCGCTGCCGATCATCAGGTCGCGCAGGTCGTAGCCGGTGTTGTCCTTGCGCAGGCCGCTGGTGCCTTCCCAGATCTCGCCCTGCGGCGTGACCACTTCGAGGCCCAGGCACAGGTCGCGTGTGTTGCCGTAGCGCACCACCTGCGTGCCGCCCGCATTGGTCGCGAGGTTGCCGCCGATGGTGCAGCTGCCCTCGGCCGCGAGGCTCAGCGGGAACAGGTAGCCCTGCTTCTCGGCCGCCTCCTGCAGCGTCTGGAGGATGCAGCCGGCCTCCACCGTCATGGTGAGGTTGGCCGCGTCGATGCTGCGGATGGCGTTGAGCCGCTGCAGGCTCAGCACCACCTGCGTGCCGCTGTCGTCCGGAATGGAGCCGACCGCGAGGCCGGTGTTGCCGCCCTGCGGCACGATGGCGGTGCCGGCCGCGGCGCAGGCCTTGACCACCTCGGCCACCTGCCGTGCGTCGGCCGGCCGCACGACGGCGAGCGATCTGCCGCGCGCGCGCTTGCGCCAGTCCTGCTCGTAGGCGGCGAGGTCGCCCTCGGTGAGTACGTGGGGCGCGCCGACGATGGCGCGCAGCTGGTCGAGCAATGCGGGGGAAGAGGAGGTCATGGGGCAGGGGCTTCCATTGGACGGGCGGCGGCAGCGGCCTTGGCATGCCGGAGGCGCAGGCGCACGTGCAGCGCGCAGGCGGTGAAGAGCGCGAGGCACAGCAGCACCTCGACGAGCGCGAGCACCTGGCCCACGCCGTTGGTGTCGCTCCATGCGCGCACCACGCCTTCGGTGAAATAGAGCCAGATCATCAGGCTGACCCAGCGGTAGGTGTACATGCGGTTCTTCCACAGCCCCGCGAGCGGGATCACGAGCGGCAGCACCTTGAGCGCCAGCAGCGAGCCGCCGGGCCGCAGCGGCGCCAGCCACAGCTCCCAGGCCAGGCCGAGCACGATCAGCCCCACCAGGCTGCCGACGGCGAGCCAGCGCGTGGCGGCGACGGAGGGGGCGGGATGCTGCGGCGGGATGGAATTCATGGAAGACGAGGGCACCGCGGAGCCGGCTGGGAGGGCGGGGAAGGGTTCACTCCTATGATACCGGCCATGAATCGTCGGCAGCTCTGGAGGGATCTTTCGCGCTTTCCGTGGCGCAACACCGCCGCGGTGCTCGGCGAGCGCTTCCGCGAAGACCGCCTCGGCCTCACGGCCAGCAGCCTGACCTTCACCACCACCATCGCGATGGTGCCGTTCTTCACGGTGGCGCTCGCGCTCTTCACCGTGTTCCCCATGTTCGCCAAGATGCAGGGGCGGCTGCAGCGCTGGCTGATCGAGAGCCTGATCCCGGACAACATCGCGCGCCAGGTGCTGGGCTACCTGAACCAGTTCTCGAGCAAGGCCGGCGGCCTCGGCATCGCGGGCCTGGTGGTGCTGCTGATCACCGCGATCGCGCTGATCCTCACCATCGACAAGACGCTCAACAACATCTGGCGCGTGCGCTCGCCGCGGCCGTTCGCGCAGCGGGTGCTGATCTACTGGGCCGCGATCACGCTCGGCCCGCTGATCCTCGCGGTGAGCCTGTCCACCACCTCCTACGTGTTCTCCGTCTCGCGCGACGTGGTGGGCGGCGGCATCGTCAAGCTGATCTTCGACACCTTCGAGTTCGTGCTGCTCGCGGCCGGCATGGCTTCGCTCTACCACTACGTGCCCAACACGCACGTGCGCTGGTCGCATGCCTGGGCCGGCGGCTTCTTCGTGGCGGCCGCGATCGAGATCGCGAAGCGCGTGCTCGGCTACTACCTGAGCCTGGTGCCGACCTACTCGGTGCTCTACGGCGCCTTTGCCACGGTGCCGATCCTGCTGGTGTGGATCTACGTGGCCTGGGTCATCGTGCTGCTGGGCGCGGTGATCGCGGCCTACCTGCCGAGCCTGCTGACCGGCGTGGCGCGGCGCGGCGGCCGCGCCGGCTGGCCGCTGCAGCTCGCGATGGAGGTGCTGCAGCACCTGGCGCGGGCGCGCGCCACGCCGGCCAAGGGGCTGGGCGCGCGCGAGCTCGTCACCTGGATGCGCGTCGACATGCTGCAGGTGGTGCCGGTGCTCGAAACGCTGGTGGCGTTGGACTGGATCGCGCCGCTGGCCGAGGAAACCCCGCACGAGGATCCGCGCTACGTGCTGCTGGCCGATCCCTCCACGCCGCTCGAACCGCTCCTGCGCGAACTGCTGATGCCGCGCGCGGAGCCGCTCGAGGACCTGTGGCAGAAGGGGCCGCTGCAATCGCTGCGCCTGGGCGACGTGCTGTTGATCTAGAGCTTGATCCTGCCGAGCCAGATGTCGCGGTACATGGCCCAGTCGCCCATGAAGGAATAGAGCGGGCGCTTGAACGAGGCCGGCCGGTTCTTCTCGAAGCCGAAATGGCCGACCCAGGCAAAGCCGTAGCCGGCCACCAGCCCCGCGAGCAGCCAGAGCGGGTTCCATGTCAGCGCCAGCGCGACCAGGCACAGGAGCGAGATGGTCGAGCCCGCGAAATGCAGCCGGCGGCAGGTGCGGTTCGCGTGCTCGCTCAGGTAGAAGGGATAGAAGTCCGCGAAGCGCTTGAAACGACGCGGATCGACGGCAGATTCCGGGGCAGTCGTGGTGTTCATCGTGCGGGTCTCCTGTCGTGTCGCCCTGCGCGCGCAGGGCGCTTTGTCCATAATAGCCACGACCCCGCGGCCGCACCACCCCGGCTTCAGATCCACCCCTTCGCCACATCCGCCTTGAGCGCTCTTCCCGCTGACTCCGCTGACTCCGGCACCGCCGCGCAGGCCCCCGCCACGCCCTGGGTGGTGTGCCTGTGCGCCGAATGGTGCGGCACCTGCCGCGAGTACCGGCCGCTGTTCGAGCAGGTGGCGCGGGCGCATCCGCAGCTGCGCTTCGCCTGGGTCGACATCGAGGACCATGCCGACATCGCCGACGCCTTCGACGTCGAGACCTTCCCCACGCTGCTGATCG
Source organism: Variovorax sp. TBS-050B (assembly GCF_029893635.1). Taxonomy (NCBI): domain Bacteria; kingdom Pseudomonadati; phylum Pseudomonadota; class Betaproteobacteria; order Burkholderiales; family Comamonadaceae; genus Variovorax; species Variovorax sp. TBS-050B. Next base: position 4,858,035 of record NZ_JARXYR010000002.1, on the reverse strand, counting down.
CCGGCGCCGACGGCACCCGCTTCCTCGGGCCGCTGCTGCCGCATGCCGAAACCCTGGCGCGCATGCTCGGCGCGCTGCAGGCGCCGCAGCCGTCGAGCCTCGACGTCGACCTGCTGCTGGCGGTGCTCGAGAAGCGCCCGGCCGAGTTCGCGGTCTGAGCGCGCGCCGCCCGCCGCCTCAATCCGCGCGCCGTGCGCGACCCCGCTTGCGCCGCCCCGCGCTGGCAATGGCGTCGACCAGGTGCTGCACGAAGGCCTGCGCGAGCGGCGGCAGCGTGCGGCCCTCGAGCGCCAGCACCTGCAGCTGGCGCTGCTGCAGCGGCGCCTCGGCGAAGGGCCGCGCCACCACCGTGCCGGCGTCGATCAGGTGCGTGACCGTGAGGTGGCCCGACAGCATCACGTCCGTCGCCCGCAGCAGCGGCAGCAGCACCGACGAGAAATTGCTGATGAAGATGGCCCGGTACTGCAGCCCCTGGAGGCTGCAGGCCTGGTCGAACAGCTGGCGCGCGGTCACGCCCTTGTCGCCCACGGCCAGCGGATAGCGGACCGCATCGGCCACCGACACCACGCGCCGGCGCGCGAGCGGATGGTCCGGGCGCAGCACCGCGAACACCGGCGCGCCGGACGAATGCGCGATGCGCAGGCCGGGCTCCGGCGCCACCACGTACTTGAGCGCGATGTCGGCCTCGCCGCGCGCGAGCAGGGCGCTCACGCCGTCGGGCGATCCCACGTGGAGCTCCAGCTGCGTTCCCGCATGCAGGCTCTCGAAGCTGCGCATCACCTGCGGCATGAAGTGCGCCGCGAAGCCCTCGGTGCAGGCCATGCGGATGCGGTGCGCGCCCTGGCCGCCGAGGTCGCGCACCTGTTCGATCACCTGTTCGATGTCGAGCTGCGCATTGCGCAGGTGAGCGGCGAGCCGCTCGCCCGCGGGCGTGAGCGCCATGCCGCGGGCATGGCGCTCGAACAGCGGGGTGCCCAGGCCGTCCTCCAGCCGGGCGATCTGGCGGCTCACGGCCGACGAGGCCACGAAGAGCCGCGCCGCCGCCTGGCTGACCGAGCCACTGCGCGCCACCTCGAGGAAATGGCGCATCGGAATGCTGAGGAGTTGTGGCGTCATGGAGGAGCGGAAGCGTTGCCTTGAAGGCAATGGTAGCTTGCGAAAACGGTGCTGGAAGCATCGCCCGCCAGGCCTTGTACTTGCTGCATCGCCCGATGAACGGATTTCCTGCCATGTCACGTACCCAGAGCCTCGCCGCCGCGGCCGCCTATTTCGACGGCGGCGGCTTCTTTTCGGACCTCGCGCGGCGCGTCGCCTTCCGCACCGAAAGCGACACCGGCGCCGCCACGCCCGCGCTCGGCGCCTACCTGCGCGACGAACTCGCGCCGCCGCTGGCTGCGCTCGGCTTCGACTGCGAGATCGTCAAGAACCCGGTGGCGGGCGGCGGGCCGTTCCTGATCGCGCGCCGCATCGAAGACCCGGCGCTGCCGACGGTGCTCTGCTACGGCCACGGCGACGTGGTGAGCGGGCAGGACGCGCAGTGGGACGAGGGCCTCTCGCCCTGGGCGCTCACGGTGCGCGGCGAGCGCTGGTACGGCCGCGGCACGGCCGACAACAAGGGCCAGCACAGCATCGCGCTCGGCGGGCTGGCTGCCGCGCTGCAGGCGCGCGGCGGGCGGCTGGGCTACAACATCAGCTGGCTGATCGAGACCGGCGAGGAGGCCGCTTCGCCGGGCTTGCATGCGGTGTGCGAGCAGCAGCGCGAGCGCCTGCGCGCCGCCCTGTTCCTCGCAAGCGACGGCCCGCGGCTGAGCGCGCAGCGGCCCACGCTGTTCCTGGGCTCGCGCGGCGCCGTCAATTTCAGCCTGCGGCTGCGCGCGCGGACCCGCGGCTACCACTCGGGCAACTGGGGCGGCGTGCTCGCCAATCCGGCCACGGTGCTGAGCCACGCGGTGGCCTCGCTGGTGGATGCGCAGGGCCGCATCCTGGTCGAGGCGCTGCGGCCCCCGGCCGTGCCGGCGGGCGTGCGCGAAGCACTGGCCGGCCTCGCGATCGGCGGCGGCGCGGACGATCCCGTGCTCGATGCGGGCTGGGGCGAACCGGGCCTGAGCGCGGCCGAACGGCTCGTGGCGTGGAACACCATCGAGGTGCTCGCCCTCGGCGCGGGCTCGCCGCAGCGGCCGGTGAACGCGATTCCCGCCGAGGCGGTCGCGCATTGCCAGCTGCGCTTCGTGGTCGGCACGCCGTGGCGCGAACTCGCGGCCATCGTGCGCGCGCACCTCGATGCGCGCGGCTTCGGCGACGTGGCGGTGCAGGTCACGCTCGAGGGTGCGGCCACGCGACTCGACGTGGAGAACCCCTGGGTCGGCTGGGCGCGGCGCTCCATCGCGCAGAGCAGCGGCCGGCAAGTCGACCTGCTGCCCAACCTCGCGGGCTCGCTGCCGAACGACGTCTTTGCCGAGCTGCTGGGCCTGCCCACGCTCTGGGTGCCGCATTCGTACCCGGCCTGCGCCCAGCATGCGCCCAACGAACACCTGCTGGCGCCGCTCGCGCGCGAGGGCCTGCAGATCATGGCCGGGCTCTACTGGGACCTCGGCGAACCGGACAGCGCGCCGTGGTCCGCCGGCAGCACGGCGCACGCCCTCTCCTGAACTTTCTTGGCCCACGCCCGATGAACAACGACTTCTTCTCCCTCCGCCTTCGCGGCCTCTTCGCCGCGGCCTGCGCGCTGCTGGCCTTTTCCTCGCCCGTGGCTGCGCAGGACGCATGGCCCCACAAGCCGGTCAAGCTGGTGGTGCCGTTCCCGCCCGGCGGCGGCACCGACATCGTGGCCCGCGCCATGGGCCAGGGCCTCTCGGAGCGGCTCGGCCAGCCCGTGGTGATCGACAACAAGCCCGGCGCATCGACGATCATCGGCACCGACGCGGTCGCCAAGGCGGCGCCCGACGGCTACACGCTGCTGCTTTCGGGCTCGACGAGCTACAGCGTGAACCCCGCGCTGCGCGCGAAGCTGCCCTACGACCCGGTGCGCGACCTGGCGCCGATCGCCATCGTCGCGCGCACGCCGCTGGTGCTGGTGGTCGGCGCGGGCACGCCGTGGCGCACGCTGCCCGAACTCGTGGCGGCGGCCAAGGCCCGGCCGAAGGGCATCCGCTACGCCACCTTCGGCGCCGGCTCGGGGCCGCACCTGGCGGGCGAACTGCTGGCGCTGGCCGCGGGCGTGCAACTGCAGGACATCCCGTACAAGGGCAGCAGCCAGGCCGCGCTGGCGCTGGTCGGCGGCGAGATCGAGGTCGGCATCGACACGGTCGCGTCGGTCGCGCCGCATGTGCGCTCGGGCAAGCTGAGGGCGCTCGGCATCGTCGGCGCGGCGCGCTCCAGCCTGCTGCCCGAGGTGCGCACGCTGGCGGAGCAGGGCCTGCCCGAGGCGACCTTCGACGCCTGGTACGGCTTTGCCGCGCCGGCACGCACGCCGGCGCCGGTGCTCGACAGGCTGGCGCGCGCGGTCGGCGCCACCATGGGCAGCCCGGCGCTGCAGGCGCAGCTGCGCGCGCAGGGCATGGAGCCGGCGGTCATCGGCGCGGCGGCCTTCCGCAGCCAGATGGAAGGCGAGATCTCGCGCTACCGCGCGCTGGCCCACCGCGCGGGCATTGCGGCGGAGTAGCCGCGCGGCGGCCGCTCAGGCCGGCAGGCCGAGAAAGTCGCGCAGCGCGAACAGCACGTCGTCGGGCGCCTCGCTCATCAGCGCATGGCCCGCATGCACGGTCACGACCTTGGCCTGGCGCGCCTTGCCGACCAGCGCCTGGGTCGCGCGCGGCGGCGTCATCTGGTCGGCGTCGCCAAGCAGGAACAGCACGGGGCACTGCAGCTTCTCGATCGCCGCCTCGCCGTTGGCGTAGTCGTTGCAGGCCTTGAATCCGATGTGGAACACGTTGGCCTCGCGATTGCTCGCGAGCACGCGCCGCATCAGCGCGCGCGAGCTGCCGTAGAGCCAGGTGCCGGGGCCGAGCGAGGAGGGCGGCGGCGCGAGCAGCGCATGCGAGAAGGTGTTGACCATCGCGATCGCGCGCTGCGGGTCGTTCAGCGCGCTCTCGAGCAGCGCCGGCGACACCGTCATCGGATAGGCCGTGCCGACCATCGCGAGGTGCGTCACGCGCCCCGGCGCGCGCGAGGCGGCTTCCAGCGCGATCAGCGAGCCGAAGCTGTGGCCGACCAGCGCCGCCTTCTCCACGCCGGCCGCATCGAGCAGCGCCAGCACGAACTGCGCCGCTTCCTCCACGCTCGCGGGCGGCGGGCCTTCACTGCGGCAATGGCCCGGCAGGTCGAGCGCGAGCACGTTCCAGCCGTGGTTGGCGAACCAGCGGCTTTGCAGGATCCACACGCTGTGGTCGTTGAGCACGCCGTGGATGAAGGCCACGGTGGGTTTGGCGGCATCGAAGGGCTTGCCGCCGGTGTAGCAGTAGGTGGCGTGATGGTGGACGTCGAACGTGCTCATGCGTGTTCCTCGGTTGCCTTGTTGCTTTGTGATGTGCGGTCCGGCGGTCATCGCGCGGCGGCCCTGCGCTCCAGGCGCCGCATCGCGCGCTCGAACAGCCGGGCGGCCGCCAGTGCGAGCGCCGCGTTGCCCGGCTCGATCTGGCGGCCTTTGCCGGCACCGTCCTGGACGCCGTACATCGCCCACGCGGGCGCGGTGTCGGTGGCCGGCACGATCTGGTAGATGAAGTGGCGGGGGTCGCAGGCCCGCTCGGGCAGCGTGGGGTCGGTGTCGAGCTTGCGGTCCACGCTGAGGCCGATCCAGGCGCCGCCCGATGCACCAAGGTTCGGCCCGATGCGGCATATGCCGATGTCGACGTCGCGTCCGTCGACCACGCCTTGTGCATGCAGCCTGGCGATGGCGGCCTCGATGCGCTCGAGCGGCGCGGCGGCGCCGAGCCGCTGCCAGGCCGCGTCGGCGTCGGTCACGCGGCGTTGCAATTCGGGCCACACGGGTGGCAGTTGCGCGATCGGCAGCTCGGTCCATTCGGCCGGAGGCGCGTAGCCCGTGGGGCTGTGCGCCAGATACAGCCGTGCGGTCGGCGCTTTGCCGCGCAGCCGACCCAGCAGGCCGGGCGCCTGGTTGAGCACGCCGAACTGCCAGGTGGGCACGGCGCGCGGCGGCGCGTCCTCGCCGTCCTCGCCGTCCTGGCCGTCCGCGCCTTGGCACATCTGCACGTAGACCGGCAGCGTCTCATCGCCCATTTCGCCGTCCTTGCGCAGATCGAAGGACCAGCCGTCGTCGGTCGCGGCTGCGAAGCGCACCACCGGGTAGCCGTCGTTCAGGAGCGGCGCCTGGGCCCAGCCGAGCAGGACCTCGACCGTCGGCGCCGCCGACTGCGCGAGGGCGGGGCGCTGCTGCGGGTCCGGCGTTTCGAGCGCCTGCGCGCAGCGCTCGGCCCGGACCTCGTCGCCCAGCAGGCGCCAGGCCTGCGCGAGGTGCTGGCACAGGCCCTCGCTCAGGCGGTCGCTGGCCAGCAGTTCCTGCGTGAGCTGCTCGAGCAGGGCGCGCTGCCCCAGCTGTCCGGCCGCCTTGGCGGCCAGCGCGATCAGCATCGCACGGCGGGTCTCGGCCTCGACGTCGGCGGCGAGTGCCGACAGCGGCGTGCCCGCGCCCGCGGCCTGCGAGCCGAGCAGTTCGAGCACCTGCGCCGGCTGGCCGAGCCGGTCGTGCGCCCAGGCCACCTCGCTGGCAGCCTGCTCCGCCGGCCAGTCGCTGCCGAAGGCGTGCTGCAGCACCTTCCACGACGCGACGACGCCGGCCCAGTCCCCGATGCGGGCCTGGCCGCGCAGCCGCCCGACGTACTGTTCCCAGAACGGCGACGCCGCCCAGCCCTTGTCGTGCCAGAGGATCGCCTGCGCGAACTTCTCCTGCCGGTGGCAGCCGGCGATCGCGAGGTTGTTGCACAGCATCGCGTAGATGTGGGGTTCGGCGTCGAGCGGGCCGCCTTCGCCGGTGGCGAAGTAGTGCTCGAAGCGCGCCGCGCCCAGCTCGTAGGCTTGCGCCTCCACGGCCTTTACGCGCGAGAGGTCCTCGCTGCCCGTGTACAGGCCTTCCTCTTCCTGCAGCAGTTCGATCACCTCCGCGAACTCGCAGCCGGCGTTGTAATAGTCTCCGCCGCCGAGGTCGCGGTGCTCGGGCCACTGGATGGCCTCGAGGTCGAAGGGCCGGTTCATCCGGTGGTCGAGCAGCGCGCGCCAGACCGGCACGCGCGGGTCGGCCGCGCGCGCCATGTAGGCGTCCAGGTCGGCCGCCGCGCCTTCGAGGTCGCCGGCGTTGTCGCGCGCGCGGGCCCGGATGCGCAGCGCCGCCGGCAGGCCGCCGGCACGCTCGTGCATCGCCTCGATGGCGCGAAGGCGTTCGGGCGCCGAGGCTTCGCCGGCATCGCCGAGCGAAGCGCGCATCAGCGCGGTCCAGACCCAGGGATGGCCATGGTCGTCGCCCAGCGAACGCAGACGCTCGACGATGCGCTGCACCTCCCCCTCGGAGCAGCCGCCGGTCTTGAACATCGCGTCGTGGTAAAGCCGGCCGGCGACGTCGTGGTCGCCGTCTTCGAACGCCCAGTCGGCAGCCTCGAACCAGGCCTGCGGCAGCGCGATCGAGCCCAGGCGCGTGACCGCCTCGAGCATCAGTGCGCGCGATTCGGGACCGCGGCCGAGCCGGCGCGCGAGGTGCGCCTGCTCGTGCAGCGAAAAGCCCGCTTCCTGCCAGCGCTGCGGCGTGCGCGGCTCGGCGGCGAGCAGCGCCGCGCGCTGGCGCTCGTAGCCTTCCATCGCCTCGTCGCCGCGTTCCAGCGCACCCAGCAGGCGCGCCCGGCGCAGCAGCAGGCCGGCATCGGAGGGGTGGCGAAGCAGGTGTTCGTCGGCCAGCGTCAGCGCGGCATCGAGGCGATCTTCCTCGTGCAGCGCATCGATGGCCGCGCAGGCGTCATCGGGGCTCATGCCGCTTTTTCGGCCGCCTTCAGCGCCCGCTTGAGGTCGTCGATCAGGTCCGCCGGGTCTTCCAGCCCGATCGAGAGCCGGATCGTGCCTTGCGAGATGCCGGCGCCCGCGAGCGCCTCGTCCGTCATGCGGAAGTGCGTGGTGCTCGCGGGGTGGATCACGAGGCTGCGGCAGTCGCCCACGTTGGCCAGGTGGCTGAAGAGCTTCAGCGATTCGATGAAGGCCTTGCCCTGCGCCCGGCTGCCCTTGATGTCGAAGCTGAACACCGCGCCCGCGCCGCGCGCGCCGTGGCGCAGCAGCTTCTGCGCGAGCGCATGGCTCGGATGCGATTCGATCAGCGGATGGCCCACGCGCGAGACGAAGGGATGGCTCGCGAGGAACTCCACCACCTTCTGCGTGTTGTCGATGTGGCGTTCCATGCGCAGCGGCAGGGTCTCGATGCCCTGCAGGATCAGCCAGGCGGTGTGCGGGCTCATGGAGGCGCCGAAGTCGCGCAGCCCCTCGCGTCGCGCGCGCAGCAGGAAGGCGCCGACCGTGCTCTCCTCGCTGAACACCATGTTGTGGAAGCCGTCGTAGGCCTGCGTCAGCTCGGCGAACTTGCCCGAGCGTTCCCAGTCGAAGCTGCCGCCGTCGACCACCACGCCGCCGATCACGGTGCCGTGGCCCGAGAGGAACTTGGTGGCCGAGTGGTAGACCAGGTCGGCGCCCCAGTCGAAGGGCTTGATGAGGTAGGGCGAGGTGAGCGTGGAGTCGACCAGCAGCGGCACGCCGGCCGCATGGGCGATGTCGCTCACCGCCGGGATGTCGAGCACGTCGAGCCCGGGGTTGCCCACGGTCTCGCCGAACAGCAGCTTGGTTTCGGGCCGGATCGCGGCGCGCCAGCCGTCGAGGTCGCCGGGCTTGACGAAGGTGGTCTCGATGCCGAAGCGCCGCATCGTGTAGTGCAGCAGGTTCTGCGAGCCGCCGTAGAGCGCGGTGCTCGCCACGATGTGCGAACCCGCACCCATGAGCGTGGCCACCGACAGGTGCAGCGCGGCCTGCCCGCTGGCGGTGGCGATCGCGCCGATGCCGCCTTCGAGTGCCGCGACGCGCTGCTCGAGCACGGCGTTGGTCGGGTTGCTGATGCGCGAATAGACGTGGCCCGCGCGCTCCAGGTTGAAGAGCGCGGCCGCATGGTCGCTCGATTCGAAGACGAAGGAGGTGCTGAGGTGGATCGGCACCGCCCGCGCGCCGGTCGCGGGGTCGGGCGCGGCGCCGGCATGCAGCGCCAGGGTGTCGAAGCCGGGGTCGGAATAGCCGGGCATGAAGGCCTTTCTGGGTTCGTTCGCACAGGGCCCGTCACGTCCGGCGAAACATGCGTGCGCTTCATGGGCGTAGCGGGTCGGCGCCGATTGTGGGCTATATTCAATTCGGCACGCCGCCGAGAAAGATTTCCGAGAGGAGCACACGATGAAAGTCAGCGACATCCTTCGCGTCAAGGGCAACACGCTCTTCACCATCACGCCCGACGACCTGCTGGCCGAAGCGGTCAAGACCATGGCGGAAAAGGACATCGGCTCCCTGGTGGTCATGGAACACGGCGACCTCGTGGGCATGCTCACTTTCCGCGAAGTGATCGTGGCCATCGTCGACAACGGCGGTCAGGTCGGCGGCACGCTCGTGCGCAAGGCCATGGACGACGCGCCCGTGACCTGCACCCTGGAAACCGAACTCGACGAGATCCGCCGCATCATGCTGGAGCGCCATGCGCGCTACATGCCCGTGATGGACAAGCGCATGCTGATGGGCGTGATCAGCTTCTACGACGTGGCCAAGGCGGTGGTCGATGCGCAGAACTTCGAGAACAAGATGCTCAAGGCCTACATTCGCGACTGGCCAGAAGAGCAGTAGCCCACCCCCGTCCCTCGCCCACTTCGTGTGGCTCGACTCCCCCCTCGAGGGGGCAACACCGGCGGCCCGGCGGAGCCGGTTCCGCGGTGTTTCGCGAAGGGGCCGGGCTGCGCCGGCCCTGGGGGCGGGCGGTCTCTATTCCTTGATGTTGGCGGACTGCACGATCTTTTGATTGCGTGCGTATTCGGCGTGCACGAAGCGGCCGAAGTCCTCGGGCGTGCCCTGGCCCGGGAGGGCGCCCTGTTCGGCGAGCTTGGCGCGCACCTGTTCTTCGGCGAGCACGGCATTCAGTTCCTGGTTGAGGCGGGCGACCACCGCGGGCGGGGTCCGGGCGGGCGCGAAGATGCCGGTCCAGCTCACCATGTCGAAGCCCTTGAGGCCGGGCATCTCGTTGAAGGTGGGCACGTCGGGCAGGGCGGCGAGCCGCTGGCTGCCGGTGATGCCGAGCGCACGCAGGCGCTTGCCGTTCACATGCGGGATCGCGCTGGTGCTGACCAGCATCGCGAGGTCGACCTGGTTGCCGATGACGTCGGTGGCGATCTGCGCGCCGCCGCGGTAGGGCACGTGGGTCACGAAGATGCCGCTGCGCTGCTTGAGAAGCTCCATCGCGAGCTGCAGCACCGTGCCCACGCCCGAGGTGGCGTAGTTGTAGGCGCCGGGCTTGGCCTTCGCGAGCTTGACGAAGTCGGCGTAGGTGGCGGCCTCCAGGCCGGGGCGCGCCACGAGCACCATCGGCGCGGTGTTGAGCATGCCGACCGGCGCCAGGTCCTTGAGCGGATCGAACTTGAAGGCTGCGGGATTCACCAGCCGGCCGATGGCGATCGCGCTGTCGGGGCCGACCACGAGCGTGTAGCCGTCCGGCGCCGCGCTCACGGCCTTGGCCACGCCGATGGCGCCGCCCGCGCCGGCCACGTTGTCGATCACCACCGACTGCTTGAGCCGCTCGGCGAGCCGGGTGGCGACGAGGCGGGCGTTGACGTCGACGCTGCCGCCCGCGGTGTAGGGCACGATCAGCGTGATCGGTTTCGCCGCCGGCCAGGCGGGCTGCGCAAGTGCCGCGGCGGGCAGGGCCGCGCCGAGCGCGGCGGCGAGAAGAAGCTGTCGGCGGGAGGTGTGGTTCATGGCAGGGCTCGGTGCGGAGGGTCGTCGGAGGGCAGCGGTTGCGGAAGGCGGGCGCGCAGCGCGTCGAATTCGGCGCGCCAGGCGCTGCGCCATGCCTGGCGCAGGGTGTCGTCGATCCAGGCGCCGTCGAGCCCGTTCAGCATGAAGCCGCGCAGATCGTCGAGGCCGAAGCCGAAGTCCCGCACCATCATCAGCCACGCCTGCGTGGGCGTGACCTTGTGCAGCGTCGGGTCGTCGGTGTTGGGATGGATGCGCAGGCCCAGGCCGGGCATGCGGCGGATCGGATGGTCGAGCGCCCAGCGTTCGGGCGGCAGGGTGCGCAGGTAGTAGGAGTTGGTCGGCACCACGGTGAAGACCACGCCGCGCGCGGCGCATTCGCGCGCGAAGTCGGGCTGGTCGACCACCGTGTAGCCGTGGTCGATGCGGTCCACCTGCAGCAGTTCGATCGCGGTGCGCACGTTGGTCCAGGGCATGCCGAATTCGCCCGCGTGCGCGGTGGTGCGAAGGCCCGCGCGCCGCGCCTCGGCGTAGGCGCGCGCGAAGAGCTCGGGCGGCCGGTCGACCTCGCGGTAGTCGATGCCGATGCCGACCACCTCGTCGCAGCGGTGCGCCTTGACCCACTCGACCATCTCCACGGCCGCTTGGGGGCTGGCCTCGCGGTCGATCGCGGCAATCAGGCGGCCGGTGATGCCGAACTCCTGCTGCGCGTCCTGGATGGCGCGCACGATCGCACCCTGGGCCATCGCATAGGGGATGCCCGAGCCGTGCACCGTGCCGGTGGGGTTCCAGGAGAACTCGGCATGGCGCACCTGGTGGGCGGCCGCGTCTTCCAGGTATTCGCGCGTGATCTGGTAGAGGTCGCCCGCGCTGCGCACCAGCTGCGCATCGAGGGCGCGCAGCACCCGCAGCACCCCGACCGGCTTTTCGCCGCGCGTGTAGAAGCCGTCGATCTCCGCGTCGGCCAGCGGCGCGCCGGCCCGGGCGTTGAGCTGGCGGAAGGTCTGGTGCCGGACGGTGCCGAACAGGTGGCAGTGCAGCTCGACCTTCGGCATCTGCCGCAGCATCGTTTCGAGCGTCAGGGGCGGCAAGGCGGCGTCGGTCATGCGCGCAGTCTAGGCAGCGGCGCGTCATCAGCAAAATTTTGAATTTCTATAATTTGATTCAACGGATCAATAGACCAATCACCCCTCGTCCAAGCCATGGCCGCCTCGCCGCTGCGCGCGCTCACGCTCCGCCAGCTCCAGTTCTTCTCGGTGCTGGTGCAGGAGGGCCACTTCGGCCGTGCGGCACGCCGGCTCGCCATCACGCAGCCGGCGCTGAGCAACGCCATCAAGCAGATGGAGAAGCTGCTCGGCGCCGAACTGCTGACCCGCTCCACCCATCGGCTGGAACTCACGGCCGTGGGCGCCGAGGTGCTCGCGCGCACCGATTTCCTCGTCAACACCGTCGACGTGGCGCTGCGCGACATCGAGAGCATGGTGCAGCGCGGCCGGGCCTTCGTGCGCGTGGGCGTGATCCCCTCGGCCAGCGCGCGCGTCACCGCCGCGGCGAGCGAGTTCCTGCAGGGCAGCGGGCGCGGCCTCGAGATCGCCTGGCGCGACGCGCCTTCCACCACGCTGCTGGCGGAATTGCGCGGCGGCCAGCTCGACATGGCGGTGGCGGCGATCACCGAGCCGCCCGGCGGCCTGGTCTGCGTCGACCTGTTCCGCGATCCGCTGGTGCTGGTGGTGCGGCGCGACCATGCGCTGGCGGCGGCCGGGGATGCGAGCTGGGAGGCGATCGGCCGCGAACGGCTCGTGATGTTCGAAAGCGGCAGCATGCCGGCGCTCGGCAATCCGGCGCGCGCGCAGTTCGCACAGGGCGCCGAGCCTTACCGCGTGAGCTATTCCGAAACGCTCTATGCGCTGGTGCGCAGCGGCCAGGCGCTGGGCCTGATGCCGCAGCTCTACACCGGCTCGCTGCGCGACCCCGAACTCGCGGTGCTGCCGCTGATGAAGCCGCGCATCGAACGCCGCGTGGTGCTGGCCTATCTGCCCGGGCCGATGCGCAACGTGGCGGCGCAGGAACTGATCGCCTTCCTGCGCGAGCGGCTGCCCCGCGGCAGCGAGACGGCGGTGCGGCGCCGCGCGCTCAAGGGGCCGCGCGCCCGGCGCTAGCGATTGCCGGCATCCGGAAGCGCCCGCTGTAGCGGAACACGTCGCCGAACCATCGGTGGCGCAGCACCATCTTCATGCGGAAGGCTTCGGCGTCGTCGGGGTCGGGCCGCTCCTCGACATAGGCCGTGCCCATCAGCAGCCCGAGCGGCAGCCGCACGTGCAGCCTTCCGCCGACGCGCCAGACGTAGCCCCGATCGCGGAACACCAGCGCGCCTTCCTCGGCGCTCACGGCCAGGCGCATGCCGAGACCGAAGCGCACGTATTCGATCACCTCGCCGTCCTTCTCCGAGAGCGCCATGTGCGAGCGAAAGTGGAAGGGCGCCAGGCCCGCGAAGCGGAAGATGCGGTCCCAGTGGAGCAGCGTACTGTCGGGCCGGCAGCGGTAGTGCACCTCGATCGGCACCTGGGTGCCGGTGTGCGGCACGAGTGCACCGAAAAGACGGCCGATGGGCATCAGCAGACGTGCCCAGGGCGCATGGTGCACTTCGTCCATGGTGCCGCGCACGCACACGTGGTCGGCGGAGAAGGGCGCCATCGTGTAGTGGCGGCGGATCACCGCGCCGAGCCGCTCCCACTGCGGCCCGAGCGCCTGCTGGAAGACGGGGCGGGTGTCTTTCATGCGGCCGCCGGCCCGGTCGGGCGGCCGCGGCGGGCCGTGACGATGCAGTAGTCGAAGTCGCGCCAGAACAGCCCCAGCACCAGCGCGCAATAGCTCGCCACGATGTGCTTGCGCCGCCAGGGGCTGAGCCGGCCGCGGGCCTTCCAGAGCTCGACCAGCGCGAAGCGGGTGGCGAGCACGGGGATGTGCAGCGCGCTCGGCGCCACGCGCCAGCGCAGCGAGCGCACTTCGACGTCTTCGAAGCCGTGCGCGCGCAGCGACGCCACGAAATCGTCGCGCACTGCGAGCGTGGGCACGGCCCAGCTGTCGGCCCACAGCCGGTGCAGCCAGCCGGCGAGGCGGCCGGGCCGGGGCCGCAGCAGGAAACCGTCGACCACCGCGAGCCGCGCGCCGGGCTTGAGCAGGCGGGCCGCTTCGTGCACGAAATCGGCCTTGGCCGTGCCGTCGGCGTAGCAGGCGCTTTCCACCGCCCAGGCGCCGTCGGCCTGGGCCGCGGGCAGCCCGGTGCGGGTGTAGTCGGCCTCGAGGTGCGCCACGCGGTCGGCCACGCCCGCCGCGGCGTCGAGCCGGGCGGCGATGCGGTTCTGCACGGCCACGTTGGTCACGGTGACGGCATGGAGCGCAGGGTCCTCGGCCAGCAGCGTGCGCGCGGTGGCGCCCGCGCCGCAGCCGAGATCGACCACGCAGCGGTGCGCTTCCGTGCCGGTGTCGAGCTTCAGCGCGCGGCCGACGGCGCGGTTCATCTCGACCAGCATGCCTTCGCGCCTGAACGGGTTCAGCCCCAGCCGCCAGAAGCCGAAGTGCATGTTGTAGCTCGGGCTCCAGGCGCGGTAGTCGTCGGCCACCTCGGTGAAGTAGTCCTGCGTGTCGGCCTTGGTGATCGCCGCCGGTGCCGCTGCGTCGTGCGGGGTTCCGGCGGTGGGCGTGCGGGGCAGGGGGAAGTCGGGTTGGAAGATGCTGGGCATGGTGGGCGCTCCTTCTTTTGTTTCTCCGTCAGATCCGGCAGTTGCCGCCGGCACAGGTGCCGCGCGGCGCGTTCGCGCGCACGAGCAGCGCCACCAGCGGCCGCGGCAGGCGATGCCTGTGGCGCGCGAGCAGCGCATAGGCGCGATCGGCGCACGCGGCGGCCCACGGGAGGTCGAGCAGCCGGGCGCCGCTTGGCAGGCCCACGGCCTCGCGGCAGGCGCGGATGGCCGCGACGCCTACCAGGACCCTGCCGGTCGCGTCGACGGCATGCAGCGCGGTCATCAGTGCCTCGCGCGGTGCCGGGCCTGCGGCGAAGCCGATCGGGGAGCAGTCGACCAGATGCAGGCGACCGGCATGGTCGCGTGACTTCATGGCGGCCATCTCGGTGGTGCAGAGCGGGCAGCTCGCGTCGAAGTAGACGGTCAGCGGAGGAACGGTGGTGTGCTTCATTGTTGATTCCGAAATTTCTGTCAAAACAGAAACCCATGGGCAAAAAAAGGTGGGTCAGATCATCGGCAGGCCCGACTGGCCGGGATCGCTGTCGTCGTTCCTCGTCGACTTGGCTGCACCGCCATTGCCGCGCACGAACTTCTGCACGCTCGCGCCCAGCGTCAGCACCTTGTCGAGCGTGCCGGGCGAGAGGCGAAGCATTTCGTCGGCCCAGGTCGCGAGCTTGCTCATCAGGTCCAGGGTGGAGCGGATGCGGTCCTGCGCATCGGCCGGTTCCTTCTGGAAGTCGGGGCTGGCCACGAGTTCGCGCAGCACGCGGATGGTGGGATCGAACTCGCGTTCCTTGCGCTCGCGCACCACGGTGCGGAACAGTTCCCAGACGTCGACGCTGGTTTCGAAATAGTCGCGCCGGTCGCCGAGGATGTGCGTCACGCGCACGAGGTTCCAGGCCTGCAGTTCCTTGAGGCTGTTGCTCACGTTGGAGCGCGCGACGCCGAGGGTGTCGGAGATTTCTTCCGCATGCATCGGCTTGCCGTTGGCGAACAGCAGCGCGTGGATCTGCGACACCGTGCGGTTCACGCCCCACATCGAGCCCATTTCGCCCCAGTGGAGAACGAACCTGCGCTGGATGTCGGTGAGTTGCATGCCTCGGAGTCTAGGTTTTTAGAAATTTCTGTCAACAGAGAAATGAAAAATGGCGCCATGGCGTTGATGGCTTAAACACTGTATAAATAAACAGTTGTTCAGTGCCAAAGGACCGCCATGCCCGCCGCTCTCATCCCGATCCATGCCATCAAGGGCCGCGGCGCGGCCACGCGCCTTGCCCACCGTTTCTCGCGCGACGAGCGCGATGCCTTCGACGACGGCTGGGGCACGCTGGAGGAAGGCGTGGCCGACGGCGACGGCCTGCCGCCGCTCGCGACGGAGGTTCGCTTCGAAGACGCGAAATCGGCGCTCAGCGAGAACGATTCGCCCGACGTGTCCTTCGACCGTTCGATCAATCCCTACCGCGGCTGCGAGCACGGCTGCATCTACTGCTTCGCGCGGCCCACCCACAGCTACCTCAACCTCTCGCCGGGGCTGGACTTCGAGACCAAGCTGATCGCCAAGCCCAACATCGCCGAGGTGCTGCGCCGGGAGCTGGGCCGCAAGGGCTACCGGCCCGGCCACATCGCGATCGGCACCGCCACCGACTGCTACCAGCCCATCGAGCGCGAGCTGCGCCTGACGCGCGCGGTGATCGAACTGCTGAAGGAGGTGCGCCATCCGTTCGCGCTGGTCACCAAGTCGAGCGCGGTCGAGCGCGATCTCGACCTGATCGCGCCCATGGCCGCCGAACGGCTGGCCGCGGTGTACATGACGGTGACCACGCTCGACGGCGAACTGGCGCGCAAGCTCGAACCGCGCGCGGCCGCGCCGCACCGGCGGCTGCGCACCATCCGCACGCTCGCGGAGGCGGGCGTGCCGGTGGGCGTGAGCGTGGCGCCGCAGATTCCCTTCGTCAACGAAGACATGGAGCAGGTGCTCGAGGCCGCCTGGGAGGCCGGTGCGCGCAGCGCCTTCTACACGGTGATCCGCCTGCCCTGGGAAGTGGCGCCGCTCTTCAAGGAGTGGCTCGAACTGCACTATCCGCAGCGCGCGCAGCGCATCATGGCGCGCATCCACGAGATGCGCGGCGGCAAGGACTACGACGCCGACTTCGCCACGCGCATGAAAGGCAGCGGGCTCTGGGCCGACCTGATCCACCAGCGCTTCGAGAAGGCGGCGCGCCGCATCGGCTTCAACCGCGAGCGCATCGCGCTCGACCTGGGTGCCTTCCGCCCGCCCGGGGCGGCGGGGCAGGCCAGCCTGTTCTGAGGGCCTGCGCGCGGAAGGCGACCGCGACGGAGCGCGGGCCGAATGGCGTTAGATTCGCACGGGGGCGGCACCGTCGCCGTCCGCAACGGGAGCAAGCTGAAGATGAACGGAATCTGGATCGTGGTGATGGGTGTGTCGGGCTGCGGCAAGTCCACCCTGGGCGCGGCGCTGGCCGAGGATTTCGGGCTGCCGCTGATCGAAGGCGACGACTATCACCTGCCCGCGAGCGTCGAGAAGATGCGCCAGGGCATCCCGCTGACCGATGCCGACCGCGCGGGCTGGCTGGACGTGCTGGGACAGGCGCTGGCCGCAGCGCCGGGCGGCGCGGTGCTCACCTGCTCGGCGCTCAAGCGGGCCTACCGCGATCGCTTGCGCGCGGCGGTGCCGGCGCTGCATTTCGTCTTCATGGCCATCGAACGCGACGAGGCCGAGCGGCGCGTCGCGGCACGCGAAGGCGCGGGCGAGCACATGTTCCCGGCGAGCCTCGTCGACAGCCAGTTCGCCACGCTCGAATCGCCGGTCGGCGAGCCGGGCGTGGTGGCGGTGGATGCGACCGCGCCGACCGCGCAGCTCGTGGCGCAGGTCAGGCGCGAGATGCCGCGGGCCGTCGGCTGACGGCCCTCCGGCTCAGATCACCTCGGGCCAGTTGGTGTGGAAGAACTCGCCCGCGGGCTTGTCCACGCGCTCGTAGGTGTGCGCGCCGAAGAAATCGCGCTGCGCCTGCAGCAGGTTCGCCGGCAGGCGCTCGGTGCGGTAGCTGTCGTAGTAGCCGAGCGAGGCGCTGAATGCCGGCACCGGAATGCCGTGGCTCACCGCCAGCGCCACCACCTCGCGCCAGTTCTGCTGCGTGCGGTTCAGCAGGTCCTTGAAGAAGGGATCGAGCATCAGGTTGCCGAGCGCGGGATCGGCGCGGTAGGCGTCGGTGATGCGGTTCAGGAAGCGGGCGCGGATGATGCAGCCGCCGCGCCAGATCGCCGCGATGCGGCCGAGGTCGAGCTGCCAGGCCTTCTTCTCGCCCATGGTCTGGATGAGGTCGAAACCCTGCGTGTAGCTGATGACCTTGGAGGCATAGAGCGCATCGTGCACCTTGGCGACCAGCGCCTTCTTCTCCATCGACAGCGTGGGGGCCGGGCCCTGCAGCAGCTTGCTCGCCGCCACGCGCTGCTGCTTCTGCGACGAGAGCACGCGCGCTTCCACGGCGGCATTGATGGTGCTGATGACCACCGCGTTCTCGGCCGCGTTCAGCAGCGTCCACTGGCCGGTGCCCTTCTGGCCCGCCTTGTCGAGGATGAGGTCGACGATCGGCCGGCCGGTTTCGGCGTCCTTCTGTTCGAGGGCCTTGGCGGTGATCTGGATCAGGTAGCTCTGCAGCTCGCCTTCGTTCCATTCGTTGAAGACCGCGGCCATTTCGTCGGTGCTGAAGCCCGCGGCCTTGAACAGGCTGTAGGCCTCGCAGATCAGCTGCATGTCGCCGTACTCGATGCCGTTGTGCACCATCTTCACGTAGTGGCCGGCGCCGCCGGGGCCGATGTGGATCACGCAGGGCTCGCCGTCCACCTTGGCGGCGATGCTCTCGAAGATCGGCTTCATCACCTCCCAGGTCGACAGCGGTCCGCCCGGCATGATCGACGGCCCCTTGCGCGCGCCTTCCTCGCCGCCCGAGACGCCCGCACCGATGAAGCGCAGGCCGCGGCTCGCGAGGTAGGCGTCGCGGCGCTCGGTGTCGGTGTAGAGGCTGTTGCCGCCGTCGATCACGATGTCGTCCTTGTCGAGCAGCGGGATCAGCTGTTCGATCACCTGGTCCACCGGCGCGCCGGCCTTCACCATGATCTGGATCTTGCGCGGCCGCGCGAGGCTCTGGACGAAGGCCTCGAGCGTCTTCGCGCCGACCAGCTTCTTGCCGGGATGCGCAGCCACGAAGGCCTCGGTGGTGGCCTCGGTGCGGTTGTAGACGCTGACCTGGAAGCCGCGGCTCTCGACGTTGAGCACCAGGTTCTGGCCCATCACGGCCAGGCCGATCAGTCCGAAGTCGCTTTTCTTGTCGCTCATGGTCTGTGCTTTCGTGTGTGCTTGGATGTGCCGGGCATTGTGCCGATGCCGCGCCGGCGCTGCAGCCCGGCGCCGCGATGCCCCCGTGCCTCAGTCGCGCGGCAGCAGCGCGTCGAAGACGCGGATCGAGGCATAGGCATCGTTGGCCGCATAGCGGATCTGCGCCGGCGTGAGCTGCCGGTTGGCCCAGTTCGAGGTCGTGGCCTTGCGCGACTTGACGAAGCGCTGTCCGAACACCAGCGCCACCGCCGCCTTCACGCCCACCGACTTGCGATAGCCGCGGCGGCGGAACTCATGGTCGATGTCGTACACCGCCTGCGGCTCGATCGCGAGGCGCCGGCGCAAGAGCGCCAGGTCGCTCGACAGGCCGAAGCCCACCTTCTGCAGCGCGCTCGAGGCAATGAGCGCGGCCAGCACCTCGTTGCAGTCGCTGCGGTGCAGCTGGAACAGCCAGGCCGACGTCGGCGTCGCGAACTGGACCACGTGCGGTCCGCCCGAGACCTCGTTCTTCGCGAAAGTGGGCTTGGATTCCGTGTCGAAGCCGACCACGCGCGCCGCGAGCAGGGCCGCGGCGGCGCGTTCGGCGTCCTGCAGCGTGGCCACGACCGAGATGCGATCGAGGCCCAGGCCTTCGAAGGGCGCGAGGAGCGCGATCTGCTCGCGCTCGGGCAGCGGCGGAAGAAGGGCGGGGTCGTCGCGGTTCAACGCGCGGTCGCCTTCTTCGAGGCCGGCGCGGCGGGCGTCGCTTTCTTCCTCGTCTTCGCCGCGCCAGGGGTCTTGCGTGCCGTGGCGCGCGGCGCCTTGGCCTTCGGCATGTGGCCCGAGCGCAGCGCGGCCTCGTAGGCGCGACGGCCCCAGAGCGCCGCCTGCTCGCGGTCTTCGAACAGATCAGCCGGTGCCTGGCGGTACGAGGTGGGCGTCGGCTGGCCCCGGCGTTCGTAGGTGAAGGGCGGCAGGTCGAGGCGGTCGAAGTGCGCGGCGCTCTCCGCATCGGACTTGAGGTAGAGCGTGTCGCCGGCCACCAGCGCGATCATGCGGCCGTCGTGCCAGACGCCATGGCCGCCGAACATCCGGCGCGTCTCGATACGGCCGAGCGGCGCGAAGATCTCGTGCAGGCTCTGGACGAAGGCGCTCATCGGCGGGCTCCGGGGGTCATGCGGTGATCTCGATGCGGTTGCCGTCGGGGTCGAGCACCACGCTCTCGTAGTAGCCGTCGCCGGTGCGGCGCGGCCCGTCGAGCAGCGGATGGCCGTCGGCCACCAGCCGCTGCGTGAGCGCGTCCACCGCGGCGTCGGAGCCCACGCTGATCGCGAGGTGCGTCCAGCCCATGCGCTGCGCGCCGGGCTCGGCCGGCACCGGCGAAAGGGTGCTGGTGGTCATGGCCTCGATGCGCGCACCGTCGCCCAGGCTCAGGAAGCAGGATGCGAACCCCTTGGCAGGATTGACGTAGCCCGCGCCGGCCGTGGCGCCGAAGTAGTCGACGTAGAAGCGCTTGCAGCGTTCGAGGTCGGTGGTCCAGAGAGCGATGTGATCGATGCGCATGGCCGGAAGAAAAAACGGGTTCAGCCGCGCCGCCGCGGCGGGCCGGAGGGATGCCAATGGTAGGCCACGCGCTCGCGCCCGCTGGTGGGATGCCGGTCGACCGCGCCGCGCACGAGGCCGTAGCGCTCGTAGAAGCGCTGTGCGGCGGCATTGCCGGTCGCGACGTGCAGCTTCCAGCCGTTCGGCATGCGCACGCCGGCTTCGTCGAGCAGCGCCTGGCCGAGTCCCTGGTTGCGCAGATGGGGCTCGACGAAGAGCTGCGCCACGTAGCCGTTGCGCCGCATCAGCACCATGAAGGCGAGCACCTGGCCCTCGCGCTCCGCGAGCACCACCTCGGCCGGCGGGACGAATTCGGTCTGCACGCGCCGCAGCCAGTGGGTGATCGGCTCGATGAAGGCGGCGTTGCGGTTGGCCGCGATCCAGGCGCGGCGCCAGATGCCGGCCAGCGCCAGGCTCTCCTCGGCCGTGCCGTCGCGGGAACGCAGCCGGAAGGCAGGAATCTGCGAAGCCGACATCTCAGTGCTCCGCCGCGCGCGCCGTGCACACGGGCCGGCGTGGCGTGTCAGCCGTGCAGCGTCTGGGCATGGTGGGCGATGTGGTCTGCCATGAAGGTCTGGATGAAGTAGTAGCCGTGGTCGTAGCCCGCATGGCGCCGCAGCGTCAGCGGCTGGCCGGCGGCGAAGCAGGCGGCCTCGAAGGCTTCGGGCTTCAGCTGTTCGGCGAGGAATTTGTCGGCCAGCCCCTGGTCCACCAGGATGCCCTGCGGATACGGCGCGGCGGTCTGCGACTTCATCAGCGCACTCGCATCGTGTGCGAGCCACTGCGCGCGGTCGTCGCCCGCATCGCCCAGATAGCCGGCGAACGCCTTCTCGCCCCACGGGCATTGCGTGGGCGCGCAGATCGGCGCAAAGGCCGACAGCGACTTGAAGCGCCCCGGGTGGCGCAACGCCAGCGTGAGCGCGCCGTGGCCGCCCATCGAATGGCCGAAGATGCCGAGGCGCTGGCCGTCGACGGCGAATTTCGCCGCCACCAGGGGCAGCAGCTCATGGACGATCCAGCTCTCCATGCGCCAGTGGGCGGACCAGGGCGCGTTCGTGGCGTCGAGGTAGAAGCCGGCGCCGACGCCGAAGTCCCAGTCGGTGGCGGCGCCGGGCAGGTTCTCGGGCGCGACGCCGCGCGGGCTGGTGTCGGGCGCGATCAGCGCGAGTCCGAGGCTGGCCGCCATGCGCTGCGCGCCGGCCTTGACCGCGAAGGTCTCCTCGTTGCAGGTCAGCCCCGCCAGGTAGAGCAGCGCCGGCACGCGCCCATGCGCGGCCTGCGGCGGCAGGTAGAGCGAGAAGCGCATCGGCAGCCCGATCTCGCGCGAGGCATGTGCGTAGAAGCCTTGCACGCCGCCGAAGACGTGGTGCTCGGAAAGGATGGCGAGGGTGTCGGTCATGAAGGATCGGTGTTCAGAAGGGGCACGAGTTCGAGCACCGCGTCGGCAAAGACGCGCGGCGCCTCCTGCGGCATGTTGTGGCCGACGCCGGGCACCAGCCGGTGCGAGCGCGGACCGCTGAAGCGGTCCGCATGGGCCGATGCCTCGGCGGGCGGGCGCACGCCGTCGTCGAGGCCGTCGAAGGTGATGGCCGGCACGCTGATGACGGGCTGCGCGGCGAGCCGGCGCTCGATCTCCGCGCAGGCCGGGTCGCCCGCGACCAGGCCGAAGCGATGCCGGTACGAATGGATCACCACCTCGACGAAGTCGGGGTTGTCGAAGGCGGCGGCGCTGCGCGCGAAGGTGGCGTCGTCGAAGGCCCAGGTGGGCGACCAGAGCTTCCAGAGCAGCCGTGCGATCCCGCGGCGGTCCTTCGTGAGCCCGGCGCGGCCGCGCTCGCTGTGGAAGTAGTACTGGTACCAGAGGCTCAGCTCGTTGGCCGGCGTGTCGGGCTCCATCGCCTTCGCGATGTTCTGGATGTTGTAGCTGTTGAACGAGACCAGCCCCGCGCAGCGCTCGGGCCACAGCGCCGCCACCACGCAGGCGGCGCGGCCGCCCCAGTCGTAACCGGCCAGCACCGCGCGCGGAATCGCCAGCGCGTCGAGCAGCGCGCGCAGGTCGGCGCCCAGCGCCGCCTGTTCGCCCGAGCGCGGGGTCGCATCGCTCAGGAAGCGCGTGGCGCCATAGCCGCGCAGGTAGGGAACGATCACGCGGCAGCCCTGCGCCGCGAGCAGCGGCGCCACCTCGGCATAGGTGTGGATGTCGTAGGGAAAGCCGTGCATCAGCAGCACCGGCGGACCGTCCGCCGGCCCGGCCTCGAAGTACGCGACTTCGAGCACGCCGGCTTCGATCTTCCGCAGGGGCTCCATTCTTTCCATCACGAGATCATCTCCAGAGAGTGAGCTGATGTCCCAAGCCAGAAACACCGCGGAACCGGCTCCGCCGGTCCGCCGGTGTTGCCCCCTCGCAAGGGGGTGGGCGAAGCGACACGCAGTGCGCGCAGCCTGGGGGTTAGTAAATGACCACGCCCCGGATCGACTCGCCCCGTTTCATGAGGTCGAAGCCCTCGTTGATCCTTTCGAGCGGCATGGTGTGCGTGATCAGGTCGTCGATGTTGATCTTGCCTTCCATGTACCAGTCGACGATCTTCGGCACGTCGGTGCGGCCGCGCGCGCCGCCGAAGGCCGAGCCTTCCCACTTGCGGCCGGTGACCAGCTGGAACGGCCGCGTGCTGATCTCGGCGCCGGCCTCGGCCACGCCGATGATGATGCTGCGGCCCCAGCCCTTGTGCGTGCACTCGAGCGCCTGGCGCATGACCTGCGTGTTGCCGATGCATTCGAAGCTGTAGTCGGCACCGCCGTCGGTCAGCTGCACGATCGCGTCGACGATGTTGGCGTGTTCCTTCGGGTTCAGGAAGTGCGTCATGCCGAACTTGCGCGCCATCGCCTCGCGCGCCGGGTTCAGGTCGACGCCGATGATCTTGTCGGCGCCCACCATCTTCGCGCCCTGGATCACGTTCAGGCCGATGCCGCCGAGGCCGAACACCACCACGTTGGCGCCGGCCTCGACCTTGGCCGTGAAGATCACCGCGCCGATGCCGGTGGTCACGCCGCAGCCGATGTAGCAGACCTTGTCGAAGGGCGCGTCCTCGCGGATCTTGGCGAGCGAGATCTCGGGCGCGACGGTGTAGTTGCTGAAGGTCGAGGTGCCCATGTAGTGCGCGATCGGCTTGCCGTCGAGGCTGAAGCGGCTCGTGCCGTCGGGCATCAGGCCCTTGCCCTGGGTGCCGCGGATCAGCTGGCACAGGTTGGTCTTGCGGCTCAGGCAGAACTTGCACTGGCGGCATTCGGGCGTGTAGAGCGGAATGACGTGGTCGCCCTTCTTGAGCGTGGTGACGCCGGGGCCCACGTCGACCACGATGCCCGCGCCTTCATGGCCGAGGATCGCGGGGAAGATGCCTTCGGGGTCGGCGCCCGAGAGCGTGTAGTAGTCGGTGTGGCAGATGCCCGTGGCCTTGATCTCGACCAGCACCTCGCCGAACTTCGGACCTTCGAGGTCGACGGTTTCGATGGTGAGGGGTGCTGCGGATTTCCAGGCGACGGCGGCTTTGGTTTTCATGGGCTTGTAGCGGATTCGGGAACGAAGGAAGAAGGATACCCAGTGCGCGGGTCAATTTGGCGCCAGCGCGGGGATACCCGACATGCCGATGAAGCCGGGCAGGTGGCGAAACTGCCAGAGCCAGTGCCGCAGCGCCGGGTATTCGTCGAGCGCGATGCCGCCTTCGCCCGCGAGGGCCGCATACGGGAAGCACGCCAGGTCCGCGAGCGTCGCGTGCGGTCCGGCGAGCCAGAGGCCGCCGCTGCTCGCGCGCTCGGCGAGATGGTCGTCGAACAGTCGAAAGACCTCATGCGCGCCGCGCCGGCAGGCGTCGATGTCGAGGTGGACGTAGCCGAAAGCATCATGCAGGCGCGCCGCCGATGCGGTGCGCGTGAGCTCGTCGGCGGTCGCGAACCACATCGCGATCTCGCCGCGCAGCCGCGCGTCGTCGGGGTACCAGCGGCGATGTGCGTCGTGTCTGCTCGCCAGGTAGACCAGGATCGCCTGCGCGTCGCGCAGCACGAAGCCCTCGTCGTCGATCACCGGCAGCTGGCCGAGCGGGTTGACCTCGGCAAGGAACGCGGCCGACTTGTGCTGGCGCCCCGGATGGAAGTCGATCGGCACGCGCTCGTACGCGAGATCGAGCCAGGCGAGCAGCTGGCGCACCTTGAAGCAGTTGCCCGAGAGCGGGTGGTCGTAGAGCCGGATCATGCCGCCTGCCTCACGCCGAAGCGCATGCCGCGCTCGCGCAGCCAGCGGCGGTAGGTGACCGAGGAGGTGTCGCCGCGCGTCGGCGTCTCGGCGCGGCCTTCGAGCGGCATGCGCTTGAAGGCATGGTTCTCGAGGATCGGCTTGTCCTGGCCGAAGATCGTCTGCTGGAACGCGATGAGCTCGGCGTCGCTGGAGACGTCGTCGTAGCAGGCGAGCAGCGTGTGCGCGATCACGTGCTCGTCGTCGAGCGGCTGCAGGAACAGCCCGATGGCATCGAGCGCGCCGGCGCGGTGGCTCGACTTGTAGAGCATGGCCGAGAAAGGCTGCATCACGCGGTACTTGTAGAGCACCTCGCTGCCGCTGCCGTCGTGCGCGGCCGAGGCGCGCGGCTGCCAGAAGCGGCAATCGGTGGCCCAGATCTCGCCCGTGGCGGCGTCGACCTCGACCTGGTACTTCGCCACTTCGGTGTGCGGCACCATGCCGAGGCAACCGCCATGCACGAAGGGGAAGTGCGCCATGTCGAGGAAGTTCTCGATCACCCGCAGCCCCGACACCGCCACGCCGATGCCGCCGCAGTCGACGAGGCGGCGGCCGGGTTCGCCGTATTCGGGAAAGTCGAACAGCGGCCGTGCGGGCCTGCCGCTCGGGCAGACCCAGAGGTAGCCATGGCGCTGCTGCACGGCCAGCGCCTCGCTGCCGAGGCGGCATTGCGGCGCGCCCGCCGCGTCGCGCCAGAGCCGCAGGGCCGTGCCGAGCAGGCGCACGGCGTGCGGCCGTGCTTCGGTGGCACCGGCCAGTGCCGAGGCGGGCCCGACGACCAGCCAGTCGTCGAGCATGTTGGGATCGTCGGTGAGGAACAAAGACATGGTGTTCAGGGGGCGGCCTGCGGCGGTTGCAGCGCTTCGACCGCGGCGCGCAGTTCGCGTGCGGCACGGTGCAGCGTCGCCATCGCTGCGCTGCCCGGGGTCGCCTCGGTCCAGAGATGGAGGAAGGCCAGCTGCGGCCGCGCGTCGAGCAGGAGCGCGACCGTGTCGACGCCCCCGAGCCGGCCGCGCAGGGCCGCGTGCGAGCCTTGCGTCGCGAAGCCGCGCGCCGCGAGCGCATCGCGCACCTGCGCCAGGTCGGCGCGCACGGACAGCGTGCGGCCGAAGGACCAGCCGGAGGGCACCGCATCGTCGCGCGGCACGTCGGCCGTCCCGGAAGCCGCGAGCCGGACCCACAGCATGCCGGCCGCCTCGGACACGTCGAAGACCTTCGCGCACACGCTCTGCGGAACCTGCATCGCAGGATGCGCGGGAATGCGCGTGCACTGGCCGCTGCCCGCGGCGTACTGCCAGCCGTGGTAGGCGCAGGCGAGCTGATCGCCGGCCACGGTGCCGAGCGTGAAGCGCACGCTGCGGTGCGGGCAGCGGTTCTCCCATGCCTGCGCGCGCCCGTCCGCGGCGCGCCAGAGCGCGAGTTCCTGGCCCGCGGCGAAGCCCGCGACGATGTTGGCACCGGCGTGCAGGCCGGCCGAGGGGGCGACCGGATGCCAGTCCGGTGAAAAATCCGTTTGCATGATGCGCGCCACCTTAGCGCAAGTGCCGCCGCGGCCGCCACGATAATGACGGATCGTCCGACGACCGCCATTCATCGCCATGCAGAAAATCCTCGTCCTCAACGGCCCCAACCTCAACCTGCTCGGCACCCGCGAGCCCGAACAGTACGGACGCGACACGCTCGCCGACGTGGAGCGCCTCTGCCAGGAAGCGGGCGCGAAGCACGGGGTGGCGATCGAATGCCGCCAGTCGAACCACGAAGGCGTGCTGATCGACTGGATCCAGGAAGCGGGCCGCGAAGTGGCCGCGGGCCGCATGCTCGGCGTGGTGATGAACCCGGGCGCCTACACCCACACCTCGATCGCGCTGCACGACGCGATCAAGGGCGCGAGCGTGCCGCTGATCGAGCTGCACATCTCGAACGTGCATGCGCGCGAGGAATTCCGCCATCGCTCGTACATCTCGCCGGCCGCGAAGGGCATCATCGTGGGCCTGGGGGTCAAGGGCTACGTGCTCGCGATCGCGGCCCTCGTGCCCTGAGCCTCAGTCGGTCTGCCGGGGCGCCGCGGCCTTCCAGCTGCGGCTGATGTGGCCCTGGGCGTCGACGCTCTCGAGATGCACGTCGAAGCCCCAGAGCCGCGCGACGTGCTTGAGCACTTCCTCGGCGTTGTCGTGCAGCGGCAGGTTGTTGCGCTGCGTGTGTCGCAGCGTGAGCGCGCGGTCGCCGCGCATGTTGACGTTCCACACCTGGATGTCGGGCTCGCGGCTGCCGATGTCGTACTGCCGTGACAGCGATTCGCGCAGCGCCTGGTAGCCGCTGTCGTCGTGGATGGCCGACACCTCGAGTTCGGGCTCGCTCTGGTGGTCGCGGATCGCGAACAGCCGGAAGTCGCGCATCGTCTTCGGGCTCAGGAACTGGCCGACGAAGCTCTCGTCCTTGAAGTTGCGCATCGCGTAGTCGAGCGTCTTGACCCAGTCGGTGCCCGCGAAGTCGGGGAACCAGCGGCGGTCTTCCTCGGTGGGGTTTTCGCACACGCGCCGCAGCTCGGTGAACATCGAGAAGCCCAGCGCATAGGGGTTGATGCCGCTGTAGGCGCGGTGGCCGACGGGCGGCTGGAAGATCACGCCCGTGTGGGAGCTGAGC
Source organism: Variovorax sp. TBS-050B (assembly GCF_029893635.1). NCBI lineage: Bacteria > Pseudomonadati > Pseudomonadota > Betaproteobacteria > Burkholderiales > Comamonadaceae > Variovorax > Variovorax sp. TBS-050B. The sequence goes on along the minus strand of NZ_JARXYR010000002.1, from coordinate 4,831,445 downwards.
CATTCCATCATGAAGCCGTCGGCGAGCTGGCCGCGGTCGTACATGGTGTTGAGCAGCGTGTAGTGCCAGAAGGTGGCCCAGCCCTCGTTCATGACCTGGGTCTGGCGCTGCGGGTAGAAGTACTGCGCGATCTTGCGCACGATGCGCACCACCTCGCGCTGCCAGGGCTCGAGCAGCGCGGCGTTCTTCTCGATGAAGTACAGCAGGTTCTCCTGCGGCTCCGACGGAAAGCGGCGCGACGGGTCGGCTCCCTCGGTCGCCTGTTCGCTGCGCTTCGGCAGGGTGCGCCAGAGGTCGTTGACCTGCTGCTGCATGTAGCGCTCGCGCTCGGCGCGCTGGAGGCCCTCCTGCGCGAGCGAGCGCTTCTGCGGCCGGCGGTAGCGGTCGACGCCGTAGTTCATGAGCGCATGGCAGGAGTCGAGCAGCTGTTCCACCGCATCGAGGCCGTGGCGCTCCTCGCATTCGGCGATGTAGTGGCGCGCGTAGACCAGGTAGTCGATGATCGACGAGGCATCCGTCCACATGCGGAACAGGTAGTTGCCCTTGAAGAAGCTGTTGTGGCCGTAGGCCGCATGCGCGATCACCAGCGCCTGCATCGCCATGGAGTTCTCTTCCATGAGGTAGGCGATGCAGGGGTCGGAATTGATGACGATCTCGTAGGCGAGGCCCATGTGGCCGCGGCGGTAGTTCTTTTCGGTGGCGATGAACTGCTTGCCGTACGACCAGTGGCGATAGATCATGGGCATGCCCACGCTCGCGTAGGCATCCATCATCTGCTCGGCGGTGATCACCTCGAGCTGGTTCGGATACACGTCGAGACCATAGCCCTTGGCCGTCTTCGCGATCTCGGCGTGGTAGGTCTCGATGAGTTCGAAAGTCCAGTCCGAAGGGCTGGGCAGCCGCTCCAGGCGTTCGAGGGGAGGGTGGTCGGCGGTGGTCATGCGGCGGCTCCCTCCTTCTTGAAGAGCTCGCGGAACACGGGGTAGATGTCCCGCGCCTCGGACACCTTGCGCATCGCGAAGTTGGGCTCGATGCCCTCGAGCTGCGCGTATTCCTGCCACAGGTTCTGCTCCGTCTCGGCGACCTGCACGTAGGCGTAGTAGCGGACCACCGGCAGGATGTGGTCGACCAGCAGCTCGCGGCAACGTCCGCTGTCCTGGTGCCAGTTGTCGCCATCGCTGGCCTGCGCGCCGTAGATGTTCCACTCGCCGCTGGGATAGCGCGCCTTGACGATCTCGTCCATCAGCACCAGCGCGCTCGACACCACGGTGCCGCCGGTCTCGGTGGCATGGAAGAACTCGTCCTCGCTGACTTCCTGCGCCTGCGTGTGGTGGCGCAGGAACACGAGGTCGATGGTCTCGTAGTGGCGCGTGAGGAACATGTACAGCAGCATGAAGAAGCGCTTGGCCATGTCCTTGCGCGCCTCGTCCATCGAGCCCGAGACGTCCATGAGGCAGAACATCACGGCCTTGGCGCTCGGCACCGGCGTCTTCACGCGGTTGCGGTAGCGCAGGTCGATCGGATCGATGTAGGGCACGTGCCGCATGCTGCGGCGCAGTTCGGCGATGCGCTCCTCGGTCTCGCGGATCTCGGTCTGCATGAAACCCTGCGCCGCCTGCGGATGCGCCTTGAGATGCGCCAGGTGGGCCTCGAGCCGCTTGAGCTCCTTGCGCGGCTCGCCGCCGAGCGCGATGCGGCGGGCCAGCGCGCCGCGCATCGAGCGCACCACGTGCAGGTTGTTCGGCGTGCCGTCGTTGGTGAAGCCTGCGCGGTGGCTCTTCCATTCGGGCACGTCGGCGATCTGCGTGCGCACCAGGTGCGGCAGCGCGAGGTCGTCGAAGAAGACGCGCATGAACTCCTCGCGCGTGAGGCGGAAGACGAAATCGTCCTCGCCCTCGCCGCCATCGCCGGCCTCGCCGCTGCCGGAACCGCCGCCGGCCTGGCCCTCGGGCCGCGCGATGCGGTCGCCCTTGACGTATTCCTGGTTGCCCGGGTGCACGTACTCGCGGTCGCCGCCGCGCGCATGGCCGAACACCGGCTCCGAGACGTCGCGGCGCGGCAGGGTCACGTCTTCGCCTTGTTCCAGTTCGCGGATGTTGCGCCCGCTGACCGCGCGGCGCACGGCTTCCTGGATCTGCCCTCGGTATCGGCGCAGGAAGCGCTCCCTGTTGCCGATGGATTTGTTCTTGCCCGAGAGCCGGCGGTCGATGATCTGCTGCAGGATGGCCACGATGGTCTCAAAGCTCCTTGCAAAAAGGTGGGCGAGGCCCGTGCCTCGCCGCGGTCACTGTCGCTATGAACTCTTGCGCACCCGCAGGTACCACTCGCAGAGCAGACGCACTTGTTTGGCCGTGTATCCCTTCTCGACCATGCGGGTCACGAAGTCTTCGTGCTTCTTCTGTTCCTCGGCACTGCTCTTCGTGTTGAAGCTGATCACCGGCAGGAGTTCCTCGGTGTTCGAGAACATCTTCTTCTCGATCACGGCGCGCAGCTTCTCGTAGCTCGTCCATGCCGGGTTGCGCCCCGCATTGCCCGCGCGTGCGCGCAGCACGAAGTTGACGATCTCGTTGCGGAAGTCCTTCGGATTGCCGATGCCCGCGGGCCGCTCGATCTTCTCGAGCTCGGCGTTGAGCGCCGCGCGGTCGAACACCTCGCCCGTGTCCACGTCGCGGAACTCCTGGTCCTGGATCCAGTAGTCGGCGTAGGTCACGTAGCGGTCGAAGATGTTCTGGCCGTACTCGCTGTAGCTCTCGAGGTAGGCGGTCTGGATCTCCTTGCCGATGAACTCGGCATAGCGCGGCGCCAGCAGTTCCTTGATGTAGCTGATGTACTTCTGCTCGGTCTCGGGCTGGAACTGCTCGCGCTCGATCTGCTGCTCCAGCACGTACATCAGGTGCACCGGGTTGGCCGCGACCTCGGAGCTGTCGAAGTTGAACACCTTCGAGATGATCTTGAAGGCGAAGCGCGTCGACACGCCGCTCATGCCTTCGTCGACGCCCGCGTAGTCGCGGTACTCCTGGATCGACTTCGCCTTCGGGTCGGTGTCCTTGAGGTTCTCGCCGTCGTAGACCTGCATCTTGCTGTAGATGCTCGAGTTCTCGGGCTCCTTCAGGCGCGTGAGCACCGAGAACTGCGCCATCATGCGCAGCGTTCCGGGCGCGCAGGGCGCCTTCGAGAGCGAGGAGTTGCGCACCAGCTTCTCGTAGATCTTGATCTCTTCCGAGGCGCGCAGGCAGTAGGGCACCTTGACGATGTAGATCCGGTCGAGAAAGGCCTCATTGTTCTTGTTGTTGCGGAAGGCCTTCCATTCGCTCTCGTTGCTGTGCGCGAGCACGATGCCGTCGAAGGGAATGGCGCCGAAGCCCTCGGTGCCCTTGAAGTTGCCTTCCTGCGTGGCCGTGAGCAGCGGGTGCAGCACCTTGATCGGCGCCTTGAACATCTCGACGAACTCCAAAAGGCCCTGGTTCGCGAGGCACAGGCCGCCCGAGTAGGCGTAGGCGTCGGGGTCGTCCTGCGCATAGGTCTCGAGCTTGCGGATGTCGATCTTGCCGACCAGCGAGGAGATGTCCTGGTTGTTCTCGTCGCCCGGCTCGGTCTTGGCCACCGCGATCTGCCGCAGCACCGAGGGGTAGCGCTTGACCACCTTGAACTGGCGGATGTCGCCGCCGTACTCCTCGAGCCGCTTGACGGCCCAGGGGGAGAGGATGCGGTTCAGGTAGCGGCGGGGAATGCCGTATTCCTTTTCGAGGATCTCGCCGTCTTCCACGGCGTTGAAGAGGCCGAGCGGCGTCTCGTTGACCGGCGAGCCCTGGATGGCGTAGAAGGGCACGTGCTCCATGAGCTGCTTGAGGCGCTCGGCGATCGAGCTCTTGCCGCCGCCCACCGGGCCGAGCAGGTAGAGGATCTGCTTCTTCTCCTCGAGGCCCTGGGCGGCATGCCTGAAGTACGACACCACCTGCTCGATGGCGTCCTCCATGCCGTAGAACTCCTTGAACGCCGGGTAGATCTTGATGACCTTGTTGGCGAAGATCCGCGAGAGCCGCGGGTCGTTGCGCGTGTCGACCAGCTCGGGCTCGCCGATCGCCTTGAGCATCCGCTCGGAGGCCGTCGCATACGCGGTGGGATCGCGTTTGCAGATATCCAGGTAGTCCTGCAGCGAGAGGACTTCCTCGCGAGTGCGCTCGTAGCGGGCGGCAAAGTTGCTGATCACATCCATGGTCACGCCTCCATCAGGTCTGCGGGTATTCGCCCGAGGCCAGCAGCCGCAATGCGTCGCATCTTTTTAAAGGTGTGCCGCCCCATGGCTGCAAGCCGTGGAAAACTCCCTTAATCACAATCTGCACAAACAGCATAAAGCAAAGAGTGCACCCGGATTTTTATTTGTTAAATCAGAACCACAGTGCCGAGTAAAGTTCCCTACAAACACCCGCAGCATTTGGCAAATCCAGCTAAATTTCGAGGTTCGGCAAACGGACTTCGCTCCACCCCGACCCACAGTGAAAATACCTATGGCGATCGGCATATGCGGTCATCAAGTCTTTTCCGGGAAAACACCCCCTATTGAGCTTCCAACGGCCCAAAGCTGACATGCCAATAACGCTCGGCATGCTGTTTAGGTTTATTGCTCAGCTCAAAAAAATATAAAAGCAATCTGCGCGCCATCTTTTGATGGGCCGCTTGCGCATGTGGGCGTGGGAAAGCGCGCCAACGCACGGTCGGCGTGCTTCCGCAGAGCGGGTTGTCGTGGTGCGCGGCACCGAAGGAGTTCGCAGCGCACCATGGGCGTGCGAAGGGGCGCGCGGTGGCCGGTCCGCCGGCCGCGGGCGCTGCTAACTACTTGAAATCACAGGAGAACCGGCGTGGCCGGCAAGCCGCCGGCCGGCTGTGCGCCGCCGGGGCAGGGCGCCCGGGCAGGCGCCCCGCGGAGGCCGAAGGCGGTCTTCAGCTGAAGAATTCCTTGGCCTTGTCGAACCAGCCCTTGTCGGTGGGGCTGTGCTTCTCGCCGCCCTTCTTGAGCGACTCGTCGAGTTCCTTCAGCAGCTTGCGCTGGTGCTCGGTGAGCTTGACCGGCGTCTCGACGCGCACGTGGCAGTACAGGTCGCCCGGGTAGCTCGAACGCACGCCCTTGATGCCCTTGCCGCGCAGGCGGAACTGCTTGCCGCTCTGCGTGCCGTCGGGAATGTCGATGGCTGCCGCGCCCTTGAGCGTGGGCACGCTGATCTCGCCGCCCAGTGCCGCGGTCGTGATGCTCACGGGCACCACGCAGTGCAGGTCGTCGCCGTCGCGCTCGAAGAGGTCGTGCTTCTTGAGCCGGATCTCGATGTACAGGTCGCCGGGCGGGCCGCCGTTGGTGCCGGGCTCGCCGTTGCCGGTGCTACGGATGCGCATGCCGTCGTCGATGCCGGCCGGGATCTTGACCTCGAGCGTCTTGTTGTTCTTGATCTTGCCCTGGCCGTGGCAGGTGGTGCAGGGCTCGGGAATGATCTTGCCGCTGCCGTGGCAGGTGGGGCAGGTCTGCTGCACGCTGAAGAAGCCCTGGCGCATCTGCACCGCGCCGGCGCCGTGGCAGGTGGTGCAGGTGATCGGCTTGGTGCCGGGCTTGGCGCCGCTGCCCTTGCAGGTGCCGCAGTCGTCCCAGCTCGGAATGCGGATCTGGGCGTCCTTGCCGTCGGCGGCTTCCTCGAGCGTGATCTCCATCGCATAGCTCAGGTCGCTGCCGCGGAACACCTGGCGGCCACCGCTCGTGCGGCCGCGGCCGCCGCCGAACACGTCGCCGAAGATGTCGCCGAAGGCCTCGGCAAAGCCGCCGAAGCCGTCGGCACCCGGGCCGCCGCGCATGTTGGGGTCGACGCCGGCGTGGCCGTACTGGTCGTAGGCCGCGCGCTTCTGGCTGTCGGACAGCATTTCGTACGCTTCCTTGACCTCCTTGAACTTGGCCTCGGCGTCCTTGCTGGTGTCGCCGTGGTTGCGGTCCGGGTGGTGCTTCATCGCGAGCTTGCGATAAGCCTTCTTGATCTCTTCCTCGCTCGCGTTCTTGGGAACGCCGAGGGTTTCGTAGTAGTCGCGTTTGGTGGCCATGGCTGGTTCGGTCGGGGCGGGCGTGAAGCCTTAACTTGAAGCGAGAAAGGCTGGAACACCCGTGGAGGTGATCCAGCCTTGTGCGAAGGACCGAGGCTCAGTCCTTCTTGACTTCCTTGACTTCGGCGTCGACCACGTTGTCGTCGGCCGGCGCGCTCGCAGCTTCCGGGCCGGCGGCGGCACCGGCTCCGCCGGCGGCACCCGCGGCGGCCTGCGCGTCGGCATACACCTTCTCGCCGAGCTTCTGGCTCGCGGTCATCAGCGCGTTGGTCTTTTCCTCGATCACGGTCTTGTCTTCACCCTTGAGGGCTTCTTCCAGTTCCTTGATCGCGGCTTCGATCTTGTCCTTCTCGCCGGCATCGAGGCTCGCGCCGTGCTCGCCAAGCGACTTCTTCACGCTGTGCACCATGGCCTCGCCCTGGTTGCGCGCCTGCACGATCTCGAGCTTCTTCTTGTCGTCGGCGGCATTGAGCTCGGCGTCCTTCACCATCTTCTGGATCTCGTCTTCCGACAGGCCCGAGTTCGCCTTGATGGTGATCTTGTTTTCCTTGCCGGTGCCCTTGTCCTTGGCGCCGACGTGCAGGATGCCGTTCGCGTCGATGTCGAAGCTCACTTCGATCTGCGGCGTGCCGCGCGGTGCCGGGGGGATGCCCTCGAGGTTGAATTCGCCGAGCAGCTTGTTGCCCGCGGCGATGTCGCGCTCGCCCTGGAACACCTTGATCGTCACGGCCGGCTGGTTGTCTTCCGCGGTCGAGAAGGTCTGCGCGAACTTCGTCGGGATCGTGGTGTTCTTCGTGATCATCTTGGTCATCACGCCGCCCATGGTCTCGATGCCCAGCGACAGCGGGGTCACGTCGAGCAGCAGCACGTCCTTGCGGTCGCCCGAGAGCACCTGGCCCTGGATGGCGGCGCCGACGGCCACGGCCTCGTCGGGGTTCACGTCCTTGCGCGGGTCCTTGCCAAAGAAGGCCTTCACCTTTTCCTGCACCTTGGGCATGCGGGTCATGCCGCCGACCAGGATCACGTCGTTGATGTCCGACACGCTGATGCCCGCGTCCTTGATGGCCAGGCGGCAGGGCGCGATGGTGCGCTCGATCAGCTCGTCGACCAGGCTCTCGAGCTTGGCGCGCGTGAGCTTGATGTTCAGGTGCTTCGGACCGCTCGCGTCGGCGGTGATGTAGGGCAGGTTGATGTCGGTCTGCGCGCTGTTCGACAGCTCGATCTTGGCCTTCTCGGCCGCTTCCTTCAGGCGCTGCAGCGCGAGCACGTCCTTGCTCAGGTCGACGCCTTGCTCTTTCTTGAACTCGGCAATGATGTAGTCGATGATGCGCTGGTCGAAGTCCTCGCCGCCGAGGAAGGTGTCGCCGTTGGTCGACAGCACTTCGAACTGCTTCTCGCCGTCGACGTCGGCGATCTCGATGATCGAGACGTCGAAGGTACCGCCGCCGAGGTCGTACACGGCGATCTTGCGGTCACCCTTGTCCTGCTTGTCGAGGCCGAAGGCCAGCGCGGCCGCGGTGGGCTCGTTGATGATGCGCTTGACGTCGAGGCCCGCGATGCGGCCGGCGTCCTTGGTGGCCTGGCGCTGGGCGTCGTTGAAGTAGGCCGGCACGGTGATCACGGCTTCGGTCACCGGCTCGCCGAGGTAGTCTTCGGCGGTCTTCTTCATCTTGCGCAGGATGTCGGCGCTGACCTGCTGGGGCGCGATCTTCTTGCCGCGCACTTCGACCCATGCGTCGCCGTTGTCGGCCTTCGCGATGGTGTAGGGCATCAGGTCGATGTCCTTCTGGACTTCCTTTTCCTCGAACTTGCGGCCGATCAGGCGCTTGATCGCGTAGAGCGTGTTCTTCGGGTTCGTGACCGCCTGGCGCTTGGCCGAGGCACCGACCAGCACTTCGCCGTCTTCCTGGTACGCCACGATCGACGGCGTGGTGCGCGCACCCTCCGAGTTCTCGATCACGCGCGTGGTGTTGCCTTCCATGATCGACACGCACGAGTTGGTGGTGCCGAGGTCGATGCCGATGATCTTTGCCATGTTCTTTACTCCTGAAAGCCTGAAAAAAATGTTGTTATGAACTTGTGGATAACCCGGCGCGATTCAAGGTATGAAGCGGGGATTTCCTGTGGGAAGCGTGTGGAAGGCGGGCGGGCTCACTTGGGCGCGCTGACCGTCACCAGCGCCGGGCGCAGCACGCGCTCGTTGATGGTGTAGCCCTTCTGCAGCACGCTCACCACGGTGTTGGGCTCCTGGTCGGCAGGCACCACGGAGATCGCCTGGTGCTGGTGCGGATCGAACCTGGCGCCGGGCGCGGGCGCGATCTCGAGCACCTTGTTGCGCTCGAGCGCACTCTTGAGCTGGCGCAGCGTCGCTTCGGCGCCTTCGCGGATCTGCTCGGGGGTGGCGTCCTTCACGGCGAGGCCGGCCTCGAGGCTGTCGGTCACCGGCAGCAGGCTCTCGGCAAAGGACTCGACCGCGAACTTGCGCGCCTTGCTGACTTCTTCATCGGCACGGCGCCGTGCGTTCTGCACGTCGGCCTGGGCACGCAGGTACTGGTCGGCCAGTTCGGCGTTCTTGGTCTGCAGCGCGGCCAGCTCGCCCTGGGCGGCGGCGAGGGCGCTCTGCGCGTCGGCTTCGTTGGCCGCCTGTGCGGCCTCCAGTTCTTCGGGGCTTGGCTCGCCTTGCAGCATTTGCGAATTCTGTTCGGATTGTTGCGGGTCAGACATTTTTCAAAGAACCGGCATGCGCCGGAAAACAAACGATAGCCAGCCACATGGGGCTGGCCCGGACCATTTCAAGCAAAAAAATGCGGCCAGAAAGGGCCGCAGCACGGTGTCGGAGGCGGTTTTCGCGCGAAACACCGCGGAACCGGCTCCGCCGGGCCGCAGGTGTTGCCCCCGGTAGGGGGGTGGCGCAGCGGACACGAAGTGCCGCGCAGCCTGGGGGCGAGCCTTCAATGCGCGTCGAGCAGCTCGACGTCGAACTTCAGCGTGGCGTTCGGCGGGATCACGCCGCCGGCGCCGCGCGCGCCATAGCCGAGCGCCGGGGGAATGATCAGCGTGCGCTTGCCGCCGATCTTCATGCCGGCCACGCCTTCGTCCCAGCCCTTGATGACCTGGCCGGCGCCGAGCGAGAAGGCGAAGGGGTCGTTGCGGTCGTGGCTGGAGTCGAACTTGGCGCCCTGCACGCCGTCGTTGTAGAGCCAGCCGGTGTAGTGCACATGCACGTGCTGGCCGGCCTTGGCTTCGGCGCCGTCGCCCACGGTGGTGTCTTCGTATTGGAGGCCGGAGGAAGTGGTAGGCATGTCGAACGCTCCTTGCGTCAGATGAGGGGATGAAGAAAGAAAAAGAAGGGTGAGCGGAAAGCAGACCGGAGCCGGCGAGTTTAGCGACGCCTCCGGGGCGTGCCGCCGTGCGGCTCAATCCGCCCCGTCGACGGGCGGGATGGGCGAGGGCGGCGAAGAAGGCGAGGGGGGCTGCGATCCGGGCGCGGCCGCGGGACCGGGCGGCGTGGCGGGCGCGGAGCCGGGGGCGGCGGAAGCACCCGTCGCCGGGATGGGGGGCGCCGCGGCCTTCCTGACCTGCCCCAGCTGCCACTTGCCCGCGAAGGCCTGCAGGTCCGACAGCCGCTTGAGCAGGTCCTGTCCGCTCACCGTGAGGCTGTAGCCGTCGCCGCCGTGGCTCACGAGCCCGGCCTCGCGCAGTTCCTTGATGCGGGTGTTGAGCGTGTTGGGCGTGATGCCGCCGACGCTGTCCTGCAGCAGCCGGAAGGTCTGGGCATGGCCGTCGCGCAGGGCCCAGAGCACGCGCAGGGCGTAACGCGCCTCGAGCAGTGCGAGCAACTGGCTGATGGCTGCGTTTTCCTTGGTACTCATCGACATCATCTCCTCGGGACTGGACGGGCCGCCGGTCCGGGGCAGGACCGGCGCCTCGCGTTCTTGTGGGCTGCTTCGTCGGCGCGCATTGGCGGGCGACTATAGCGCAAGGATTACGATGCTACTAGTTTTATAGCTGCGACCGCATGCTGGACGCGGCCCCTGAGACAAAGCTTCACAACTCTGCGAAATTTGCCATGGCCTCGCCGAGCCGCACCGCGCGGGTCGGCGCCCACTCGGGGTTGAAGGCGAGCGGCGGCGCGGGGAACAGCATCACCACGGTGGAGCCCAGCAGGAAGCGACCCATCTCCTCGCCCTTGCGCAGCACGATCTGCTGCTGGTCGGCGTAGTGCCACTCGCGCAGTTCGCCGCCGCGCGGCGGATTGACCACGCCGTGCCACACCGTGGCCATGCTGCCCACGATGGTGGCACCCACCAGCACCAGCACGAAGGGGCCGCGTGCCGTGTCGAACACGCAGACCACGCGCTCGTTGCGCGCGAACAGGCCCGGCACGCCGCGTGCCGTGGTCGGGTTGACCGAGAACAGGTCGCCCGGCACGTGGATCATGCGCAGCAGCCGGCCGTCGCAGGGCATGTGGATGCGGTGGTAGTCGCGCGGGCTCAGGTAGAGCGTGGCGAAGCTGCCGTGCGCGAACCGCGCCGCGAGCGACGCATCGCCGCCGACGAGCGCGGTGGTGGTGTAGTTGTGCCCCTTGGCCTGGAAGATCTGGTCGCCCTCGATCGCGCCGAACTGGCTGACGGCGCCGTCCACCGGGCACACGAGGTCGGCCTGCGCAAGCGGCCGCACGCCCGGCTTGAGCGCGCGCGTGAAGAACTCGTTGAAGCTCTTGTAGTGCTGGATGTCCGACTCGAGCGCTTCGCCCATGTCCACGCCGTACTTGGCCACGAAGCGCCGGATGATCCAGGTGGTGACGGCGCCGCGTTCCTTGCCCGCGACCCAGCCGGCGAAGTTCGTCAGGGCCTGCTTCGGGAACAGGTATTGCGGAAGTACGGCGGAGCGGTCGGACACGTGTGGAATGCCTGCAATTCGGATCGGACGGGCATTCTATAAAGCGCGCCGCGGCCCGCGCGTAGGAGCTTCCCTGCTTCGCGGACCGCCCTCGGAGGATCAGTCGGCCTTGATGCCCGCCGCCTTGATCACCTGCGCCCACTTCTCGACCTCGGCCTTCTGGAAGGCCGCGATCTTCGCGGTGCTCAGGTCCGCCGGTTCCATGCCGAAGCCCTTGAGCTTGTCCTGCATCTCGGGCGTGGCGAGGATCTTGCGGATCTCGCCGTGCAGCCGGTCGACGATCGGCGCCGGCGTGCCCGCGGGCACGAAGACCGCCTGCCACGACAGCACCTCGAAGTCCTGCAGGCCCGCGATGCCCGATTCGGCCACCGTCGGCACGTCGGGCATCGAGGCCAGGCGCTTGGCCGAGCTCACGGCGATCGCGCGCAGCTTGCCGCTCTGGATGTGCGGACCCGCCACCACCGTGGTGTCGAACATCATGTCGACCTGGCCGCCGATCACGTCCTGGATCGCGGGGCCGCTGCCCTTGTAGGGAATGTGCGTGAACTTCACGCCCGACTTGAAGGCGAGCAGTTCGAGCGCGAGGTGTTGCGAGGTGCCGGTGCCGGCCGATGCCGACGACAGGCCGCCCGCCTTCGACTTGCTCGCCTCCAGCACGTCCTTGAGCGTCTTGTACGGGCTCGCCTGGTTCACCACCAGCACCACCGGGTTGGTGCCGATCAGCGTCACGGGCGCGAAGGACTTCTGCGGGTCGTAGCCGAGCTTGGGATAGAGGCTCACGTTGATCGCATGCGAGCTGATCGTGCCGCCGACCACCGTGTAGCCGTCGGGCGCCGCGCGCGCGCCGATCTCCGAGCCCACGCTGCCGCCGGCGCCGCCCTTGTTGTCGATGATGACGTTGGTGCCCAGGGCCGGCCCGAGCTTCTGGCCGATCAGGCGCGCGAGCACGTCGGTGGTGCCGCCGGCGGGAAAGGGCACGAGGTAGGTGATGGCCTTGCCCGTGGGCCAGTTCCCCTGGGCCAGCGCGGGCAGCCCCGTGAGGGCCGCGACGGACGAGGCGAGGGCGGTGCGGATGAGTGTGCGGCGTTGCATTGAGCGATCTCCTTGGGCGTTGCTTTGACGTGATGAGGGCCTGCGCCGTCAGGGCAGGTCGACGATTTCGATCCAGTTCGGGTTCTTGCCGACGGTGGTGCGTGCCGGCGTGCCGAGCGCGCCGGTGGCGCCGTCGATGGGGTAGAGCGCGAGGCCGTGCGATTCCTGGCCGGCAGCGATCAGGTAGCGCCCGGCCGGATCGATCGCGAAGCCGCGCGGCACCTTCTCAGTCGGCGTGTGGCCGATCGGCTGCAGGCGGCCGTTCGCGCCGTCGACGCGGAACGAAGCGAGCGTGCTCGAGGTGCGTTCGGAGGCATAGAGGAAGCGGCCGTCGGGCGTGAGGTGCAGGTCCGCGGCCCACGGCTTGCCGTCGAAGCCCGGCGGCAGCACGGTGGTGCTCTGCTGGAGCGACAGCGTGCCCCTGGCGGCGTCCCAGTCGTAGACGTGGAGCGCGGCGTCGAGCTCGTCGAGCAGATAGACGTGGCGCTGCGCCTTGTCCCAGACGAAATGGCGCGGCCCCGACTTGGCGGCGCCCTGGGTGAGCGGCGGGTCGTTCGGCGAGAGCAGCCCCTTGTCGGCATCGAAGCGCCAGCTCGAGACGTTGTCACCGCCGAGGCTGGTGGCGAGCACGAAGCGGTTGCTCGCGTCGGCATGGATCGCATGCGCGTTCGGCCCCGTCTGCACCAGCTGCTGGATCGCGCCCGCGGCGCCGTCCTTGCCGATCGCGTTGACCGAGATCTTGCCGCCCTGGTAGGAGGCCGCGAACAGCCACTTGCCGCTCGCATCGAGGTCGATGTTGGCCATGCTGTCGGCCAGCGGCGCCTCGCCGAGCTTGCGCAGCCTGCCGCTCGCCGGATCGATCGCGAGCGAGACCACGCGGTACGGCTGCGAGCGCAGCGCGGCATGCAGCACGCGCTTGTCGGGGCTCACCGCCATCGGCATCACGGTGCCGCCGACGTCGACCGTCTGCACGGGCCGGAGCGTGCCCTGCGCGCGGTCGAGCTCGAGCACCGAGATCTCCCGGCTGTCGGCGTTCGACACGTAGACCCAGGTGGCTGCGCCCGCAGGGCCCGCGAGCAGCGCGAGCGCGAGGGCGCCGAGAAGGGATCGGCTCTTGTGGGTCATCGGGCGTCTGTCTCCGTCTTGTGTTTGTGGGTCGCCGCGGGTCCGGAAGAAGGCCGGTGCTCAGGGCATGTACTGCCCGCCGTTGACCTCGATCACCTGCCCCGTCACGTAGCCCGAAAGCTGCTCCGAAGCGAGATAGAGGAAGGCGCCCACGCATTCGTCCGGCGTGCCGAGCCGGCCCATCGGAATGCCGGCGCGGAAGGATTCGAGCATCGCGGGCGTCGAGAAGCGGTCCTGGAACGGCGTCTGGATCACGCCGGGCGCCACCGCGTTGACGCGGATGCGGTCGCCCACGAGTTCCTTCGCGAGCCCGTGCGTGGCGGTGCTCACGAAGCCCTTGGCGCCCGCGTACAGGTAGGCGCCCGGGCCGCCGCCGGTGCGCGCCGCGACCGAGGTCACGTTGATGATGTTGCCGCCGCCGTGCGCTCGCATCAGCGGCACCACCTCGCGCGAGAACGCAAGCACCGAACGTGCGTTGATGTGCATCACCTCGTCGAACAGCGCGTCGTCGAACTCGGCGATCGGCACGCGCTTCACGAGGCTGCCGGCGTTGTTCACCAGCACGTCGATGCGCCCGAGGCGCGCGGCCGCCTGCTTCGTGCATTCGCGGATCGCGGCCGTGTCGCGCACGTCGGCCTGCAGCGCGAAGGCTTCGCCGCCCGCCGCGGCGATGGTCTCGACCACCTGCTTCGCGGCATCGGCCGAACTGTTGTAGTGCACCGCCACGCGCATGCCGCGCGCCGCGAAGGCGATGGCCACGGCGGCGCCGATGCCGGTGCTGGCGCCGGTGACGAGGGCTGTCTTTCCTCGGAGGTCTTCCATGATGGTTCCTTTCAGGTCACGGGTGCGGGGTTGAACAGGACGAGCGCGTTGTGCAGCTTCCACTGTTCGGCCCAGGTCTTCTTGCGGCCGCTGGCCACGTCGAGCATCAGGCGGAACAGCTCCCAGCCCACGTCCTCGATCGAGGCCGCGCCGTCGGCGATGCGGCCGGCGTTCACGTCCATCAGGTCGTGCCAGCGGCGCGCGAGGTCGCTGCGCGTGGCGACCTTGATCACCGGCACCTCGGCCAGGCCGTACGGCGTGCCGCGGCCGGTGGTGAACACGTGCAGGTTGATGCCGGCGGCGAGCTGCAGCGTGCCGCAGATGAAGTCGCTCGCGGGCGTGGCGGCGTAGAGCAGCCCCTTCTGCCGGGCCTTCTCGCCCGGCGGGACCACGCCCGCGATCGGCGCGCTGCCGCTCTTCACGATCGAGCCCATCGCCTTCTCGACGATGTTCGACAGGCCGCCCTTCTTGTTGCCGGGCGTGGTGTTGGCGCTGCGGTCGACGCGGCCCTTCTCGAGGTAGGCGTCGTACCAGGCCATCTCGCGCACCATGGCCTCGGCCACCTCGGGCGAGGCGGCGCGCGAGGTGAGCTGGTCGATGCCGTCGCGCACTTCGGTCACCTCGGAGAACATCACGGTCGCGCCGGCGCGCACCAGCAGGTCGGTGCAGAAGCCCACCGCGGGATTGGCGGTCACGCCCGAGAAGGCGTCGCTGCCGCCGCACTGCACGCCGACCACGAGCTCGCTCGCGGGCACGGTCTCGCGGCGGCGCGCGTTCAGGCGCGCGAGGTGCACCTCGGCCTGGCGCATGACCGAATCGATCATCGACATGAAGCCGACGTGCGCCTCGTCCTGCAGGCACACCACGTCGAGTTCGGCGCTGCCGGAATCGACGCGCCGGTCGGTGATCGGAATGGCGCCGGGCGGCAGCAGACGCTCGGGCTGCAGCTTCTCGCAGCCCAGGCTCACCACCATCACCTCGCCGCCGAAGTTGGGATTGAGGCTGATGTTGCGCAGCGTGCGGATCGGGATCACCGCATCGGGCGCGTCGATCGCCACGCCGCAGCCGTAGCCGTGCTCGAGCGCGACCACGTCGTCCACGTTCGGATACTTCGGCAGCAGCTCGGCCTTGATGCGCTGGACCGCGAATTCGGTGACGCCCGCGACGCACTGCACCGTCTGCGTGATGGCGAGGATGTTGCGCGTGCCCACCGAGCCGTCGGCATTGCGGTAGCCCTCGAAGGTGTGGCCCTCGAGCGGCGGCAGGGCGGGCGGCTTGACGGTGGCGACCGGCAGGCCGTCGAGCCCGGGCGCGGTCGGCATGGTCATCACGCGCTCGTGCACCCAGCTGCCGCGCGGCAGCGCCTTCGACGCATGGCCGATCACCACGTTGTAGCGCACGATCGCGTCGCCTTCGGCGAGGTCGACCAGCGCCACCTTGTGGCCCTGCGGCACCTTGTCGACGAGCTGCAGGCCGTCGTCGAACACCGTGCCGGCGGGCAGGCCGCCGTCGTTGGCGACGATGGCCACGTTGTCGGCCGGGTGGATGCGGATGCGGTGCGGCGGGCGCGCCGCAGGGGTGGAGGGTGCCTGGGTCATCGCCGCGCTGCTACTTCACCGAGTTGACGAGGTCCGGCAGCCACATCGAGAACGCCGGCACGTAGGTCACGAGCATCAGGCAGATCAGCAGGGCGCCGTAGAAAGGCCATATCGACCGCATCACCTGCCCGACCGATACCCCTCCGATCGCGCAGCCGATGAACTGCGTGGTGCCCACCGGCGGCGTATTGAGGCCGAGGGCGCAATTGATCAGCATGACGATGCCGAACTGCACGGGGCTCATGCCGAACTGCATCGCGATCGGCAGGAAGATCGGCGTGCAGATCAGGATCGTGGCGGCCATGTCCAGGAAGGTGCCGAGCACGAACAGCAGCACGTTGATCATCAGGAAGATCACCCACGGGCTGCTCGAAACGCTGGTCATGAGGTCGCCGGTCTTCTGCGGCACTTCGTACAGTGCCATGAAGTAGCCGAAGGCCGAGGAAATGCCGATCAGCAGCAGCACCACGCCGGTGGTCTTGCAGGCCTTCGCGCACGCCTTGAAGAAGTCCTTGCGGCTCAGCGAACGATAGACGAGCACCGTCACCGCCAGGGCCCAGAGCACCGCCGTCGCGGCCGACTCGGTGGCGGTGAACACGCCCGAGAGGATGCCCACCAGGATGATCACCACGATCATCAGTCCCGGCAGCGCGCCGATGAAGGCTGCGAGCACCTCGCGCCAGCCCGGGAAGGCGCCGCGGATCGGATAGCCGCGGCGGATCGCCACGTAGTAGGCCGCGCCGAGGTTGCAGATCGTGAGCAGCAGCGCCGGGATCAGTCCCGCGAGGATCAGGCTCAGCACGCTGACCGAGGCGATGCCGGTGGTCGCGAGCGTGAAGATGATCAGGTTGTGCGAGGTCGGCATCAGTGCACCCACCAGCGCCGCGTGCGTCGTCACGTTGACGGCATAGTCGGCGTCGTAGCCTTCCTTCTTCATCAGCGGGATCATCACCGAGCCCATGGCCGAGACGTCGGCCACCGGCGACCCCGCCACGCCGCCGAACAGCGTGCAGCCCACCACGTTGCTCATGCCGAGGCCGCCGCGCACGTGGCCTACCAGGCTGTTCGCGAAACGCACGATGCGTTGGGCGATGCCGCCGTAGAGCATGAGCTCGCCCGCGAACACGAAGAAGGGGATCGCCAGGAAGGAGAAGATCTGCATGCCGCCGACCATCTTCTGGAACACGACGGCCACGGGCAGGCCCGCATAGAGCACGGTGGCGATGGAGGCCAGGCCGATCGAGAACGCGACCGGCACGCCCAGCACCAGCAGCACCAGGAAAACGAGGGAGAGGACAGTCAGTTCCACGCGGGCACCACTTCTTCGCCGCGCAGCAGGGCGACGACATGTTCAATCGAGAAAAGCACGATCAGCAGGCCCGCGACCACGAGCGCCAGGTAGTCCAGGCCGACGGGCACGCCCATCATCGGCTTGATGTCCGTCCACTTGAGCGTGGTCCAGGTCCAGCCGCTCCAGGCCATGATGCCGCCGAAGAGCGCGGTCAGCGCGTGGATCAGCACCTCGGCCTTCAGCCGCAGCGCGTCGGGCAGCAGCACGAGCAGCGAATCGAGGCCGATGTGGCCCGCGTCGCGCACGCCCACGGCCACGCCGAGCGCGGTGACGTACAGCACCAGCTGCAGCGCGAGCCCTTCGGCCCAGGTCGGCGTGTCGTTGAACACGTAGCGGCCGACCACCTGGTATTGCACGCAGACGATGATGGTGATCAGCATCGCGACCGCGAGCATCAGGCTCGCCTTCGAAAGAAGGGCGCAGAAGCGCGAATAGGCGTGATTGGACGGCGGCCGGCCGTGCGGGTCGACCAGCTGCTCGAGCTCGATCGGCGCGCCGGTCGCGATGGTGTCTGCCGCGGGAACGGTCAGTGTCATGGGATGTCCCTGGAAAATCATGAAGGCCCTTCCCCCGCGAGAGGGAAGGGCCGGAGCGCGCTTCTTATTTGTTGTCCTGCACGGTCTTCACGAGGCGCTGCAGGTCGGGCGTCGAGATGAACTTGGCATAGACCGGCGTCATGGCGGCGCGGAACGAGGCCTTGTCCACGTCCGCGACGATCTGCGCGCCGCCCTTGGTCACCACTTCGAGCGACTTGGCTTCCTGTTCGTCCCACTTCTTGCGCTGGAACGCGACCGACTCCTTGGCCGTCGCGCGGAACAGCTCCTGGTCCGCCTTCGGCAGCTTGTCGTAGACCGCCTTCGACATCACGAGCATCTCGGGCGCCATCGAATGCTCGGTGCGCGAATAGAACTTCACGGCCTCGTAGTGCTTGAAGCCGTCGTAGGAAGGAATGTTGTTCTCCGCGGCGTCGATCAGTCCGGTCTTGAGCGCGGTGAACACCTCGCCGGCCGGCATCGGCGTGGCGTTGGCGCCCATGGCGCTGACGAGTGCGACCCACAGGTCCGACTGCTGCACGCGGATCTTCAGGCCCTTCGCGTCGGCCAGCGTCTTCACCGGCTTCTTGGCATAGATCGAGCGGGCGCCGCTGTCATAGAAGGCCAGTCCGATCAGGCCCTCGTGCTCGCAGCCCTTGAGGATCTCCTCGCCGACCGGACCGTCGAGCGACTTGCGCATGTGCGCGATCGAGTCGAACAGGAAGGGCATCGTCGGCACCAGCGTCTTCGGGCAGATCGAGTTGAGCGCGCTGATGTTGACGCGGTTCATCTCGAGCGCGCCGATCTTCACCTGGTCGAGCGTCTCCTTCTCGCTGCCGAGCGCGCTCTTGTTGAACACCTTGATCTTGTACTTGCCGTTGCTGCGCTTCTCGAGCAGTTCGCTCATGTGCTTGACGGCGGCGACGGTGGGGTAGTCGTCGCTGTTGTGCACGTCTGCGGAGCGGAACTCGACGGCGTTCGCGGCGAGCGCGCACAGGCCGGCGGCCAGCGCGACGAGGTGGCGGGCGTATTTCATTTGTCTTCCTCGGGTTGTGGTGGTAATGGGTTGAAGAACGAAGCGATCAGAAGCGGCACTCGGGTTCCGGCAGGCCCTTGACGCCGGGGCGCAGCGCGAAGACGCCACCCGCGAGCGGCTGGTCCGACAGGTCGCCGCCGGGCCGGATCGAGGTGACGTAGAGCGTGTCGAGCTGCGCGCCGCCGAAGGCGCACATCGCGGGCTTCTTCACCGGCAGCCCGAGCGAGCGGTCGAGCCTGCCTTCGGGCGTGAAGCGGTGCACCAGCCCGGCGTCGTTGCCGCAGATCCAGTAGCAGCCGTCTGCGTCGACGGCCGCGCCGTCGGGACGGCCCGGCAGCGGCTTCATGTCGACGAACGGGCGGCGGCCGTGCGGCGTGCCGGTGGCGGTGTCGTAGTCGAAGGCCCAGATGGCCTGCACCTCGGGGTGCGAGTCGGAGAGGTACATGGTCTTGCCGTCCGGGCTGAAGGCCATGCCGTTCGGCACGATGAGGTGATCGAACTGCGGGCGCAGCGCGACCTCGGCGTTCACGTCGGCCTGGTAGCGGTAGACGCGGCCCACGTCGCGGCCCGCCGCCATGTCCATCAGCATGGTGCCGGCCCAGAAGCGGCCCTGCCGGTCGCAGCGGCCGTCGTTGAAGCGCATGCCGGATTCGGCATGCGCGACCGTCGCCAGCGGGCTCTCTGCCAGCGTGCCGTCGCTGCGCGGCGCGATCACGAAGAGGCCGCTTTCCATGCCGGCGATCCATTCGCCGGCATGGCCGGCGCGCGGCGCGATGCAGGCCAGCATCTCGCTGCCGGTCCAGCGTTCATGCCGCCCGCTCGGCGCATGCAGCCGGTGCAGGTGGCGCGCGGGGATGTCGACCCAGTAGAGGGCCTCTTCGTCGGCGCGCCAGACCGGGCTTTCGCCGGTGGCGCAACGCGCGTCGAGGACGAGTTCGGCTTGCATCGCCCGGATCACTCGTCGCCGAACGGCCCCTGGGCCGTGAACGCACCGCCCTGGTAGATGGCGTTGGGATCGTCCGCGGCCACCGGCGGCTGCGCCTCGACCTTGTCGCGGAACACCTCGGAGCTGTCCTGCGGCACGAAGCCCAGGTGCGCCGCCGCGCTGTTGTCCCACCACACGTCGCGGTTGGCCGACATGCCGTAGACCACCGTGTGCTTCACGTCCGGCGTGAACAGCGACTTCTCGATCAGCGTGGTCAGGTCGCGGTAGCTGAGCCAGGTGCTCATCATCCGGCGGTTGGCGGGCTCGGGGAACGAGGAGCCGATGCGGATGCTGACGGTCTCGATCCCGTAGCGGTCGAAGTAGAACTGCGCCACGTCCTCGCCGAAGGACTTCGACAGGCCGTAGTAGCCGTCGGGGCGGCGCGCGGCATGGGCGTCGATGTGCTCGTTCTGCTTGTAGAAGCCGATCACGTGGTTCGAGCTCGCGAACACCACGCGCTTCACGCCGTGCCGGCGCGCGGCCTCGTAGATGTGGAACACGCCCTTGATGTTGGCTTCGAGGATCTCCTCGAACGGGCGCTCGACCGAAACGCCGCCGAGGTGCACGATCGCGTCGCAGCCCTCGACCAGCGCATCGACCGCGGCCTTGTCGGAAAGATCGCAGGGCACGACTTCCTCGTGCGCGCCGTCGGCCGGCGCGAGCGCCGCGATGTCGGAGAGGCGCAGCACGTCGGCAAAGGGGCGCAGGCGCTCGCGCAGCACCTTGCCGAGGCCGCCGGCCGCGCCGGTCAGCAGCAGCCGGTGGAGACGGGGATTGGAAACGGATTCGGATGTCGACATTCTTGGAGCCATCGCCCGTATGGGGCAGTGAGAAGTGTTAAGTTATCTGTTGTCGTACAACTGAGAGCGGATTATTATCTTGACCATGGCCCAGACGACTGCGGGTAATCCCTCAATCCCCGATACGGCGAGCGAAACCGCCGTCGCAAGCGCCCCCTTCACCGGGCGGCCCCGGCCGCGTGCGCGCGGCCTTGCGCACGGCCTGGTCGAGGACCTGGGCGAGAAGATCCGCAGCCAGCAGCTGCGCCCGGGCGACAAGCTGCCGACCGAGTCGGCCATCATGCAGAGCTTCGGCGTGAGCCGCACCGTGGTGCGCGAGGCGCTCTCGAAGCTGCAGGCCGCGGGCTTGGTCGAAACGCACCACGGCGTCGGCACCTTCGTGCTGCAGCCGCGCGCCGCGGGCATGTTCAGGCTCGACTCGGCCGACATCGCCACCTCGGTCGACGTGCTCGCGGTGCTCGAGCTGCGCATCAGCCTCGAGACCGAATCCGCAGGCCTGGCGGCCACGCGCCGCACCGAGGAGCATCTGCTCGCGATGCGCCAGGCGCTCGACGACTTCGAGCGCAACGTCTCGGCGGCAGGGGACACGGTGGCGCCCGACTTCCGCTTCCACCTGCAGATCGCGCAGGCCACCGGCAACCCGTACTTCGCGGACATCATGAGCCACCTCGGCACCACGATCATCCCGCGCACCCGCATCACCGCGATCCGCAACTACGACCGCCGCGGCGAATACCTGAGCCGCGTGAACCGCGAGCACGAGGAGATCTATGCCGCCATCGCGCGCCGCGATCCCGAGTCGGCACGCGCGGCCATGCGCATCCACCTGACCAACAGCCGCGAGCGGCTGCGCCTCGCGCAGGAGGCCGCGCAGAAGGCCGCCGGCCCGGCGCCTGCGCCCTCGGCCTGAGGAATTTGCGTTCCAAGGCTGGACAAGCGTCATTCGTAGTTGTACGATGACTGACAACACAACCAGCAGGAGACCCTGAATGAGCTTGAACAGACGTGACCTGATGCTCGGCGCCCTCGGCGGCGGCATGCTCGCGGCGAGCGGCGTGCAAGCGGCCGACGCCTGGCCGACCAAGCCCGTGCGCATCGTGGTGCCCTATCCGCCGGGCGGTTCGTCCGACATCATCGCGCGCTCGATCAGCCAGCAGTTGTCGACCGCGCTCGGCCAGCCGGTCATCGTCGAGAACAGGCCCGGCGCCAACGGCAACCTCGGCGCCGACTACGTCGCCAAGTCGCAGCCCGACGGCTACACGCTGCTGCTGTGCGACGTGGGCGCGCTCGCGATCAGCCCCTCGGTCTACACCAAGCTCGCGTTCGATCCCTCCAAGGACCTGCGCGGCGTGACCATGCTGGCCTACTCGCCGCATCTGCTGGTGGTGCATCCCTCGGTGCAGGCCAACAACCTGAAGGAACTAGTCGCGCTGTCGAAGAAGTCGGACATCAACTTCGCCGTCACCGCCACCGGCAGTGCGCCGCACCTCGCGGGCGTGGCGCTCGAGCGCGCGAGCGGCGCGCGCTGGCAGTACGTGCCCTACAAGGGCGGCGTGCAGGCGGTGCAGGACACCGTGGCCGGCCAGACCCAGATTCTCATGAACGGCATGCTCGCCACGCTGCCGCACGTGCAGAGCGGCAAGCTCAAGGTGCTCGGCGTCTCGAAGGGCACGCGCATGCCGCTGATCGGCGACGTGCCGACCATCGCGGAGCAGGGCGTGCCGGGCTTCGAGTCGGGCACCTGGCAGGGCGTTCGCGTGGCCCGGGGCACGCCCGACGCCATCGTGCAGCGCCTCAACAAGGAACTGATCGCCGTGATCCGTTCGGCCGAGATCCGTTCGCGCCTTGCAGGGCAGGGCGCCGAGGTCGTGACCATGGCACCGGCCGAGGAAGAGCAGTTCTTCGGCAAGGAACGTGCGCGCTGGGCCAAGGTCGTGGCCGACGCCGGCATCAAGTTGGACTGACTCTCCGCCTCCATTTTTTTCCCCACTCTTTCTGGTGTTTCGATGAATCCTCAAGAACTCAAAACCATCATGGGCTCCGGCCTGCTCTCGTTCCCGCTGACCGACTTCGACAGCAACGGCGACTTCAACAAGAAGGGCTACGAGAAGCGCCTCGAATGGCTCGCGCCCTACGGTGCGAGCGCGCTGTTCGCGGCCGGCGGCACCGGCGAGTTCTTCTCGCTGACCGGCGACGAGTACCCGGGCATCATCCAGACCGCGGTCGACACCTGCCGCGGCGTGGTGCCGATCATCGCGGGTGCGGGCGGCCCGACGCGCTTCGCGATCGAGTGCGCGCAGGCGGCCGAGAAGGCCGGCGCGCACGGCATCCTGCTGCTGCCGCACTACCTGACCGAAGCCGGCCAGGAAGGCCTGGCCGCGCACGTCGAGGCCGTGTGCAAGAGCGTGAAGTTCGGCGTGATCGTCTACAACCGCGCCACCAGCCGCCTCAAGCCCGACACGCTCGCGATGCTGGCCGAGCGGAACCCGAACCTCGTCGGCTTCAAGGACGGCATCGGCGACATCGAGGCCATGGTAGCGATCTACCAGAAGATGGGCGACCGCTTCGCCTACCTCGGCGGCCTGCCGACGGCCGAGGTCTATGCCGCGGCCTACAAGGCCATGGGCACGCCGGTGTATTCGTCGGCCGTGTTCAATTTCATTCCGAAGACCGCGATGGACTTCTACAAGGCCGTCGCCGCCGACGACCTGCGCACGCAGCATCGCCTGCTGAAGAACTTCTTCATGCCGTACCTCGAACTGCGCAACCGCGTGCCGGGCTACGCGGTCAGCATCGTCAAGGCCGGCGCCAAGATCGTCGGCCACGATGCAGGCCCGGTGCGCGCCCCGCTCACCGACCTGAAGCCGGCCGAGATGGAACAGCTCAAGGCGCTGATCGACGCGCTCGGCCCGCAGTAAGCCGCTGCGGCCGCAACCACCACAACAACGGAGACAACGAACATGCGCATCAAGCAACTCTTCCTGATCGCGGCCTCGGCCGTTCTGTTCGGCGGCTGCGCCATGGCGCCCGCGGGCGGCGGCGGCGCGGCGGCCGAGCCGGCGGTGGCCGCGGCGGCCGAGCGCCTGCGCCTCGCGATGATCGACCCCACGCCGGCCGCCCTCGGCGCGCTGGTGGCCGACGACCTGAGCTACGGCCATTCGAGCGGCAAGGTCGACACCAAGGCCAGCTTCATCGCCGACCTGGTGGCCGGCCGCTCCGACTTCGTGAGCATCGCGATCACCGACCAGACCATCAAGGTGGTCGACGGCGACACCGCGATCGTGCGGCACACGCTCTCGGCCGACACCAACGATTCGGGCAAGCCCGGCAAGGTGTCGCTCAAGATCCTCGGCATCTGGCACAAGCAGGCGGGCGAGTGGAAGATGCTCGCCCGCCAGGCGGTACGGATCGCCTCGTGATGGAGCACCGACGATGATTCAGCGCAAGCCGTTCCTCGTCGCCGCCTTCGCGCTCGCCACCGGTGCGCTGCTGCCGCTGCATGCCTCGGCGCAGCCCGACGCCTGGCCGCAGAAGCCCGTGACCGTGGTGGTGCCGTTCCCCGCGGGCGGCTCCACCGACATGGTGGCGCGCGCGCTGGCGCTGCAGATGCAGACCCGGCTCGGGCAGAGCTTCGTGGTCGACAACAAGCCGGGCGCGACCGGCACCATCGGCGCCGGCTTCGTGAAGCGCGCCGCGCCCGACGGCTACACGCTGCTGGTGTCGTCGCTCGGTGCCTTCGTCGTCACGCCGCACCTGCAGAAGAACGTGCCCTACGACGCCACCAAGGACTTCGACTACATCAGCGTGCCGGTGCAGGCGCCGAACGTGCTGGTCGCGAGCCCGAAGCAGAAGGAGCGCACGATCGCCGAGGTGATCGCCACGCTGAAGGCCAACCCCGGCAAGGTGAGCTTCGCGAGTTCGGGCAACGGCTCCTCGGACCATCTCTCGGCCGAGGTCTTCTGGCAGCAGAGCGGCACGCAGGGCCTGCATGTGCCGTACAAGGGCGGCGCGCCCGCGATCAACGACCTGCTCGGCGGCCAGGTCGACTTTTCGTTCCAGAACGTCAACGCGGTGCTGCCGCACATCAAGGCCGGCAAGCTGCACGCGATCGCGGTGACGGGCGACAAGCGCTCGCCGGTCCTGCCCGATGTGCCCACGCTTTCCGAAGCGGGCGTGAAGGGCGCGGAGGTCTATTCGTGGCAGGGGCTCGCGGCGCCGAAGGGCCTGCCCCCGGCCGTGAAGGAGAAGCTGAGCGCCGCCGCCATCGCCGCGATCAACGACCCCGAGGTGAAGAAGCGGATGCTCGACCAGGGCCTGGAGATCGTCGCCAGCACGCCGGCCGAGTTCACCGCCTTCCAGGCGCGCGAATGGGCGCGCTGGAAGACATTGATCGAAACCCGCAAGATCACGGCCGACTGACCCCACGGCCACAGCCCGCGCGCGCGGGCCTTTTTTCCTTTCCCGCCTGAAGCCATGACGACCTCTTCTTCCCCATCCTCTTCCACGGCAGCCCGGCAGACGCCGGTCGTCACCAGCCTGCGCGTCGTGCCCGTCGCGGGCCACGACAGCATGCTCATGAACCTGAGCGGCGCCCACGGCCCGTTCTTCACGCGCAACCTGCTGATCCTCACCGACAGCGCGGGTCGCACCGGCGTGGGCGAAGTGCCCGGCGGCGAGAAGATCCGCCAGACGCTCGAGGACGCGCGCGACCTCGTCGTTGGACAGCCGATCGGCAACCACAACGCGGTGCTCAATGCGATGCGCCGCGAATTCGCGAGCCGCGACAGCGGCGGCCGCGGCCAGCAGACCTTCGACCTGCGCATCACCATCCATGCGGTGACGGCGGTCGAGGCCGCGCTGCTCGACCTGCTGGGTCAGCACCTCGAGGTGCCGGTGGCCGCGCTGCTCGGCGAAGGCCAGCAGCGCGACGCGGTGCAGATGCTCGGCTACCTGTTCTACGTGGGCGACCGCAGGAAGACCGATCTCCCCTACGAAAGCGACCCCGGCGCCGACAACGACTGGTTCCGCCTGCGCCATGAAGAAGCGATGACGCCCGAGGCCATCGTGCGCCTGGCCGAGGCCACCCATGCGCGCTACGGCTTCACCGACTTCAAGCTCAAGGGCGGCGTGCTGCGCGGCGAGGAAGAGGTCGAGGCGATCCGCGCGCTGCACGAGCGCTTCCCGCAGGCGCGCGTCACGCTCGACCCGAACGGCGGCTGGCTGCTCGCCGATGCGATCCGCCTGTGCCGCGACCTGCACGGCGTGATGGCCTATGCCGAAGACCCCTGCGGCGCCGAAGGCGTGTTCTCGGGCCGCGAAGTGATGGCCGAGTTCCGCCGCGCCACCGGCCTGCCGACCGCGACCAACATGGTCGCCACCGATTGGCGCGAGATGGTGCACAGCCTCTCGCTGCAGTCGGTGGACATCCCGCTCGCCGACCCGCACTTCTGGACCATGCAGGGCTCGGTGCGCGTGGCCCAGCTGTGCCAGGCCTGGGGCCTGACCTGGGGCTCGCATTCGAACAACCACTTCGACGTGTCGCTCGCGATGTTCACGCACGTCGCCGCCGCGGCGCCCGGCAAGGTCACGGCCATCGACACGCACTGGATCTGGCAGGACGGCCAGCGCCTCACGCGCGATCCGCTGCGCATCGAGGGCGGCTTCGTCAAGGTGCCGACGCAGGGCGGCCTCGGCGTCACGCTCGACATGGACGAGGTCGAGAAGGCGCACCAGCTCTACCTGAAGCACGGCCTCGGCGCGCGCAACGATGCGCAGGCCATGCAGTACCTGATCCCCAGATGGACCTTCGACAACAAGCGCCCGTGCATGGTCAGGTAGCGGTACCCATAATGCGCAGTGCGCTCCCAGACTCCCATTGACAAGGAACCCGACATGCAGAACTTCGACAACCTCATCGGCGGCGAATGGCGCGCCGGCGCCAGCTACAGCCCCAACCTCAACCCGAGCAACCTCGCCGACGTGCTGGGCCAGTACACGCAGGGCGACGCCTCGCACGTCGATGCGGCCGTGGCCGCCGCCACCGCCGCCTTCCCCGCCTGGGCCACGGGCGGCATCCAGGCGCGCTCCGATGCGCTCGACAAGATCGGCAACGAGATCCTCGCGCGCAAGGAAGAGCTCGGCACGCTGCTCGCACGCGAAGAGGGCAAGACCAAGGCCGAAGGCATCGGCGAGGCCGCGCGCGCCGGCTACATCTTCAAGTTCTTCGCGGGCGAGTGCCTGCGCCTTTCCGGCGAGCTCGTGCCCTCGGTGCGGCCGAACATCGGCGTCGAGATCACGCGCGAGCCGGTCGGCGTGGTCGGCCTGATCACGCCGTGGAACTTCCCCATCGCCATTCCGGCCTGGAAGATCGCGCCCGCGCTCGCCTTCGGCAACTGCGTGGTGCTCAAGCCCGCCGACCTCGTGCCCGGCTGCGCCTGGGCGCTGGCCGAGATCATCAGCCGCTCGGGCATTCCCGCGGGCGTCTTCAACCTGGTGATGGGCCGCGGCAGCGTGATCGGCAATGCGCTGGTCAACCACCCGGGCATCCATGCGATCAGCTTCACCGGCTCGGTCGGCGTGGGCCGCAACATCGCGGTGCAGTGCGCCACCAACGGCAAGAAGGTGCAGCTCGAGATGGGCGGCAAGAACCCGCAGGTGATCCTGGACGACGCCGATCTGGCCCAGGCCGTCGAGCTCAGCGTGCAGAGCGCCTTCTATTCGACCGGCCAGCGCTGCACCGCCTCGAGCCGCCTGATCGTCACCGAGGGCATCTATCCGAAGTTCATCGAGGCGATGAAGGCGCGGATGGAGAAGATCAAGGTCGGCGACGCGCTCGCGCAGGGCACCGACATCGGCCCGGTCTCGTCGAAGTCGCAACTCGACCAGGACATGGAGTACATCGCGATCGGCAAGGGCGAGGGCGCCACGCTCGCGGCAGGCGGCGAGCTGCTGAAGCTAGAGACCGACGGCTACTACATGTCGCCCGCGCTCTTCAGCGAATCGGCCGCCACGATGCGCATCAACAAGGAAGAGATCTTCGGCCCGGTCGCGAGCGTGATCCGGGTGAAGAACTACGAGGAGGCGCTGGCCACGGCCAACGACACCGAGTTCGGGCTCTCGGCCGGCATCGCGACCACCTCGCTCAAGTACGCGACCCACTTCAAGCGCCACAGCCAGGCCGGCATGGTGATGGTGAACCTGCCGACCGCGGGCGTGGACTACCACGTGCCCTTCGGCGGCCGCAAGGGCTCGAGCTACGGCCCGCGGGAGCAGGGCAAGTACGCGCAGGAGTTCTTCACCACGGTGAAGACGGCCTACACGCTGGCCTGAGGCGAGGGCCCCCGGCGGCCCGGCGCCATCATCGCGCGCCGCAGCCCCAGGGCCAGCAGCACGCCGGCCACGCCCGCCACGGCCACGATGGCCGTCGCCGCGGGCCAGCCGTGCGCATCGACCGCGCTGCCCACCAGCACCGGGCCCGCCATCTGGCCCAGGTTGCTCCCGAGCATCAGCAGGCCCATGGCCATCGGCGCGAGCCGCGGGCTTGGCGCGGTGAGCGGCGAGCTGCCGATCAGCGTGGCCGGGAGCAGCCCGCCCGCGCCCGAGAACACGAGGCACAGCACGAAGGTGGCAGGCGCGCCGAACACCGGCAGGAAGATGCCGAGCGCCGCGAGTCCCATGAACGCGCTCGCCGAGGCGGCCAGCAGCCAGCGCGCGGCGCCGCGCTTCAGCAGCATGCCCGCCGCGAGATTGCCCGCCACATTGACGCAGCAGGCCAGCGCGCTCAATGCGCCCGCGGCGGCCGTGCCCACCCCCAGGCGCTCGATCAGCAGCACCGGCAGGAAGCTGAAGAGCGCGAAGAACTGCAGGCTGTAGACCACGAACGCGCCCGCGATCAGTGCGGGGCCGCCCGCGCGCAGCGTCGTCGCCGCGTCGCGGCACATGCCGCCCAGCGAGACCGCCGCGCCGCCATCGGCCGCGCGTGGAACGCCGGCACGCAACAGCACGGCGAGGATCACCGCGAGTGCGGCATTGAGGAGCCAGAAGCCGCGCCAGCCTTCGAGCAGCGCACCGCTGAAGAGCGCGATGGCGATGCCCGTCGGCATGAAGCAGCTCCAGATCGCGAAGGCCAGGTCCTGCCCAGCGGGCGCCACCAAGCGCTGCAGCACCGACGGCCCGGCGATCGTGATCAGCACGAAGCCCAGGCCCTCGATCAGCCGGCCGGCCAGCAGCAGGGCCACGCCGTGGGCCGCGGCGCCGAGCGCGCTGCCGATGGCGATCGCGAGCAGCCCTGCCAGCAGCAGGCGCCGGTCGCCGGCGCGTGCCACCCAGGCGCCGACGGGAACGGCGCCGAGCACGCCCAGCAGCGAGAAGATGGCCATCAGCCATCCGACCATCGAAAGGTCGAGTCCGAAGTCGGTGCGCAGCAGCGGCACCGCGATCGCGACCTTGCCGACCTGAAGGGAGGCGACCACGCCGGCCGCCACGACCAGGCCCACGCCGGGCCAGTGCGTCGAGGAAGGGGAACTGTGAAGAGGCTTGTGCATGCCTCCACTGTGGGCCGATCCCTGTATCAATGAAAGCGAATAATATCGGCCAACTCGATCGACTGGAGAGATCATGCTGGACGTGCTCACGCTGAGCCAGATGCAGATGTTCGTCGCCGTGGCCGACGCCGGCAGCTTCCGTGCCGGCGCGGCCCGGCTGCACCGCGTGCAGTCGGCCGTGAGCCATGCCATCGCCACGCTGGAAGCGCAGCTGCAGGTGCAACTCTTCGACCGCTCCGGCCACAAGCCGGTGCTCACGGCCACGGGCACGGCGCTGCTCGGCGACGTGCGGGTGATCCTGTCGAAGGTGGAGGCCCTGCGCGCGCGCGCCCAGGGCATCGGGCAGGGCATCGAGCTCGGCCTCGCGCTGGCGGTGGACACGCTCGTGCCGCCCGCGCTGGTGGCCGGCGCGATCCGCCAGATGCATGCGGTCTACCCGAGCATCGCGATGCGCGTGGCGTACAGCTCGATGGGCGGCACCATCGATGCCCTGAACTCGGGCCGCTGCGACCTCGCCATCGCGGCCTTCGGCCATGCCGACGAGAAGATCGGCCGCGAGTTCCTGATGCCGCTTCACACCGTGGCCGTGGCCGCGCCCGCGCATGCGCTCGCGCTGCGTGCGGCCGAGCGCGGCGCCAGGGGCCTCGATGCCGCCGCGGCGGAGCATGTGCAGATCGTGGTCGAGGACCCGAGCACGCTGAGCCAGGGCTACGACATCGACGTGCTCTCGCCCGCGACCTGGCGCGTGACCGACATGTACATCAAGCTCGAGCTGCTGCGCGCCGGTCTCGGCTGGGGAAAGATGCCGGCCTGGCTGGTGGCCGACGACCTCGCCGCCGGCCGGCTGGTGCAGCTGCCGATGGCCCGCATCGGCCGCGGCGGCAGGTCGGAGCAGCCGTCGTACTTCTGCCACCGCGCCGACAAGACGCTGGGTGCGGGCGCCGCGCTGCTGCGCGACTGCCTCATGGCGCAGGCGAAGTCGGCCGCGTTCGCCGCCGGCGGCGCATCAGCATCTCCACGAACTCGAAGATCCCCTCGCTCAGCAGCGCCAGCGCCGCGGCCGGCAGCGCGCCCGCCACGAGCAGCTCGCGGTCGTTGAGCGCCAGCCCGGTGACGATGCGCTCGCCGAAGCCGCCCGCGCCGATGAAGGCGGCGATGGTCGCGGTGCCGATGGCGATCGCCGTGGCCGTCCGCACGCCGGCCAGCAGCGTGGGCAGTGCGAGCGGCAGCAGCACCAGGCGCAGGCTCTGCGGCGGCGTCATGCCGAGCGCGATGCCGGCCATGCGCAGGCCCTCGGGCACTTCCGCCAGGCCGGTCACCGTGTTGCGCATGATCGGCAGCAGCGAGTAGAGCGTGAGCGCGATCAGCGCAGGCAGCGTGCCGATGGCGCCGAGCATCGAGATCAGCACCGCGAGCAGCGCGAGCGAGGGCACGGTCTGCAGCAGGCTCGCGACGCCGAGCACCAGCGCGCGCAGCCGCACGCGCGAGAACACGAGGATCGCGATCGGCACGCCGATCAGCAGCGCCGCGCCCGCCGACACCGCGACCAGCAGCAGGTGCTGGCGCGCGAGCGGCCAGAGGTCGGGCCCGAACAGCTTGGCGACGAAGCCGCGCCGTTCCGACTTCGGGGCCGGGGCCGCCTGGCCGCTGCTGGCGAGGAAGTCGCGCGCGATCGCGTCGAAGGGCACGCTCTGCAATTCGGCCCGCGCGTTCATCGCGATCATCGCGTGCTCGTCGATCCGCCCTTCGAGCGCCTGCAGCGCGGCCCAGGCCCGGGGCAGCCGCGCGGGCAGGTCGAGCCGGTAGAGCAGCACCGCGTCGTAGCGCGGGAAATAGCGCCGGTCGTCCTCGAGCACGCGCAGGCCCAGGTGGTCGATCTTGGCGTCGGTGGTGTAGATGTCGATGGCGTCGATCTGCTTCGCGGCGATCGCGTCGTAGGCGAGGCCGTGGTCCAGCCCCGTCGGCACCTGCGTGAAGCCGTAGCGCGCGGCCAGCCCCTTCCAGCCGTCGGCGCGGCCGATGAATTCGTTCGACAGGCCGAGCTTCAGCTCGGGGTGGCGCGCGAGATCGCTCAGCGTGCGCAGCCCCAGGCGATCCGCATCGGCCGCGCGCACCGCGAGCGCATAGCCGTCGTTGAAGCCCAGCGGCACGGCCACGCCCAGTCCCAGCGGCGCGAGCGCCGCGTTCATCGCCTCGCGTGTCTGCAAAGGCGGGCCCTTGAGGATCTCGAGCGCGATGGTGCCGGTGTATTCGGCATACACGTCGATGGCGCCCGAGCGCAGCGCCTCGTAGACGATGGCGGTGTTGCCCAGGCCCTGCCGCACCACCGGCGGCGCGGCGGTGTGCGGCGCGGCGGTCTGCGCCAGCAGCTCGGCCAGGATGTACGACTCGGTGAAGCGCTTGGAGCCGACGCGCAGCGTCTGGTCGGCCTGCGCCGAAGCCGCGGCGCCGAGCCAGGCCAGCGAGAACAGCAGGACGGCGCGCCAGAGGATGCGGCTTGGGCGTTGCATCGCGGGCAGTGTATCGACAGACCCGCGCACCCGCCAATCTCCTACACCGCGTGGTGCGCGAATGCCCATGCGATGCGGCAGCCGGTGCAGCATCATCGTTGCATGAAGTCACCCACCCGGACGACCAGGCCGCATGCCGATGCCCCCGCCTCCGACCCGCTGCCCGCGGCCGACGTGCACGGCCTGCGCGAACTGCCCGGCGTGCGCGTGGAGGGCTACAGCCTGCAACTGCGCGACAAGGACGGCTTCGTCGGCGACCAGGCGAGCCAGACGGCGTTCCGGGAACTGCTCGAACGCTGGCGCAAGCGCCGCCGCAAGAGCGGCAGGGATCCGCTCGGCAAGCTGCATTCGCGCGACCTGAGCAAGAAGACGCTCGACCGCGTGCTCGGCGCGAAGAAGACCTCGGAGGCCGGCGACGTGATGCAGGGCGTGATCGAGGAGTTCGCGGGGGAGCTGGCCTCGGTGATCCAGCGCTTCCTGCGTCAGCCGTCGTGGCGCAAGGTCGAGCGCATCGTGATCGGCGGCGGCTTTCCCGAAAGCGACGTCGGCGAACGCGCGATCCTGCAGACCGGCGCCATCCTCGAGGAGCTCGGCCAGCACGTGCAGCTGGGCCGGCTCTCGCACAACGTGGACGACGGCGGCCTGATCGGCTGGGTGCACCTCGCACCGCCGGCGATGCTTCGCCGCTACGACGCCATCCTCGCCGTCGACATCGGCGGCACCAACGTGCGCTGCGGCATCGTCAAGACGCGCTGGCGCAAGGCCAGCGACTTCTCGCGCGCCGGCGTGGTGCGGCGCGAGAAATGGCGCCATGCCGACGAGGGTCCGAACCGCAGCGTCATGGTCGAGCACATCGCCGACATGCTGATGGACATGGTGCGCTACAGCGAGCGCAAGAAGCTCCGCCTCGCGCCCTTCGTCGGCATCGGCTGCCCGGGCTTGATCCGGCCCGACGGCTCGATCGCGCGCGGCGCGCAGAACCTGCCGGGCGACTGGGAGAGCCAGGCCTTCCACCTGCCGACCGCCGTGTGGCGCCGCCTGCTCGCGCTGGGCTCCGATCCGATGCTGGTGCTGATGCACAACGACGCCGTGGTGCAGGGCCTGAGCGAGCTGCCGTTCATGCGCGACGTGAAGCACTGGGGCGTGCTGACCATCGGCACCGGCCTCGGCAACGTGAGCTTCAGCAACACGCCCATCCCCAAGGCCCAGAAGGACGAGGACTAGGGTGCCTGCGGCGGCGCATCGCCGCCGAGCGCCTTGTACACCGCCACGAGGTCCACCGCGAGCCGGCTGCTGCTCTGCACCTGGTCGCGCCGCGCCTGCAGCAGCGCGCGGCGCGCATCGAGTTCGACGCCGAAGTCCGTGAGGCCGTTGACATGGCGCGCATGTGCGAGCACCAAGGCATCGCGGCTCGCGCGTTCGCGCTCGGCGAGCTCGGCGTGGCGCCGGCGTTCGGCCGTGTAGGCGTTGAGCGCCGAATCGATCTCGTGCCAGGCCTTGAGCACGGTCTGCTGAAAACCCACCGCGGCCTCCTGCTGCTGCAGCTCGCGCAGGGTGACCGTGCTCCTGCGCAGGCCGTGGTCGAAGAGCGGCAGGCTGATCGACGGGCCCACATGCCACTGCCGGCTGCCCCAGTCGCCGAAGCGTCCGCTGCCGGCCGATTCGTGGCCGAAGCCGGCGCCCAGCGTCACGCGCGGATAGAGCTCGGCCACCGCCACGCCGATGCGCGCAGTGGCCGCATGCAGCCGCGCCTCGGCCGCCGCGACGTCGGGCCGGCGCCGTGCGAGCTCGGCGGGCAGGCCGAGCGCGAGGTCCGGCAGCGGCGGGGCTTTCAGGGCGTCCGGCGCGTCGCCATCGGCCCGCGCCGCGGGCGCCGCCAGTTCGGCATTCAGTGCGCCCGGCGCCGCGCCCGTGAGCAGCGTGATCTGGTTCATCGCCAGGGCTTCCTGCTGCAGCAGCAGCGGGATGCGCGCGCGCAGCTCGGCCAGCAGCGTGCGCTGGCGCGCGGGATCGAGATCGGTGACCAGGCCGCCCTCGGCGCGGGCCTGCACCAGTTCGAGCGACTCGGCCGCGGCCGCGATGTCGGCGCGCGCGACCAGCAGTTCGCGCTGCGTGCCGCGCAGTTCGAAGTAGCTGCGCGCCACTTCGGCCTGCACGCTGAGCTGCGCCTGCCGCAGCAGCGCGGCCGATGCGCCGGCCTCGGCATCGGCGGCCTCGATGCTGCGCCGCACGCGGCCCCAGAGGTCGATCTCCCACGAGGCATCGAAGCCCGCCTGGTAGAGGTTGTAAGGCTCGCTGAGCGTGCGGATCAGCTGGTCGCGGTTCGAGACCGCATTGGCCATCGCGTCGATCATGCGCGTCGCGGCGCCGGTCTCGCTCTGGCGCTGCCGGTTCACGCCCGCGCTCGCGTGGAGCTGCGGCGCCTGCTGCGCGGCCGCCGCAGTGCGTTGCGCGCGGCTTTGCGCGAAGCGCAGCGCGGCGGTCTGCAGGTCGTGGTTGGCGGCGAGCGCGCGGGCCTGCAGCCGGTCGAGCAGCGGATCGCCGAAGGCCTTCCAATCGGGCGCTGCAGCGGTGGCGGCGGCGGCCTGCCGCTCGGCGCCCAGCAGTTCGGCCGAGCCGCCGTGCCAGGCCGACCAGTCGGCGGGCGCGGGCGCCGCGGGCGTCCGGTGGTCCGGCCCGACGGCGCAGCCGCCGAGGACGGCAGCCCAGAGCGCGATCGCGAACGGCGCGAGGAAGAGGTTGCGTGGTGCGTGCATGAGATGCTCCAGGTTCAGGCCAGGCGGTGGCGGAACAGCCAGGCCGCGAGCGGCAGCGTGGCGACGGCAATGATCGTGAGCGGAACGAGGTCGTGCCACACCGTGGCGAGGCCCACGCCCTCGAGGTAGACGCGCTGCACCAGGTCGATCGCGAAGCGCAGCGGATTGGCCATGGTGATCGTCTGCAGCGCCTGCGGCATGTTGCGCACGGGCGTGGTCAGGCCCGACAGCAGCATCATCGGCATCAGCAGCACGAAGGTGTAGAGCATCGCCTGCTGCATGTTGGCCGACACGGCGGAGATCGAGAGGCCGATGCCCACGCTCGCGACCGTGAAGAAGACCAGCCCGGTGTAGAGCGTGACGAGCGAGCCCGCCATCGGAATGCCGAACCAGAAGCGCGCCACCAGCAGGATCAGCGTCGACTGCGCGAGGCCCACGAGCACCGGCGGCACCGCCTTGCCGACCATGATCTCGAGCGGCGACATCGGCGTGACCAGCAACTGGTCGAAGGTGCCCTGTTCGCGCTCCCGCGCCACCGAGAGCGCGGTGAGCAGCAGCGTCTGCAGCATGCTGAGCGCGGCGATCAGGCCCGGCAGCAGGTTCCAGCGGGTTTCGAGGTTCGGGTTGAACCAGGCGCGGGTCTCGACGCCGAGCGGCGCCGCCTGCAGGCCGGCGCGCGTGCGCAGCTCGGCGTTGTAGCGCGCCACGACCGCGCTCACGTGGCCGGCGGCCGAGCCCGCGGTGTTGGAGTTGCGCCCGTCGAGAATCAGCTGGATCGGCGCCGGCCGGCCCGCACCGAGCTGCCGCTCGAAGTCGGGCGGGATCTGTATCACCACCAGCGCCTTCTGCGCATCGATCACTTCGCGGATGTCGGCCTGCGTGCGCAGCGTGGCCGCCCGGTGGAACACGCCGGTGCCGTCGAGCCGCGCGATCAGTTCGGACGATGCGCCGCCGCGGCTCTG
The DNA here is from genome assembly GCF_029893635.1 of Variovorax sp. TBS-050B. Classification (NCBI taxonomy): domain Bacteria; kingdom Pseudomonadati; phylum Pseudomonadota; class Betaproteobacteria; order Burkholderiales; family Comamonadaceae; genus Variovorax; species Variovorax sp. TBS-050B. The sequence goes on along the minus strand of NZ_JARXYR010000002.1, from coordinate 4,796,352 downwards.
GTCGAGCAGCGCATAGGGAACGTCCGTCAGCTCGTAGGTGGCGGCGTAGCCGAAGATCAGGCTCTGCATGATCGCCGGGATGAACAGGACCACGCGGCTCGCCGGGTCCTTGAAGATCGCGAGCAGCTCCTTGCGGCAGAGGTTCGCGATGCGCAGCAGCAGGTCGGTCATGGTGCGGCGTCCTCAGTCGAGCCGCTTGCGCGTGACCGCGCGCGCGAGCAGCAGCAGGCCCACGGCATAGGCCGCGAGCACGGCGCAGTTGCGCCAGATGAGCGGCCAGACGTCGCCCGCGAGGAACAGCGTCTTGATCAGCTCCATGAAGTAGGTGGCCGGCAGCAGGTGGCCGATCAGGCGCACGGCGGCGGGCACGTTGCGCAGGTCGAACAGGAAGCCCGAGAGCATCATCGAGGGCATGAAGGTCGCGATCAGCGCCACCTGGCTCGCGAGGAACTGGTTGCGCGTGACGGAAGAGATCACGAGCCCGAGGCTCACCGCCACGATCAGGTAGAGCATGGAACTGAGCACCACCGCGGCCAGCGAGCCGTGCATCGGCACCGCGAACAGGAAGCGTGCGGCCAGCAGGCACAGCAGCAGGCCGAGCATGCCGACCGCGAAGTACGGAATGATCTTCGCGAGCAGGATCTCCACCGGCCGCACGGGCGTGACGAACAGCGCCTCGAGCGTGCCGCGTTCCCATTCGCGCGCCATGACCAGCGCGGTGAGAAAGGCGCCGACCAGCGTCATGATCAGCACGATGAGCCCCGGCACCAGGTACCAGGTGCTGGTGTTCGCGGTGTTGAACCACATGCGCTGCTCCACCGTGACGCGGCCCGCGGCCGGGGCGAGGCCGTCGGTGGCGCCCCCGGCCCGGTCGGCCTGCCGCAGCGACGCCTGGGCGAGCGCGGCGCTCACGTAGGACTGGATGATGGTGGCGCGACCCGCGTCGGCGCCGTGCACGACGAGCTGCACGCGCGCGTCGCCGGCCGCGAGCGCGCGCGAGAAGTCCGGCGGCACGCGCACGATGCCGTCGACCTCGCGCCGGCGCATCAGCACCTCGGCTTCGTGCATGGAGCCCAGCAGCACGGGCGCGATCGTGGGCGAGAGCTGCAGGCCGGCGATGGCCTCGTGCGCGGCGGGCGAGGGGTCCTCGAGCACCACGGCCACGGGCGCGTTCCTGACGTCGAGCGACATGCCGTAGCCGAAGATCAGGATCAGCACCATCGGCAGCAGGATGCCGATCGCGAGGTTGCTGCGGTCGCGCAGCAGCTGGCGGAACTCCTTGCGCGTGAGCGAGACCAGGCGGGTCGCGAAGCCGCTCATGCCGCGGCCCTCCTGTCGTCGTTCGCGCGCCGCGCGTTCTCGACGATGTCGATGAAGGCCTGCTCCATGCCGATGCGCCGCGATGTGGCATCGCCCTCGAGCGCCTGCGCACGGACCTCGCGCGGCGTGCCGATCGCGAGCACCTTGCCGGCGTCCTGGATCACGATGCGGTCGCAGTATTCGGCTTCTTCCATGAAGTGGGTGGTGATGACGATGGTGGTGCCGCCTTCGGCCAGCGCCGTGATGCGGCGCCAGAACGCGCGCCGCGCGAGCGGATCGGCGCCGCTCGTGGGCTCGTCGAGGAACAGGATCTCCGGTTCGTGCAGCAGCCCGGTGGCCATGGCGAGGCGCTGCTTGTAGCCGCCCGGCAGCTGGCCGCTCGGTGCATCGCGTTCGCGTTCGAGGTCGAACTGGCGCAGCACCGTCGCCATGCGCTCGCGCAGCCGCGGCCCGCGCAGCCCGTAGGCGCCGCCGAAGAACGAGAGGTTCTCGTGCACCGTGAGGTTGCCGTAGAGCGCGAACTTCTGCGAGACGTAGCCGATGCGCCGGCGCGCCTCGGCACGCGCATGGCGCAGGTCGACGCCGGCCACGCGCAGTTGGCCGCCGCTCGCGGGCAGCAGGCCGCACAGCATGCGGAAGGTGGTGGTCTTGCCCGCGCCGTTGGGGCCGAGCAGGCCGAAGATCTCGCCGCGCCGCACCGAGAAGCTGGTGCTGGCGACGGCGGTGAAGTCGCCGAAGCGGCGCACCAGGTCCTTCACCTCGATGACCGTTTCGGCGGGCGACGCGCCGGCGGCAACCGGCGGCGGCGGCGCGGCCTCGATCGGCGTGGCGTCGTCCGCCTGCTGCGTGCGCAGCAGCACCATGAAGCCGTCCTCGAGCCGGGGCGGCACCGGCTCGGCGCGCGCGCCGCCGAGCAGGTCCGCGAGCGCGTGGTCCGCGCCGCGGCGGCAGATGACATGCACCTCGCCGCCCTGCGGCACCGCATCGATGACGGTCTCGCGCGCATCGAGCAGCCGCGCCTGCAGCAGGCGCGGCGCCTCGCCCGGCGGCGGTGCCGCGGCGAAGCACAGGCCCTCGGCATGGTCGCGGATCTCGTCCGGGGTGCCGCCGGCGATCAGCCGGCCTTCGCGCAGCACGAACACCTGGCTGCAGCGCTCGGCCTCGTCGAGGTAGGCGGTGCTGACGATGACCGAGAGCTTCTCCTCGTCGACCAGCTGCTGCACGATCTGCCACAGCTCGCGGCGCGAGAGCGGGTCCACGCCCACCGTGGGCTCGTCGAGCAGCAGCAGGTCGGGCGAGCGCACCAGCGTGCAGGCCAGGCCCAGCTTCTGCTTCATGCCGCCCGAGAGCTTGCCCGCGGGGCGGTCGGTGAAGCGGCCGAGGTCGGTCATCTCCATCAGCCGCGCCTGCCGCTCGCGGCGCGCCTGGCGCGGCACGCCGTGCAGGTCGGCGTAGAGGTCGAGGTTCTCCTGCACGCTCAGGTCCTCGTAGAGGCCGAAGCGCTGCGGCATGTAGCTGATGCGGTCCTGCACCGCCTGCGGATCGGCCGCCACGTCGATGCCGAGCACGCGCAGCGTGCCTTCGTCGGCGCGCAGCAGGCCCGCCATCAGCCGCAGCAGCGTGGTCTTGCCGGCGCCATCGGGCCCGACCAGCGCGGTGAGGGTGCCGGCCGGCACCTCGAGCGAGACGCCGGCGAGCGCATGCACCGCCTGCTCCGAGCCCTTGATCTCGAAGCGCTTGTGCAGCGAGCGGGCGATGACCGCGGGCGCCATTCAGGTGCCGCCCGTGGCGAGTTGCAGCGTCACCGTCGCGGGCATGCCGAGCCGCAGCCGGTCGTCGCGGTCGTCGACCATCACGCGGATCTCGTAGACCAGGCTGCTGCGGAGCTCTTCGGTCTGCACCGTCTTGGGCGTGAACTCCGCCACCGACGAGATGTAGCCCACCCGGCCGGCGATCGGCTGGCCCGGATGGCTGTCGGTGGTCACGCGCGCGGCCTGGCCGGGGCGCACGCGGCCGAGGTCGGGCTCGGCCACATAGGCGCGTACCCACTTGGGATCGGTGATCGCGAGCGTGAAGGCCGGGCGCTGCGGCGAGGCCATGTCGCCCGGCTCGAGCAGGCGTGCGCGCACCACGGCATCGATGGGCGACCGGAGCTCGGCCTCCTGCAGCTGGTGGTTCATGAGCGCGAGGTCGGCACGCGCCGATTCGAGCTGCGCCTGCGCCTGCGCGATGTCTTCCCTGCGCGGACCGGCCACCACGAGCTGCTGTGCCTTGCGCGCGTTGTCGAGCTGCGCCAGCGCCACCTTGCGCCGCGCCTGCGCGCTGTCGAGGTCCTGCTGGCTCACGGCACGGCCGGCCGTGGTCTGGCCGATGGCCTGCAGCCGCGCGAGCTGCTGCTGCGCGAGATCGGCATCGGCCTGCGCCGCGGCGACCTGCGCCGATGCCTGCGCCACCTCTTCGGGGCGGCTGCCGGTCTTCAGCCGCAGCAGCGCCTGCTCCTGCACGCCGATGCGCGCCTGCGACTGCGCCACGCGCAGCGCCAGCGCGCGGGTGTCGAGCCGGCCGAGCACCTGGCCCGCGCGCACGCGGTCGCCTTCGCGCGCCGCGAGTTCGGCCACGCGCTCGGTGCCGTTGAAGGCGAGCGAGACCTGGCGCAGGTCGACGTTGCCGTACAGCACGATCCGGTCCGAGGGGGCGGCCGGGCGGCCGAAGTGCCACCAGCCGGCAGCAGCGGCTGCGGCCAGTGCCACGAGGGCAGCGGCGATGAGGGGTTTCCTGTTCATGGGCGTTTTCCTGCCGGGTGGTTTCAGATCGGGTGCGGCGGATGTTATCAAATTCAAATTTGAATTTGAAGTATTTTCTGCTTTCGATTAACCTCGGCCCATGGCGACCCGCTCTTCCCGTACCCCTTCTTCTTCTTCTTCCTCCGCCGCGGCCCGCGCGCCCGATGCGGCGCGCAGCCAGCGCACCGACGGCAGCACCACGCGGCTGCACATCCTCGAGACGGCGGGCCGGCTGTTCGCGGAGCGCGGCTTCGCCGAGAGCACCAGCAAGGAGATCTGCACGCGCGCGGGCACCAACATGGCGGCGGTCAACTACCACTTCGGCAGCCGCGACGGGCTCTACGAGGCGGTGCTGGTCGAGGCGCACCGCCAGCTCGTGAGCCTGGACGAACTCGCGAGCCTCGCCGGCGCCCAGGCCGATCCGCGCGAGAAGCTGCGCGCGCTGCTGGCGCACCTGATCGCCGCCGGCAGCCGGCCCGAGGCGCCCTGGGGATTCCGCGTGGTGCTGCGCGAGGCGCTGTCGCCGTCGCCGGCGCTGCCGGTGATGATCCGGCAGGCGGTGCAGCCCAAGGCGCGGCTGATCCGCGGCCTGATCGGCGACATCGTGGGCCTGCCCGAAGACCATCCCTCGGTGCAGCGCGCGCTGCTGTTCACGGTGCTGCCCTGCATCGTGCTGATGGTCGCGCCCAAGGACCTGGGCAACAAGGTGCTGCCGGCGCTGAAGGATGCGGACGGCCTGGCCGACGATCTGATGCGCTACGTCTTCGCCGGCCTCGATGCGCTGGCGAAGCAGGCTGCCGGGCCGGCCCCTGCTACAGCTGGAAAGCGACGGTGAGCAGCAGCCCCTCGGCCAGGTCGCGCAGGAGGCCCGGCCGGCGCGCACGGTAGGCCTCGCCGGCCGAGGCGGTGGTCTCGATCCACTCGGCCAGCCAGTCGATCTCGCGCGCGCCGTAGAACACCACCGCCGCCTCGTGGTTGATCAGCAGGCTGCGCAGGTCGAGGTTGATCGAGCCGCAGAGCGCCAACTCCTCGTCGACCACCACGGCCTTGGCATGCACCATGAACGGCAGCATGCGAAAGCTCACGCCGGCGCGCGCGAGGTCGCGCATGGCGCGGGCGCGCACGAAGTCGGCCAGCCGGTGGTTCGAGCGCGCGGGCATCGCGATGGTCACCTGCACGCCGCGGCGCGCCGCGAGCCGGAGCGCATCGCGCAGCCCGTCGCCGGGCACGAAGTAGGGCGTGACCGCGAGCACCCGGTGCTCGGCGCGGAAGCAGGCGTCGATCAGCAGCGCATGGGCCGTGTCCTCCGTCTGGTCGGGACCGCTCGGCAGGAACTGCGCGAGCGCGCCGCCCTCGCGCTCGTCCACGTCGGGCGCAGTGATGGCGCGCGCCTTGCGCCCGCGCACCGAACTCCAGTCGTGGTCGAACTGCCGCGCCGCCGCGGCGGCCACGCTGCCGCGCAGGTCGAACGAGAGGTCGCGCCAGGCTTCGGGGCAGCGCTCGCTGCCGGTGAAGTACTCGCCCGCGAGGTTGCGTCCGCCCGACCACAGCCAGCCGTCGTCGGCAATGGTGAACTTGCGGTGGTTGCGCAGGTTGCGCGGCCCGATGCGACGCAGGCTGAAGAAGGGCCGGAACACCGCGACCTCGCCGCCGGCGTCGCGCAGCCGGTCGAAGTGGCGGCGCGGCAGCGTCAGCGCGCCGAAGCCGTCGAGCAGCACGCGCACCTTGATGCCTTCGCGCGCGCGCGCGGCGAGCCGCTCGATCACCGCGCGGCCCATGGCGTCGTCGCCGATGATGAAGGTGCACACGTCGATGCGCTCGCGCGCGCCGTCGATCACCTGCCACAGCGCCTCGCGCGCGGCCTCGCCGTCGGCATGCAGGCGGATCGCGCAGCGCCCCGGCGGCGCGAGGCCGAAGCTCTCGATCAGGTCGGCCGCCCAGTGCTTGGGCGGCAGCGAGCGCGGCGGCCGCGGCGAGCCCGCCGGGCGCAGCTTGCGCTGCCCGAACAGCAGGTACATCGGCAGGATGACGTAGGGCATGAGCACCAGCCCCATGACCCAGGCGATGGCGGTGGTGGGCGCGCGCTGCTCGCGGCGCGCGCGCGTGGTCAGCACGTAGACCAGGAGCGCGAAGGTGACGACGAGAAAGTGCTGGGACGGGGAGGGGAGCCAGTCGAAACTCGTGTTCGGCATGCGGCGATGATGCCTGAGGACGCCGCCGCCGCGCCAGCCAGTCAGCGCTGCAGGAACGAGGCCACCTCGCGGCCTTCCGATGCCAGGAACTTCATCATCGGATCGACCACCGCATGCACGGCCGGACGGTTGCCCACGCGGCTGCGCCAGGCCAGCAGCCGCGGCGTGTCCTGCGCCATGCGCGCGCCCTTGCGGTCCGCGAAGATGCAGGCCATGTAGAACGCGATGTCGGCGAAGGAGTAGGGCCCGGCCAGGTGGTCGCGGTCGGCGAGCAGGGCCTCCATCTCGTCGTAGTAGCGCGTGCAGGCGGCGACCGCCGCGACCGCCGGGGCGCTCTGCATGTCGTGCTGCAGGCCGAAGAGCTTGATGACGTTGGGAAAGAAGACCTCGTCCGACTTCTGCTCGAGCTGCCGCGCGCGGGCCCGCTCGGCGATGCCGCGGGGCCAGAGTGCCGGTTCGGGATGGCGGTCTTCGAGGTATTCGAAGATCTGCGTGGAGTCGAACAGCGCCACCTCGTCGTCGACCAGCACCGGCACCTGCTGCTTGACCGGGTTCACGCGCAGCACCTCGGGGTGCTTGGGCTCGTAGGCGTCGTCCTTGGTGAACGGCACCATCACGAGCTCGAAGTCAATGCCCTTTTCGAGCGCGGCGATCTGCACCTTCGCGCCGAACATGCTGAGGGGGCCGGAATAGATCGTGGTTGTCATGCCCTGATTTCACCAGAAGCCGCCGGGGAGCACCCGCGGAACCGGCTTGGCCGGGCCGCCGGGTGCGCCCCCCTCCCGCCGAAGGCGAGAGAGGGGGGAGCCGCGAAGCGGCTTGGGGGGTGCTTCCCTTTCAGGTCGAGCCCCAGACTTCTTGCGCGGTTTCGACGACCAGACGCAGCTTGGCGCGCTGCGCTTCCACCGCGATGTTGTTGCCGTGCACCGTGCTCGAGAAGCCGCACTGCGGCGACAGCGCGAGCTGCTCGATCGGCGCGTACTTGGCGGCCTCGTCGATGCGGCGCTTGAGCGCGTCCTTGTCCTCCATCTCGCCGAACTTGGTGGTCACCAGGCCGAGCACCACGGTCTTGCCCTTGGGCAGGTAGCGCAGCGGCTTGAAGTCGCCCGAGCGCGCGTCGTCGTATTCCATGAAGTAGGCGTCGAGGTCCATCTCCTGGAGCAGCGCCTCGGCCACCGGCTCGTAGTTGCCGGCCGCGGCATGCGTGCTCTTGAAGTTGCCGCGGCACAGGTGCATGGCCAGCAGCATGCCCGGCGGCTTCTGCGCCACCACCTTGTTGATGAAGCCGGCATAGCGGTGCGGCAACTCGTTGGGATCGTCGCCGCGCTTGCGCGCCGCCTCGCGCATGTGCTCGTCGCAGAGGTAGGCGAGGTTGGTGTCGTCCATCTGCACGTAGGTGCAGCCGGCCGCGGCCAGCGAGCGCAGCTCGTCGCCATAGGCCTTGGCCACGTCGTCGTAGAACGCGGGATCGAGCTCGGGGTAGGCCTCCTTGCTGATGCCGGCGCGGCCGCCGCGGAAGTGCAGCATGGTCGGCGAAGGAATGGTCACCTTCGGCGTGCGGCCGGCCGAAACCTGGCTCTTGAGGTACTCGAAGTCGGCGAGCTGGATGTTCTTGGCGTGGCGCACCTTGTCGATGACGCGCATCACGGGCGGCGCGAGCTCCTCGGTGCCGTCGGGCTTGCGAATGGTGACCGGGATGTCGGTCTTCACGCCGCCGAGCTGCTCGAGGAAGTCGATGTGGAAGTAGGTGCGGCGGAACTCGCCGTCGGTGATGCTCTTGAGGCCGATGTCCTCCTGGAACTTCACGATCTCGGTGATCGCCTGGTCCTCGACCTGGCGCAGCTGCTCGGGCGTGATCTCGCCCTTGGCGTTCTTCTCGCGCGCTTCGAGCAGGTAGCGCGGGCGCAGGAAACTGCCGACATGGTCGTAGCGGGCGGGCAGGGCGGCGTGTTGGGACATGGAGTTCTCCGTCGTGGCTGAAAACGAGGCGTCCATGCTATCGCCTCGATAAGCTGCGTCGCTGTATACATTGATCTTAGTATTTACCCTTGGATTTCCGCTAAGGGGCTGGAAATTTTCAATCATCTGTATACATTGAGTATCCATGAACACCTCCACGCCCGCCTTCCCGCTCAACGCCTGGTATGCCGCCGCCTACGACGTCGAAGTGCGGCACGCGCTGCTCTCGCGCACCGTCTGCAACGAGAAGCTGGTGCTGTTCCGCCGCACCGACGGGCAGGTCGCCGCGCTCGAGGACGCCTGCTGGCACCGGCTGCTGCCGCTGTCGATGGGCCGGCTCGAAGGCGACGAGCTGGTCTGCGGCTACCACGGCCTGGTCTACAACAGCCAGGGGCGCTGCACCCACATGCCGAGCCAGGAGACGCTCAATCCCTCGGCCTGCGTGCGCAGCTTCCCGGTGGTCGAGAAGCACCGCTTCGTCTGGGTCTGGCCCGGCGATCCGGCCAAGGCCGATCCGGCGCTGGTGCCCGACATGCACTGGAACGACGACCCGGCCTGGGCCGGCGACGGCAAGATGATCCGCGTGGCCTGCGACTACCGGCTGGTGGTCGACAACCTCATGGACCTCACGCACGAGACCTTCGTGCACGGCTCCTCGATCGGCAACCGCGAAGTGGCCGAGGCGCCCTTCGTCGCCACGCACGGCGACCGCTCGGCCACCGTCACGCGCTGGATGGAGAACATCGATGCGCCGCCGTTCTGGGGCGGCCAGATCCGCCATGCGCGCGGCTACGCCGGCAAGGTGGACCGCTGGCAGATCATCCGCTTCGAGGCGCCGTGCACCGTCAACATCGACGTCGGCGTGGCCGAGGCGGGCAGCGGCGCGGTGCCGAAGGACGGCCGCCCCGGCGACCGCAGCAAGGGCGTGAACGGCTACGTGCTCAACACCATCACGCCCGAGACCGACAAGACCTGCCTCTACTTCTGGGCCTTCGCGCGCAACTACTGCCTGGGCGAGCAGCGCCTCACGCACGAGCTGCGCGAGGGCGTGGCGGGCATCTTCCGCGAGGACGAGATCGTGCTCGAGGCGCAGCAGAAGGCGATCGACGCGCGGCCCGGCCACCAGTTCTACAACCTCAACATCGACGCCGGCTCGATGTGGGCTCGCCGCCTCATCGATCGCATGGTCGAGAAGGAGCGGCCCGCGCGCGCGGCGATCCCGATCCGGCCGGTGCCGCAGAAGGTGGCCGCGTGAAGGGCCCGGCGGCGGTCACGCCGTTGCCGGCCGCGGCCGAGACGGTCGACGGCGGCGGCTCGCAGGCGGTGAAGGCGCAATTGCGGCTGCGCGAGATGATCCTCGCGGGCGAATTGCCCGGCGGCGCGCGCATCGCCGAGGTCGCGATCGCCGAGCAGCTCGGCGTCTCGCGCACGCCGGTGCGCAGCGCGCTGATGCGGCTCGAACAGGAAGGGCTGCTGGAAGCGCTACCCAACGGCGGCTATGCAGTGCGCACCTTCTCCGAACGCGACGTGGCCGATGCGATCGAACTGCGCGGCACGCTCGAGGGCCTGGTCGCGCGGCTCGCGGCCGAGCGCGGTGCGGCGTCCGTGGTGCTGCGCGAGGCGCGCGCCTGCCTGGCGCGCATCGACGAACTGCTGCGCGAGCCCGCGCTCGACGATGCGGCCTTCTCGCGCTACGTCACGCACAACGAGAAGTTCCATGCGCTGCTGTGCGAGATGGCCGCCAGCCCGGTGATCGCGCAGCAGCTCGACCGCGTGGTCAACCTGCCATTCGCCTCGCCCTCGGGCTTCGTGATCGTGCAGGCCAACTCGCCGGCCGCGCGCGACATGCTCGTGATCGCGCAGGACCAGCACCGGCAGGTGCTCGATGCCATCGAAGCCGGCGAGGGCTCGCGCGCCGAGGCGCTGATGCGCGAGCACAGCCGCATCGCGCGGCGCAACCTGCGCGAGGCGCTGCACGGCACGCCGGGCGCCGAGCAGCGCCCGCTGCCGGGCGTGCAACTGATCCGCCGCCGCGGCTGACGCCCCACTCCTTTTTCCCTGTTGGTGTTCTCTCGATGAAAAGCGATCTTCAATGGATGCAGGCGCAGGTGGTTGCGCTGCGCGACCTCACGCCCACCGTGCGCGAGTTCGAACTGCGGCCCGCGTCGGGCGAAGTGCTGCCCCACGAGCCCGGCGCGCATCTGCAGGTGCAGGTGATGACCGCCCAGGGCCGGCTGCAGACGCGCTCGTACTCGCTGGTCGGCGAAGGCGAGGGCGGTTGCTGGCGCATCGCCGTGAAGCGGCTCGACGACGGCCGCGGCGGCTCGCTCGCGATGTGGCGGCTGGCCGAGGGCGACCGGCTGCAGGTCAGCACGCCGCAGAACCACTTTCCGCTCGACACGCGCGCGCCGGGCTACCTGCTGGTGGCCGGCGGCATCGGCATCACGCCGCTGGTGCTGATGGCGGAACGCCTGGGCGCCCAAGCGCGGCGCAGCGGCGTGCCGGTGCGCATGCTCTACGGCGCGCGGCATGCGGGCGAGTTCGCCTACCTCGACCGGCTGCGCGCGGCGCTCGGCGACGACGTGGTGCCGCACGAAGGCACGGCGCCGATCGACTTCGCCGCCGCCATCGCCGCGCTGCCCGCGGGCGGCCAGCTCTACACCTGCGGCCCGGTGCCGATGCTCGAAGCGGTCAAGCGCGCCTGGGCCGACGCGGGCCGCGCCCCGGCCGACCTGCGATTCGAGACCTTCGGCAGCAGCGGCCGCCTCGCGGCGCAGCCTTTCACGGTGCGCATTCCGCGCCACGAACTCGCCATCACCGTACCGGCCGACTGCACGCTGCTCGAGGCGCTCGATGCCGCGGGCGTCGAGACCCTGTGGGACTGCAAGCGCGGCGAATGCGGGCTGTGCGCGATGGACGTGCTCGCGGTCGAGGGCGAGATCGACCACCGCGACGTGTTCCTGAGCGAGCACGAGAAGCAGGCCACCACGCGCATCTGCGCCTGCGTCTCGCGCGCGGTCGGCACGCTCACGCTCGACTCCTCGTACCGCCCCGACAGCTGAGCCGGACGGCGCGTTGCGCGATGATCGCGCAGTGCGTTTGTTCATCGCGCAACAATGCCGTGCGCCGCGCGGGGCCTAGGTGAATGCCTGGCCCCGCCGCGTGTTGCAAAGTGCACAAAATACGCCGGTTCCGCATTCCGCCCCTCCAAGGAAAAAAACCATGCAAAGACGCCACATCCTCCAGACCGCGGCCCTGACGGCGCTCGCGCTTTCCATGCCGTTCGCGAGCGCGCAGGACGGCAACAAGTTCAAGATCGGGCTGATCCTGCCCATGACCGGCCAGCAGGCCTCGACCGGCCGGCAGATCGAGGCGGCGGCGCGGCTCTACATGGCGCAGCACGGCGACACGGTGGCGGGCAGGAAGATCGAGCTGATCGTCAAGGACGACGTGGCCACGCCCGACGTGACCAAGCGCCTCGCGCAGGAACTCATCGTCAACGACAAGGTGAACGTGATCGCGGGCTTCGGCGTCACGCCGGCCGCGCTCGCCGCCGCGCCGCTGGCCACGCAGTCGAAGACGCCGCAGGTGGTGATGGCCGCCGCCACGTCGAGCATCACCGAGGCCTCGCCCTACATCGTGCGTTCGAGCTTCACGCTGCCGCAGGTGTCGGTGGCGATGGGGGACTGGGCGCCGAAGAACGGCGTGAAGACGGTGGTCACGCTGGTGGCCGACTACGGCCCGGGCAACGACGCCGAGAAGTTCTTCAGCGAGCGCTTCCAGCTCAACGGCGGCAAGGTGGTCGAGAAGCTGCGCGTGCCGCTGCGCAACCCCGACTTCGCGCCCTTCCTGCAGAAGGTGCGCGACGCCAAGCCCGATGCGCTGTTCGTCTTCGTGCCCTCGGGCGCGGGTGCGGCGGTGATGAAGCAGTTCCTCGAACGCGGCATGGACAAGGCCGGCATCCGCATGATCGCCACCGGCGACGTGACCGACGACGACCAGCTCAACGATATGGGCGACGGCGCGCTCGGCGTGGTCACCTCGCACCACTACTCGGCCGCGCATCCCTCGGCGCTGAACAAGAAGTTCGTCGAAGCCTTCCAGAAGGCCAACCCCAAGATGCGCCCCAACTTCATGGCCGTGGGCGGCTACGACGGCATGCGCGTGATCTACGAGGCGCTCAAGGCCACCAAGGGGCAGGGCGGCGGCGAGGCGCTGCTCGCGGCCATGAAGGGCCAGATCTTCGAAAGCCCGCGCGGGCCGGTCTACATCGACGCGCAGACGCGCGACATCGTGCAGGACGTGTATCTGCGCAAGGTCGAGAAGAAGGACGGGCAGCTCTACAACGTCGAATTCGACGTGATCAAGGGCGTGAAGGACCCCGGGAAGGCCAAGTAATACGAATACGGGATCGGGAGCCGAACGCAGAGGCCGCGAAGGTTTCGCAGAAGTCGCAGAAGGAAAACCAAGAATTCATTCTGTTTTTTCTGCGACTTCTGCGTAGCTTTTGTCTTCCTTCTGCGTTCGGCTGTCCGCTTTCGGCTGCATCGAAGACCCTCGCATGCTCACCATTCTTTTCGACGGCATTGCCTACGGCATGCTGCTCTTCGTGCTTGCCGTCGGGCTGGCCGTCACGCTCGGGTTGATGAACTTCATCAACCTCGCGCATGGCGCCTTCGCGATGGCGGGTGGTTATCTCACGGTGTTCGCGATGCAGAAGCTGGGGTTGCCGTTCCTGGCCTGCCTGCCGCTGGCGTTCATTGCGGCGGCGCTGGCGGGTGCGCTGCTCGAGCGCACGCTCTACCGGCCGATGTACGGCAAGCCGCACCTCGACCAGGTGCTGTTCTCGATCGGGCTGGCCTTCATGGCGGTGGCGGCGGTCGACTACTTCGTCGGCTCCTCGCAGCAGAACGTGCAATTGCCCGAGTGGCTGCGCGGCCGCACCGAGATCGGCGACGGCGCGCTGCTGCTCGGCATGGGGCACTACCGGCTGTTCATCATCGCGGTCTGCGCGGTGCTCACGGTGGTGCTGCAGCTGATCCTCTCGAAGACCCGCTTCGGCAGCCGGCTGCGCGCCGCGGTGGACGACCCGCGCGTGGCCGCGGGGCTGGGCATCAACGTCAACGTGGTGTTCCTGCTGACCTTCGCGGTCGGCTCGGGGCTCGCGGGCCTGGGCGGCGCGCTCGGCGCGGAGATCCTCGGGCTCGATCCGACCTTTCCGCTCAAGTACATGATCTATTTCCTGATCGTGGTGTCGGTCGGCGGCACCTCGTCGATCACCGGGCCGCTCGCGGCCGCGCTGCTGCTCGGCATCGCCGACGTGGCGGGCAAGTACTTCATCCCGAAGATGGGTGCGTTCACCGTCTACCTGCTGATGATCCTGATCCTGATGTGGCGCCCGCAGGGCCTCTTCACGCGCAAGGGGGGCCGCTAGATGAGCACTTCCGCGCATGAAACGGCGCTGCTGCGCCAGGCGCGCTGGCGCCCGCTCGAGTTCGTGGTCTGGGCCGCGGCCTTCGTGCTGCCCTTCCTCGTGCCTTCGCACTCCTTGCTGGTCAACGAGATCGTCATCGTCGCGCTGTTCGCGATGTCGCTCGACCTGATCCTCGGCTACACCGGCATCGTCTCGCTGGGGCATGCGGCCTTCTTCGGCTTCGGCGCCTATGCCGCGGCGCTGTTCGCCAAGCTGGTGATGCCCGATCCGCTCGTCGGCCTGCTCTTCGCGACCGTGCTGTCGGCGGCGCTCGGGCTGGTGGCGAGCGTGACGATCCTGCGCGGCAGCGACCTCACGCGGCTGATGGTCACGCTGGGCACCGCGCTGCTGCTGCTCGAACTCGCCAACAAGCTCGACTGGCTCACCGGCGGCGCCGACGGGCTGCAGGGCGTGGTCATGGGGCCGCTGCTCGGCCGCTTCGAGTTCGACCTCTACGGCCGCACGGCGGCCTGGTATTCGCTCTCGGTGATGCTGCTGCTGTTCCTCGGCATGCGCCGGCTCGTGCACTCGCCCTTCGGCGCCACGCTCAAGGCGATCCGCGACAACCGGCTGCGCGCGATGGCGATCGGCATTCCGGTGGTCTCGCGGCTGGCCGTGGTCTACACCGTGGCCGCCGGCATCGCGGGCGCGGCGGGCGCGCTGCTCGCGCAGACCACCGGCTTCGCCTCGCTCGACGTGCTGGCCTTCGACCGCTCGGCCGATGTGCTGCTGATGCTGGTGATCGGCGGCGTGGGCTGGCTCTACGGCGGCGTGGCGGGCGCGATCGTCTTCAAGCTGCTGCAGACCTGGCTCTCGAACGTCACGCCGCAGTACTGGATGTTCTGGATCGGCCTGATCCTGGTGCTGCTGGTGCTCGTGGGCCGCGACCGGCTGCTCAAGCCCTGGGCCCTGCTCGGCGCCGGCCGCGCGAAGAAGGGCGGTGCGCGATGAGCGAGACCGTGCTTTCGATGCAGAACCTGGTGATGCGCTTCGGCGGCATCACCGCCACCAACGACGTGACGATGGCGCTGCGGCGCGGCGCGCGCCATGCGCTCATCGGCCCCAACGGCGCGGGCAAGACCACGCTGATCAACCTGCTGACCGGCGTGCTGGTGCCCACGGCGGGCCGCATCGCGCTGCTCGGCGAGGACATCACCACGCTCGCGCCGCACAAGCGCGTGGCGCGCGGGCTGGTGCGCACCTTCCAGATCAACCAGCTGTTCGACTCGATGACGCCGCTCGAGACGCTGGCGCTCGTGGTGTCGCAGCAGCGCGGCCTGGGCGCGCGCTGGTGGCGCCCGCTCGGCGCCGACCGCGCCGTGACCGGGCGCGCCGCGCAGCTGCTCGAGCAGTTCCGCCTCGCCGACGTGGCGCAGCAGCAGGTGAAGCACCTGGCCTACGGCAAGCGCCGGCTGCTCGAGATCGCGATCGCGCTCGCCTGCGAGCCGCGCGTGCTGCTGCTCGACGAGCCGGTGGCCGGCGTGCCTGCGGGCGAGCGCGAGGAGCTGCTGCAGACCGTGGCGGCGCTGCCGGCCGACGTGTCGGTGCTGCTGATCGAGCACGACATGGACCTGGTGTTCAGCTTTGCCGACCGCATGACGGTGCTGGTCAACGGCACGCTGCTGACCGAGGGCGACCCCGAGACCATCGCCAACGACCCGAAGGTGAAGGAGGTCTACCTGGGCCACGGCACGGCCGCGGAGGGCGCCCATGTCTGAGCTGCTGCGCATCGACAACCTCAGCGCGGGCTACGGCGAAGCCGTGGTGCTGCACGACGTGGCTTTCGCACTCGCCGAGGGCCAGACGCTGGCGCTGCTGGGCCGCAACGGCACCGGCAAGACCACGCTGATCAACACCCTGGCAGGCGCCACGCGCCAGCACGGCGGCAGCATCACGCTCGGCGGGCAGGCGCTGCACAGGCTCGCGCCGCACCAGCGCGCGGCGGCGGGCATCGGCTGGGTGCCGCAGGAGCGCAACATCTTCAAGTCGCTCACGGTGCACGAGAACCTCACGGCCGTCGCGCGGCCGGGCCGCTGGAATCCGCAGCGCGTGTACGAGATGTTCCCGCGCCTGGCCGAGCGCAAGACCAACCTCGGCACGCAGCTCTCGGGCGGCGAGCAGCAGATGCTCGCGGTGGGCCGCGCGCTGGTGCTCAACCCGCGGCTGCTGCTGCTCGACGAGCCGCTCGAAGGCCTGGCGCCGATCATCGTGGAAGAGCTGCTGCGTGCGATCCGCCGCATCACGCAGGACGAAGGCCTGGCGGCGATCATCGTCGAGCAGCATCCGCAGGCGATCCTCGCGATCTCCGACCAGGCGGTGGTGCTCGACCACGGCACGGTGGTCCACACCGACAGCGCGGCGGCCCTGCGCAGCCAGCCGCAGGTGCTCGAACGACTGCTGGGCGTCGGCAGATGAAACACCCCCCATGCCGCTTCGCGGCTCCCCCCTCTCTCGTCTTCGGCGGGAGGGGGGCGCACCCGGCGGCCCGGCCAAGCCGGTTCCGCGGGTGCCCTGGGCTGGGCCTGCGAAGTTTCGTGCGATGCGGGTAGCGCGTTGCGCCGTCGAGAACCGAAGAACCACAAGGAGACAGACCATGGCGATCCCGAACACAGTCTTCCGCGGGGGCGCCATGCTGGCGGCCGCCGCCTTGCTCGCGGCCTGCGACACCACCTCCGGCCCGCAGCGCATTCCCCTCGGCAGCAACCCACCCGTGGCCTGCGCGGCGCTCGCGGCGCCGGTCGCGCCTTCGGCGATCGGCCTGCCGAGCGGCGCGGCAAGCATCGATTCGGCCACGCTCGTCCCGGCCTCCGCGCTCGCGGTGGCCGAGCGCGGCCCCACGCCCGCGGCGCGCATCGCGCCCGCGCTGCCCGCGCACTGCAAGGTGCTGGGGCGCATCGCGCCGCTCGACCCGAACGCGCCGCCGATCCTGTTCCAGGTCAACCTGCCGCTCGCATGGAACGGGCGCAGCGTGCAGTACGGCGGCGGCGGCTTCAACGGCACGCTGATCACCGGGCTCGCGCTGGTGCCGGGCGCGCGCTTCGACCAGCCCGCGCCGCTCGCGCAGGGCTACGTGACCTACGGCACCGATTCCGGCCACCAGAACGTCGCCGGCCAGCCGCCGCAGGCCTTCGCGCTCAACGATGAGGCGCTGGTGAACTTCGCGCATGCCTCGTACAAGAAGGTGCGCGACGTGGCGGTGGCGCTGATGCAGCGCGCCTACGGTCAGGCGCCGCAGAAGCTGTACTTCGTCGGCAGTTCCGAAGGCGGGCGCGAGGCGCTCACGATGGCGCAGCGCTATCCGCAGGATTTCGACGGCATCTTCAGCCGCGTGCCGGTGATCCACTGGACCGGGCTGCAGCATGCCGGCACGCGCAACGGCATCGCGACCTTCGGCGAAGGCTGGCTGCGGCCGGCGCAGGTGCAGCTGGTGCACGACGCGGTGCTCGCCGCCTGCGACGCGGCCGACGGCCTGGCGGACCGCGTGGTCTCGAACCCGGTGGCCTGCCTGCAGCGCTTCGATCCGGCCGCCTTGCGCTGCGCGGCCGGCACCAGCGGCACCAACTGCCTGAACGATGCGCAGGTGCAGGCGGTGCGCACGCTGCGCTCGCCCTGGCGTTCGCCGGTGCCGCTGGCGAACGGCGTGGCCGAGTACCCGGGCTGGGGCATCGGCGGCGAAGCCACGCCGGCCTTCGCCTCGACCGGCGGCTGGACCGCCTGGTGGACCGGCACCGCCGCGCCCACCGTGCCGCCGCAGCCGGCCAACGGCATCGCCTGGTTCTACGGCAGCGGCGCGCTGCAGTACTTCTATGCACGCGATCCTTCGCTCGACGTGCGCAACTACCGCGCGGAGAACTTCGCGGCGCGCATCGCCGCCGTGTCGCAGCTCATGGACTCGACCAACCCCGACCTCTCGGCCTTCGCCGCGCGCGGCAGCAAGCTGCTGATGCTCGAGCACATGGCCGACTACGCGCAGAGCCCGTTCGCGGGCATCCTCTATCACGAGTCGGTGGTCGCGCGCATGGGCCGCGACAACGTGAGCCGCTTCATGCGCCTCTACACGGCGCCCGGCGTCGACCACGTCGGCAGCGGCGCGCCGGCCAACGTCGACATGCTGGCGGCACTGGCCGACTGGGCCGAGCGCGGGCGCGCGCCGGCGGGGCTGCAGCTCGCGGAGCAGGAGCTGCAGCCGCCGTTCAGGACCGTGCGCGCGCGACCGCTGTGCGAGTGGCCGCTGTGGCCGCGCTACACGGGCGGCGATGCGGCGCTCGCCTCGAGCTTCCAGTGCAGCCGTTGACGGCCTGAGGCCGAGGCGCTAGCGCGCGCAGCCGCCGGGTCCGCAGGCCGGCCCTGACTCGGCCGCGGCAGCGGCATCGGCGGGCAAGGGCGCCGCGCCCGCGAGTTCACGCAGGTGCGCCGTCCAGCCGTCGACGTTGCCGAGCCACGGGCCGATGTCGAGCAGGCTTGCGCGCACGTCCGCCTGCGCGAACACGAAGGTCGGAAAACCCTGGCCGCCCGCGCGCTGCAGCAGCGCGCGGCTCTCGGCGATGTGCCGCGCGGTCGGCGCGCCGGCGAGGCGCGCGAAGGCCGCGCCGAACGCGTCCGGCGCGAAGCCGAGTTCGGCCGCCAGCGCATGGAGCACCGCTGCATCGGCGATGCGCCGGCCCTCGACGTAGTGCGCACGCTGCAGGCGGTGGACCATGTCGAGGCCGCCGCCGCTGCGCAGCGAGTCGGCCGCGAGCACGGCCGTGGTCGGCGGCTCGGAATCCATCACCGCGCCGCTGTCCCGCAGCAGGCCCTCGAAGTAGGGCTCGCCGAAGGGCTGGCCCGTCATCTCCGCGATGCGGCGGTCGTGCGGCATCACGTAGGCGCGCCATGCCGGCGAGACGCTGCGCCGGTTCGCGCCGGTCATCATGCCGCCGCCATGGAAGCGGACCGCGAGGCCCGGGATGCCGCGGGCGGCCTCCACCAGCGGCGCGGCGGCATAGCACCAGCCGCACATCGGGTCGAAGATGTAGTGCAGCGTGGCACCGGTGGCGGACGGGGTCTGGTGGCGCATTCGGGCTTTCGGGGGTGGGCGCCTGCGTGGCGGCGTGAGCGCGCATGGTAGGCGGCGGCAGGCGGCGCACCAAGCACCGCCGCCGCAACGCACCGTTGCCGGTTCCGTGCAGATCGGCTCAGGCGTCGGCGGCGCGGTCGGTCGCGCAGTGCTCCAGGTGCGCCATCAGCAGCCGGGCCGCGAGCGACAGCGTGGCCTCGTCGCGGAAGCAGATCGCGAAGCGCCGCCGCGCCCAGGCGTCGGTGAGCGGCATCAGCCGCAGGCCGTAGGTCTGGGCGAAGGGCTCCGCCACCTCCGCGGGCACCACGCTGATCGCGAGCCCGGCGCGCACCACGCGCAGCGCCGCGTCGAAGTTCGACACCAGCACGCGGTGCACCAGCGGCTTGCCCGCGACGGCGGCCTCGCGCGCGAGCATCAGCTGCACCGCGCTGAGCGCGGGCATGCCGACGAATTCATGGTCGAGCACCTGCTCGAAGCGCACCGATGCGTGCTGCGCGACCGGATGCGCCGGGTGCGCGACGATCGCCAGGTGGTCGCTGCGGTAGCTGCGCCGCTGCAGGCCCTCCAGGTCGGCCGCGTCCCAGCACAGGCCGATGGAGGCGCTGCCCTCGCGGATGCCGCGCACGATCTCGGGGCTCACGCGCTCTTCCATGTCGACGCGGATGTCGCGGTGCGCGGGGTTCTGCAGGAAGTTCGCCACGTCCTCGGCCAGCGACTCGGCCATGACCGAGGCCGAGGCGAGGATGCGCACATGCCCGCGCGCGCCGCCCGCGTAGGCGGCCATGTCGCGCTCGATGCGGTGCGCGCTGCCGAGCATCGCGCGCGCATGCTCGAGCAGCGTCTCGCCGGCCGGCGTCGGCACCACGCCGCGGCGCTTGCGCAGCAGCAGCGGCGTGCCCACGGTGTCCTCCAGTTGCGCCAGGCGCTTGCTGATGGCCGAGCCGACGATGCTGGCCTGCTCGCCCGCGCGCGCGATGCTGCGGGTTTCGCAGACGGCCACGAAGAGCCGCAGGGTGGTGAGGTCGAGGTCTCTCATGATGTTCCATTCTGGAATCGGATCGCTTCCAAAATATACCTTCTGGATCGAATCGGAACTTCTAAGATCGACGCCGTACCCCCCACGACGGAGACAAAGACTTGATCCACGCCTTCCTGCCGCCGCGCGCGGTCGTCCGAGAAGTGGGCCTGCGCGACGGCCTGCAAAGCATCGCCCGCGTGCTGCCCACCGAACGCAAGCGCCAGTGGCTGCGCGATGCGCATGCCGCGGGCCAGCGCGAGATCGAGGTCGGCTCGTTCGTGCCGGCGCACCTGCTGCCGCAGCTGGCCGACACGGCCGAGCTGCTGACCTTCGCGAAGACGCTGCCGGGGCTCTTCGCCTCGGTGCTGGTGCCGAACCTCAAGGGCGCCGAACGCGCCATCGCCGGGGCGGCCGACCTGATGGTCGTGCCGCTGTCGGCGAGCCATGCGCACAGCCTCGCCAACCTGCGCAAGACGCCCGACGAAGTGGTGGCCGAGGTGGCGCGCATCCGCGCCGCGCGCGACGCGGCGGGCGCGAAGACGCTGATCGAGGGCGGCGTGGGCACGGCCTTCGGCTGCACCATCCAGGGCGAGGTCGACCCCGACGAGGTGCTGCGGCTGATGCAGGCGCTGCTCGACGCCGGCGCCGACCGCGTCAGCTTGGCCGACACCGTGGGCTATGCCGATCCGGCGATGGTGCGCAGCCTGTTCGAGCGCGCCCTGCGCATCGCGGGCGATCGCCTCTGGTGCGGCCATTTCCACGACACCCGCGGCCTCGGCCTCGCCAACGCCTACGCCGCGCTCGAACTCGGCATCGCGCGCTTCGACGCCTGCCTCGCGGGCATCGGCGGCTGCCCGCATGCGCCCGGCGCGAGCGGCAACGTCGATACCGAGGACCTGGTCTTCATGCTCGAGCGGATGGGCGTGGCCACCGGCGTCGACCTGCCGCGGCTGCTCGCGCTGCGCGAACACGTGGCGGGCTGGCTCGAGGGCGAGACGCTGCAGGGCACGCTCTGGCGCGCGGGCTTTCCGAAGACCTTCGTGCCCGCCGCGGCGGAGGCGGCATGAACGCGGCGGCAGCGGAGGCGACGAGCGAGGGCAAGCGCCTGCCGCTCGCGGGCATCCGCGTGGTCGAGTTCACGCACATGGTCATGGGACCGACCTGCGGCATGGTGCTGGCCGACCTCGGCGCCGAGGTCATCAAGGTCGAGCCGATCGAGGGCGACCGCACGCGCCATCTGCTCGGCGCGGGCGCGGGCTTCTTCCCGATGTTCAACCGCAACAAGAAGAGCATCGCGCTGGACCTGCGCCACCCGCAGGGCCTGGAAGCGGCCCTGCGGCTGTGCGTCAGCGCCGACGTGGTGGCGCAGAACTTCCGGCCCGGCACCATGGACAAGTACGGTCTCGGCCATGCCGCGCTGCGCAAGCTCAACCCGCGGCTCGTGTACGTGAACCACACCGGCTTCCTGCCCGGGCCCTACGAGCATCGCACCGCGCTCGACGAAGTGGTGCAGATGATGGGCGGCCTGGCCTACATGACGGGACGGCCCGGCGATCCGCTGCGCGCGGGCACCAGCGTGAACGACATCATGGGCGGCATGTTCGGCGCCATCGGCGCCATGGCCGCGCTGATGCAGCGCCAGCAGACCGGCGAGGGGCAGGAGGTGAACTCGGCACTGTTCGAGAACAACGTGTTCCTCGTCGGCCAGCACATGCTGCAGTACGCGATCACCGGCCAGCCTGCGGCGCCGATGCCCGAGCGCATCTCGGCCTGGGCGCTCTACGACGTGTTCACCGTGAAGGACGGCGAGCAGATCTTCCTCGCTGCGGTGAGCGACGCGCAATGGACGGTGTTCTGCGACGCGCTCGGCTTCGACGACCTGCGGGCCGACCCCGCGCTGCGCACCAACAACGACCGCGTGCGCCTGCGGCCCACGCTGCTGGCGGAACTGCGCCGGCGGCTCGCGGACCGGTCGGCCGCGGAGCTCTCCGCGATCTTCGAGGCGCGCGGCCTGCCGTTCGCGCCGATCACGCGGCCCGAGGACCTCTACGGCGATCCGCACCTCAAGGCGACGGGCGGCCTGGCCGACATCCGCCTCCCCGACGGCGAACGCGCGGGCGAAGTGGCACAGACCACGCTGTTCCCGATCACGCTCGGCGGCGAGCGCCTGGGCGTGCGCCTCGATCCGCCGACGCTCGGCGCGCACACGCGCGAGCTGCTCGCGGAACTCGGCTATGCCGAAGCGCAGGTGGCGGCGATGCAGGCGGAGCGGGCGGTGGCCTGAGCGCCGGCCTTCTTCTTTTTCCAGAACCACGACGAGAGACAAGCACATGCACACGATTTCTTCGGCGATGAACCGCCGCACGGTCCTCGGCCTCGGCGCCTCGGCCGCGGCGCTGGCGGCCTGGCCCGCGCTTGCGCAGGGCTCCGACAAGCCGATCCGGCTGATCCTGCCGATCAGCGCGGGCTCGGGCGTGGATGCCATCGCGCGCGCGGCCTCGGTCGCGCTCGGCAAGGCCTTCGGCCAGCCGGTGGTGATCGAGAACCTGCCCGGCGCGGGCGGCATCACCGGCACCTCGGCCGTGGTCAAGGCCGCACCGGACGGGCTCACGCTCGGCATGGTGTCGAACAACCATGTGATCAACCCGGCGGTCTACAAGAAGATGCCCTTCGACGCGATCGCCGACGTGACGCCGATCACGGTGGTGGGCGCGACGCCGCTGGTGCTGGCCGTGCATCCCAAGGTGGCGGCGAAGAACGCGAAGGAACTGATCGCGCTGCTGCGCGCCAGGCCCGATGCGTACAACTACGCCTCGTCGGGCAACGGCACCATCATCCATCTGGCCGGCGAGATGTTCCTCGATCAGGCGGGCGTGAAGGCGCGGCACATCCCGTACAAGGGCACGGGGCCGATGGTGACCGACATGATCGCGGGCCAGGTCGAGATGGGCGTGGTGGCGCTGCCGGCGCTGCAGCCGCATCTGAAGAGCGGCGCATTGCGCGCCATCGGCGTCTGCGGCCCCGCGCGCTCGCCCGCCGCACCCGAGATTCCCACGATCGCGGAGCAGGGCCTGCCGAACTACGTGGTCGAGGGCTGGGTCGCGGTGATCGGCCCCGCGAAGATGCAGCCCGCCGACGTGCAGCGCGTGCACGACGCCGTGGCCGCCGCCTTCGCGACGCCCGAGGTGCGCGAGGCGATGGACAAGCAGGGCAACATCGTCAAGCCCACCACGCCCGAGCAGGCCGCGAGCTACTTCCGCAGCGAGGCCGCGCGCTATGCCGCGCTGGTGAAGAAGGCCAACGTGGTGGTCGAATGACGCGGCTCAGTGCGGGCTCGTGAGCTTGAGCCCGAGGATGCCCGCGACGATCAGGCCGACACAGATCAGCCGCGCGGCATTAGCGGGCTCGTGGAACAGCACGATGCCGAGGATCACGGTGCCAACCGCCCCGATGCCGGTCCACACCGCGTAGGCCGTGCCCACGGGCAGCGTGCGCATTGCCCAGCCGAGCAGCACCACGCTGAGCACCATCGACAGCGCGGTGCCGATCGAGGGCCACAGCCGCGTGAAGCCCTCCGTGTACTTGAGACCGATGGCCCAGCCCATCTCCAGCAGACCCGCCACGAACAACACCGCCCACGCCATGCGCGCTCCTTGAGGAAAAGGTTTTTCTTCAGCTCTCCGGCCGCACGGCGCTGTACAGGGCGCGAACGAAATCGGACTGCGTGATCATGCCGGTGAGGCGCTTTTCATGGTCGATGATGGGGATATGGTGGTGGCCGCCCTCGGAGAACAGCGGCACCAGGTCGACCACCGGCCGGTCGGCGCTGGCCACGCGCACCTGGCGTGTCATGATCTGGCCCACCACCTCGGGCTTGGTCGAGACCACGGTGCGCGTGGCCCGGATCAGGTCGCGCAGCCGGCCCGCGATGCCTTCATGGTGCTCCAGGTCGAGCTGGCGGAAGAAGTCGGCCTGCGTCACGATGCCCACCACGCGGCGCGTGCGGTCGGTGACGGGCAGGGCCTTGATGCGGCGCTGCTTCATCAGCATCCAGGCCTCCTGGAGCGGCGTGCCGAACTCCACCGAGACCGGGTCGCGCGACATGATGTCGTTGCAATGCAGCGTGCCGAGGCGGCGCTTGTACGACTCGAGCTCGGTCTGCTGGATCAGCGATTCGAGGTCGTCGCGGCTGATGTCGAGCACCTGGTTGTAGCGCGCGAGCACCGCGTCGATGTCGGCCTGGCTGAAGCGCGCTTCCGGCGAGGGCGGGCGCGCGACCTGCACGTGCGGATAGCGCCGGCCCGTGAGGCTGTTGTAGGCCACGCCCGCGAGCACCAGCAGCAGCGAATTGGCGAGCGCGGGGAACAGCGCGGCCGAGTAGTCGGTGGTGTGCGTGAGCACCGCGAGCAGCGCTGCCGCGCCGCCGGGCGGATGCAGGCTGCGCGTGGCGAACATCAGCCCGATGGCCACGCCCACGGCGGCGGCGGCGGCCCAGGCGGTGTCGGGGATCCAGTGCACGCAGGCGATGCCGACCAGCGTCGAGAGCGTGTTGCCGACCAGCACCGACCATGGCTGCGCCAGCGGGCTCGCCGGCACGGCGAACACCAGCACCGCACTCGCGCCCATGGGGGCGATCAGCCAGACGCTGTGGCCGGTCCAGGGCGCCATCCAGCGGCACAGCAGCGCGGTGATCACGAGGCCCACGGCCGCGCCGAAGGCGGCGCGCATGCGCTCGCGCGCATCGACCGTGTTGCGGCCCGGCAGCCAGGCGCGGGCATGCGTCAACAGGGCGGAAATCGGCGCCGGCATGCCTCAGGCTTCCGCGGCGACCCTGCGGCCGATCTCGGGCCAGCGCCCGTGCAGCCAGACCCAGGCCACCAGGCCGATGCCGAGCATCAGCATCGAGGTCAGCGCCAGCGCGAGCGTGGAATGCATCACCAGCGGCGCGATCACGCCCGCGACGATGCCGTTGGCGGTGGAGCCGATCACCGCCTGCAGCGACGAGGCCATGCCGCGCCGGTCCGGATGCAGGTCGAGCACCAGCAGCGTCACGACCGGCACCATCAGCGCCCAGCCGAAGGCGAACACCGCGATGGGCCAGAGCGCCCAGGCCGCATGCGCGGTGAAGAGCGCGTTGGCCGCCACGTTGACCAGCGAGGTCAGCAGCATGATCAGGAAGCCGTCGCGGATCTGCCGCTTGGGCGCGACCTTGCCGGCCATGCGGCCGCTGGCCCAGGCCCCCGCCATGATGCCGCCGATGGTCAGCATGAAGAACCAGAAGAACTGCGTCGGCGCGAGCGCGAGGTGGTCGCCCAGGAAGGCCGGCGCCGCGAGCACGTAGAGGAACATGCCGTTGAACGGCACGCCGCTCGCGAACGCGAGCAGCAGGAAGCGCGGATCGGAGCAGAGGTCCCAGTAGCCGCGCATCAGGTGCCGGACCTGGAACGGCTGGCGCTGGCTCTGGTGCAGCGTCTCCGGCAGCAGCTTGTAGTTGGCCGCGAACAGGATCACGCCGACCGCGACCAGGAACCAGAAGATCGCATGCCAGCCGGCATGGACGAAAAGAAAGCCGCCGACGATCGGTGCGATGGCCGGCGCCACGCCGAAGTAGATCGTCACCTGGCTCATCACGCGCTGCGCGTCGGCGGGCGGGAACATGTCGCGGATCACCGCGCGCGAGACCACGATGCCGGCGCCGGTCGACAGGCCCTGCAGCCCGCGGAACAGCACCAGCTGCGCGATGTTCTGCGACAGCGCGCAGCCCAGCGAGGCGAGCGTGAACACCGCGAGGCCCCACAGCACCACGGGCCGGCGGCCGAAGCTGTCCGACAGCGCGCCGTGGAACAGGTTCATGAACGCGAAGCCGAACAGGTAGGCCGAGAGCGTCTGCTGCATCTCGGCGGGCGTCGCGCCGATCGAACGCGCGATGCCCGAGAAGGCCGGGATGTAGGTGTCGATCGAGAACGGGCCCAGCATGCCCAGCACCGCGAGCAGCACGGCCAGCGCCCAGCGCGGGGCCTGCCAGAGTTTGGCTGCGTCTGGATTCATGGCGATTGATCCATTCTTCTTATTTGCGTGGCACAAAAGAGAACGCCCGCCGCCCCGTGAGGGGCGCTGCGGGCGCTTGTGGCTTCAGGGAACCCGGATTACAGAGTATCGATGAAGCTGCGGAGCTTGTCCGAACGCGACGGATGCTTCAGCTTGCGCAGCGCCTTGGCCTCGATCTGGCGGATGCGCTCGCGGGTCACGTCGAACTGCTTTCCGACTTCTTCCAGCGTGTGGTCCGTGCTCATCTCGATGCCGAAGCGCATGCGCAGCACCTTGGCTTCGCGCGGCGTGAGCGAATCGAGGATGTCCTTGACCACGTCGCGCAGGCCGGCCTGCATCGCGGCCTCGATCGGGGCCGTGTTGCTGCTGTCCTCGATGAAGTCGCCCAGGTGCGAATCGTCGTCGTCGCCGATGGGGGTTTCCATCGAGATCGGCTCCTTCGCGATCTTCATGATCTTGCGGATCTTGTCTTCCGGGATCTCCATCTTCGCGGCCAGGATGCCGGCGTCGGGCTCGAAGCCGAACTCCTGCAGATGCTGGCGCGAGATGCGGTTCATCTTGTTGATCGTCTCGATCATGTGCACCGGGATGCGGATCGTGCGTGCCTGGTCCGCGATCGAGCGCGTGATGGCCTGGCGGATCCACCAGGTGGCGTAGGTCGAGAACTTGTAGCCGCGGCGGTATTCGAACTTGTCGACCGCCTTCATCAGGCCGATGTTGCCTTCCTGGATCAGGTCCAGGAACTGCAGGCCGCGGTTGGTGTACTTCTTGGCGATGGAGATCACGAGGCGCAGGTTGGCCTCGATCATTTCCTTCTTGGCATCGCGCGACGAGGCCTCGCCCTCGTTCATGCGCTTGTTGATGTCCTTGAGCTCGGTCAGCGGCACCACCACGCGCGACTGGATGTCGGCGAGCTTCTGCTGCAGTTCCTGCACCGGCGGGATGTTGCGGGCCAGCACCGCGCTCCAGGGCTTGCCCGAGGCGGCCTGCTTCTCGATCCACTTCTGGTTCAGCAGGTTCGACGCCACGCGGTTGCCGTTCTTGTCGTAGCCGGAGAAGTCGCGGATGAACTCGTCCTGCGGGAAGCCGCACTTGTCCACGATGATGCGGCGCAGCTCGCGCTCCTTCTTGCGCACGTCGTCGACCTGCGTGCGCACCAGGTCGCACAGCTTCTCGATCGTCTTGGCCGTGAAGCGGATGGTCATGAGCTCGTCCGACAGGGCCTGCTGGGCCTTCTGGTAGGCGGGCGTGCCGTAGCCTTCCTTGTCGTAGATCTTGTGCACCTTCTCGAACATCTCGGCGATGCGGTCGAAGCGCGAGAGCGCCTCGTTCTTGAGTTCCTCGAGCTTCTTGGTGAGCGCCTTGGAGCCGCCCTTGCCGTCGTCGTCGTCTTCCTCGTCGAACTCGTCGAAGTCTTCCTCAGCCACGTAGTCGTCGGCCTCGTTGGGGTTCGAGAAGCCGTCGACCACGGTCGAGATGACGACCTTGCCCTCGCGGATGTCGGCCGCCATGCGCAGGATCTCGGCGATGGTGGCGGGGGAGGCCGAAATCGCCTCCATCATGGCCATCAGGCCGCCCTCGATGCGCTTGGCGATCTCGATTTCGCCTTCGCGCGTCAGCAGCTCGACCGTGCCCATCTCGCGCATGTACATGCGCACGGGGTCGGTGGTGCGGCCGAATTCGCTGTCCACCGTGGAGAGCGCGGCTTCGGCTTCTTCCTCGGCTTCTTCCACCGTGGTGGCGGTGGGCGCGGTGTTGTTCAGCAGCAGGGTCTCGGCGTCGGGCGTCTGCTCGTACACCGCCACGCCCATGTCGTTGAGCATGGTGACCACGACTTCCATGGTCTCGGCGTCGACCAGCTTGTCGGGCAGGTGGTCGGAGATTTCGCCGTGCGTGAGGTAGCCGCGGGTCTTGCCGAGCGTGATCAGGGTCTTGAGGCGCGAGCGGCGCTTGGCCAGGTCTTCCTCGGAGAGCACGGTCTCGTCGAGGCCGAACTCCTTCATCAGGGCGCGTTCCTTCGCCTTGCTGATCTTCATGCGCAGCGGCTTGACCTTTTCCTCGGTCGCCGCCGCGGGTTCGTCGCCGGCCAGGTCGTCCTCGATGTCCGACAGGTCGATGTCGTTCTCGGCGGCTTCGTTGCCGGCCTTGGGCTTGCGGCCGCGCTTGGCGCCGGTGGCGGGCGCGGCGGCGCCGGCGGCCTTGGGCGGGCGGCCGACCTTCTTGGCGGGGGCGGCGGTGGCGGCCTTGGCGGCAGCCTTCTTCGGATCGTCGATGGAGGTCGATTTCGTGGGCACGGTTTTCACTTTCGTAGCGGTTGCCGATTTGGAAGCGGCGGCACCCGACTTAGTTGCCGGCATGGCGCCGGCTTTCAACGGTTTTTCTGCAACAGACTTCGGGGCGACGCTTTTGGCGAGTGAAGGAGCAGGCTTCTTTGAACTGGGCATACGACCTCGTTGCGACAAGATGGACCAAGCGAACTCACAGGCGCAACGCCGCACCAGGGCAGCGTCGCCACAGCCCGCGCACGGGCGCGGACGGACAAATGGGAAAGAGGAAGAAATTCCTCGTCAGGCAAGATGTCGGGCGAACATTTGGTGTGCAGTCCTTGCGGTTATTGACCCTTTCCGACGGAATCTGCCGTCGGAGTGCATTGCGCGAGGGGTCGGCCCGGAGGTGCTGCTGTCGCTCTTGCCTGGATTTCGCCAGTTGCGAAGCCTTACATTATAGCTTATTGCGCGGATTTCAAGCGTTTTCTGCGCCGCGCGGGTTCAGCCGCTGGCGCAGTTCGAGGCGGCGGGCCTCGAGCGCCTTGTAGCGTTCGAGCGCCTTCGGGTCCTTGCCGACCGCCGCGATGGCCTCGCTCTGCTGCGCTTTCAGGCGGTCGTCGAGCATGAAATCGAGCACGCTGGCGAGTTCCTTGGCCGCCTCGGCCAGATGCTGCGCCTCCTCGCCCTCGGGCACCGGCGCCGCTTCTTCCACGCTCATCAGGCGCTCGGCCAGCGGCTCGAAGTCGAGCCCGCGCATGCCTTCGCGCAGCGCCGCCCAGGGCTGGACGCCATGCTCGTGCGACTGGCTGTCGAGCCAGGTGAAGAGCGCCCCGTGCGGCCCCGGCAGGTCGCAGAGCATCAGATGGAGCTCCTGCGAGAGCGCCTCCCATTGCGCCATGTTCGACAGCAGCAGCCGCGCCGCCACGTCGGGCCGGCTCGGCGGCTTGCCGCGGCCGCGCAGCGGCTCGGGCGCCGGTTCGAACTTGCCGCCCCAGCGCTTGCCCTTGACGAACTTGCGCGGCTTGCTATCGCTTTCGTAGCGCGGCGGTTCGGAGTCGAAGGGCGGCGGCATGCCCGGGTCGTGGCCGAATTCGTCGCCCGGCCCGCTGCCGTGGCGCGGCGCGGGCGCCGCCGCCTTCCGCGGGCCGGGCGTGGCGGCCCAGAGCTCGGTCAGCGCCGGCGCGTCCAGCTGCACCAGCGTGGCGATCTCGCTCAGCAGCTGCCGCTTGAGCGCGCCGTCGGGCATGGCGCTCCAGAGCGGGCGGGCATTGCTGCTCATGTGGGCGCGGCCTTCGGCGGTCGTGAGGTCGCAGCCCTCGCGCGCCACCTCGATCATGAAGCGGGACAGCGGCGTGGCTTCCTGCACGAAGCGCGCGAAGGCGTCAGCGCCGAATTCGCGGATGAAGCTGTCGGGGTCGTGCTCCGCGGGCAGGAACAGGAACTTGATGCTGCGCACGTCCGTGGCGTAGGGCAGGGCGCCGTCGAGCGCCTTGCGCGCGGCGCGGCGGCCGGCGGCGTCGCCGTCGAAGCTGAACACCACCGACTCGGTGAAGCGGAAGAGCTTCTGCACATGCTCGGTGGTGCAGGCCGTGCCCAGGGTCGCCACGGCATTGGGAAAGCCGAGCTGGGCCAGCGCGACCACGTCCATGTAGCCCTCGGTCACGAGCGCATAGCCGCGCTCGCGGAAGGCCGAGCGGGCCTCGTACAGCCCGTAGAGCTCGCGGCCCTTGCTGAACACCGGCGTTTCGGGCGAGTTCAGGTATTTGGGCTTCTCGTCGCCGAGCACCCGGCCGCCGAAGCCGATGCATTCGCCCTTCACGTTGCGGATCGGGAACATCACGCGGTCGCGGAAGCGGTCGTAGCGCTTCGCGTCCTCCGCGCCGTCCTCGGTGTTGACGATCACGAGGCCGCTCTCGGCGAGCAGCGGGTCGTCGTAGTCGGGGAACACGCTCGCCAGCGTGCGCCAGCCCGCGGGCGCGTAGCCGATGCCGAACTGCTTGGCGACCTCGCCCGAGACGCCGCGGCCCTTGAGGTATTCGATCGCGCCGGGCGCCTGCCGCAGCGCCTTGCGGTAGGCCTCGCCGGCCTTCTCGAGCACGTCGGTCAGCGTGGCCTGCTTCTGCCGCTGGCTCGCGGCGCGCGCGCGCTCGGCGGGCGAGGCGTCGTTCTCGGGCACCTGCAGGCCGTACTGGCCGGCGAGATCGTGCACCGCCTCGACGAAGCCCATGCCGGCGTGCTCCATGAGAAAGCCGATCGCGTTGCCGTGCACGCCGCAGCCGAAGCAGTGATAGAACTGCTTGGTCGGGCTGACCGAGAAGGAGGGGGACTTCTCGCCATGGAAGGGGCACAGGCCCATGAAATTGGCGCCCGCCTTCTTGAGCTGCACGTAGCGCCCGACGATTTCCACCACGTCGGCACGCGCGATGAGTTCCTGGATGAAAGAAGCGGGGATGGTCATGTAGGCGAAGAGCGGCAAATCATACGCAAGCGCCCGGACCCGCGCGTCCCGGCGGCATACTTTCGACGGAATTTCCACGGATGACGACGCCCAACCCATTCCGCCACGCCGCGCCGTTGCTGCGCCATCCCCTGCGTTTCGTCTGGGATGCGCTCAAGGCGTTCCGCGCCAACCAGGGGCTGCTGCTCGCGGGTGCGGTGGCCTACTACGCGCTGCTGTCGATCGTGCCGCTGCTGATCGTCAGCGTGATCGCGCTGTCGCACGTGATCGAGCAGGCCGAACTGCTGCGCACCATCGGCCGCTATCTCGAATGGCTGCTGCCGGGGCAGTCCAGGGCCATCGTGACCGAGCTGTCGAACTTCCTCGACCATCGCGACCTGATGGGGCCGGTGCTGCTGGTCACGATGATCTTCTTCAGTTCGCTCGCGTTCAGCGTGCTCGAGAGCGCGATGGCGGTGATCTTCCACCATCGCAAGGCCGACCACCGGCGGCATCTCCTGGTGTCGGTCGTCATGCCCTACATCTACATCCTCTGCCTCTGCGTCGGGCTGCTGCTGGTCACGCTGGTGTCGGGCGCGCTGCAGATCGTGGGGCAGGAAAGCGTCGACCTGTTCGGCCGCGAATGGTCGCTCTCGGGCGTTTCGGGGCTGCTGCTGTACCTGCTCGGGCTCGGCGGCGAGATCTTCATGCTGACCTCGCTCTACCTCGTGATGCCGGCCGGGCGCATGTCGCTGCGCCATGCGCTGCTCGGCGGCGTGACGGCCGCGCTGCTGTGGGAGGCCACGCGGCATCTGCTGGTCTGGTATTTCTCGACGCTGTCGCAGGTCAACGTCGTCTACGGCTCGCTCACCACCGCCATCGTGGTGCTGCTGAGCCTCGAGGTCGCGGCCACGCTCGTGCTGCTGGGCGCCCAGGTGATCGCCCAGTACGAGCGGCTGGACCGCACCGGCAGCACGGCGGTGACGCCGAGGTTCAGCGCGGAGGGAGCCGAATCGCTCCGTCGAGACGGATGACCTCGCCGTTGAGCATGTCGTTCTCGATGATGTGCTTGGCGAGCTTCGCGTAGTCGTCGGGCGTGCCCAGGCGCGAGGGGAAGGGCACGCTGGCGGCGAGCGCGTCCTGCACCTCCTGCGGCATGCCGAAGAGCATCGGCGTGCCGAAGATGCCCGGCGCGATGGTCATGTTGCGGATGCCGTTGCGCGCCAGGTCGCGCGCGATGGGCAGGGTCATGCCGACCACGCCGCCCTTCGAGGCGCTGTAGGCGGCCTGTCCGATTTGACCGTCGTAGGCCGCGACCGAGGCGGTCGAGATGAGCACGCCGCGCTCGCCCGTGGCTTCGGGCTCGTTCCGGCTCATGGCGTCGGCGGCGAGCCGGATCATGTTGAAGCTGCCGATCAGGTTGACCGTGACGGTCTTGCTGAAGGTGGCGAACGCATGCGGCCCGTTCTTGCCCACGGTCTTCTCGGCCGGCGCGATGCCGGCGCAGTTGACCAGGCCCACGAGCTTGCCGAGCTGGAGTGCCGCCGCCACCGCGGCCTGGCCGTCGGCTTCCTGGCTCACGTCGCACTTGACGAACACGCCGCCGATGTCCTTGGCCACGGCTTCGCCCTTGTCGGCCTGCATGTCGGCGATCACCACCTTGCCGCCGTTGGCGGCGAGCATGCGCGCCGTGCCTTCGCCGAGGCCCGAAGCGCCACCGGTCACGATAAAAACCTTGCCGTCGATCTGCATATGAAAGTCTCCTGATGAGGCTCGCATTATCGAAGACGAAAAAAAAGGCCTCATCCGAGGATGAGGCCTGAATTGAGTCCGTGAGGACCCAAGGAGACAACTGGTGGTGGCCGGTCGGCGGCTCAGCGCTTGCGCGCGACGGTGGCGGTCTTGGCGGCGGCGACGGCCTGGGTCGACACGGCGTTGAAATTGGCTTCGGCGACGTCGCTGGCCTGCTTGACGGCCTTCTGGACCGATTCGAAGGCGTTGTTGGCGGCAGCCACCGCGCTCTTCAGCACGGCAACGGCGGTTTCCGAACCGGCCGGGGCATTCTTCGAGGCGCTGTCGACCAGGCCGACGAAGGTCTGCTGGGCTTCGGCAGCCTTGGCTTCGAACGCCTTGGTGAACTCGGCGCTGGTGCCTTGGGCGATGTCGTAGAGGTGACGGCTGTAGGCGGCGGTCTTCTCGGCCAGCGGCTGGAAGAGGCTGGCTTGCAGCGTCAGCAGTTCTTGCGCGTCCTTGACGTTCAGCGAGGCCTGGGCGGTGCTGGCGGCTTCGGCCAGGGCAGCCTTGGAGGCGGTCACGTTAAGTTCGATGAGCTTTTCGACGCCTTCGAAGGCCTTGGTGGTCAGGCCGAACAGGGTGTCGAGATTGGCTTTTTGGGCGGCGAGGATCTGGTCAGCGGTCAGGGCCATTTTGGAATCTCCGGAAAGTATGAGATGGGTGGTCGGTCACGTTGCGCTGCGCCTCGTCGTCTTTGTTGCGGTGCAGCATGACCTCAAGTATAGGCAGCGCAGCCTGGCGATCAAGGGCTTTTTGCTGCTTTGCAGCAATTTAGACGGCGCTTTCTAAATTGCGCCTGAGGCACCCCCTGGCACAATGCCGCGCGATGAGTTCCGCCACCCGACCAACGCCGAATGCCCGCAGCAGCTATCGCGCGTTCCGCAGCATTCCGACCCGCTGGGCCGACAACGACATGTACGGCCACGTCAACAACGTCGTCTATTACAGCTGGTTCGACACCGCGGTCAATGCGCTGCTGATCGAGCGCGGCGCGCTGGACATCCACCAGGGGCAGACGATCGGCTTCGTGGTCGAGACGCAGTGCAACTACTTCGCCCCGATCGCCTTTCCGCAGACGGTGGAGGCGGGCATCCGCGTGGCCGAGGCCGGGCGCTCGAGCGTGCGCTACGAGATCGGGCTGTTCGCCGAGGGCTCCGACAAGGCGGCCGCGCAGGGCCACTTCGTGCATGTGTACGTGGACCGCGCCACGCAGCGGCCGGTGGCGCTGCCCGAGGCGCTGCAGCGCGTGGTCGAGGCGCTGAAGGCCTGAGCCGCCGCCCGCGGATAGCTCAAAAAAAAACGGCGCCCGAGGGCGCCGTTCGTCTTGCAGCTTGCGCAGCACGGCCGCTCCGGCCGTGGTCACGCACTTACATGCTCTTCTTCATGGCCTTGATGTCGGCCTTGCCCTGCGACTCGTCGGCCTTGGCCTGCTTCACGCAGGCAGCCTTGGCGTCGCCGGTCTGGTCATCGCACTTTTCCTTGGCGACCTCGTAGTTCGCCTTCACCTTTTCCTCGGCGACCTTGCGCGCATGCGCGTCGCTGGGCTTGTACTGCTGTTCGAGTTCGGCCTTGGCGACGTTTTCCTTGCCCTTGGCTTCCTTCTCGCAGACGTCCTTGGCGTTGTCCTTCAGGGCATCGCATTGGGACTTGGCGGCCTTGTAGTCGGCCTCGATCTTTTCCTTCGCGGCCTTGTATTCGTCCTTGGTCAGCGCGGAGGCCTGGGTGGCCATGAAGCAGGTCGAGGCCAGGGCCAGCATGAGCAGATGTTTTTTCATTGTTCGTTCTTTCGGTTGGTTGAGGAGGTATCGGCCGGGGGCGCGCGGCGTCCCCGCGCGGACTTCAGTACTTTTCGTACCAGAGGGTGTCGGGCGTGCGGCCGTCGCGGGATTCCCATTCCTTGACCTGCTTCTCGGCTTCGTCGCGGCTGATGCCGTGGCGTTCCTGGATGCGGCCGAGCAGCTGGTCGCGCTTGCCGGCGATGACGTCGAAGTCGTCGTCGGTCAGCTTGCCCCATTGCTCCTTGACCTTGCCCTTGAGCTGCTTCCAGTTGCCTTCGATGGTGTCCTTGTTCATGCGAATCTCCTTTGCGAGTTGATTCAGCGGACTGTGTGGCCGCTGTGAATCCACTGTCGCGGGACCGATTCACCCTGGCGGTAGGACGCCCTGGGCGGGCGCCGTAGGCACAAGCCGACGGCGCCCGTGATAATCGGACGCACGCCTGAAAAGCCGAGACAACGCGCGCCGCACCATGATCATCCACAGCCTGCTCGATACCGACCTCTACAAGTTCACCATGATGCAGGTCGTCCTGCATCACTTCCCCGGGGCGCGGGTCGAGTACCGCTTCAAATGCCGCAATCCCGGCGTCGACCTCGCGCAGTTCGCGGGCCAGATCCGCGAAGAGGTGCGAAGCCTGTGCTCGCTGCAGTTCCGGGACGCCGAGCTGGCCTACCTGCGGTCGTTGCGCTTCATCAAGAGCGATTTCGTCGACTTCCTCGGTCTGTTCCGGCTCAACGAGAAATACATCAGCATCACGCCGCAGCCCTCGGGCGAACTCGAGATCCGCATCAAGGGGCCGTGGCTGCACACCATCCTGTTCGAGATCCCGGTGCTCGCGATCGTGAACGAGGTCTACTTCCGCAACACCCAGAAGAAGCCAGACTTCGAGGAGGGCCGCCGGCGCCTCGAGACCAAGATCGCGCAGTTGCAGGGCGCCGGGCTGTCCGATCTGAAGATCGCCGACTACGGCACCCGCCGCCGCTTCTCCAAGGACTGGCACGAGGAGGTGCTGCGCACGCTCAACGCCAGACTCGGCGCGGTCACTTCGCCGCCGGCCGCGCCCCGGCCCGGCGACCGGCTGCCGCAGCTCGCGGGCACCAGCAACGTGCTCTATGCCATGAAGCTCGGCCTGATCCCGCTCGGCACCATGGCGCACGAATACCTGCAGGCCTGCCAGGCGCTGGGCCCGCGGCTGCGCGACAGCCAGGTGTTCGGCTTCGAGACCTGGGCCCGCGAATACCGCGGCGACCTCGGCATCGCGCTGTCCGACGTCTACGGCATGAGCGCCTTCCTGCGCGACTTCGACCTGTACTTCTGCAAGCTGTTCGACGGCGCGCGCCACGACAGCGGCGACCCGTTCCAATGGGGCGAGCGCATGCTCGCGCACTACGCCGCCAACCGCGTCGATCCGCTCACCAAGACGCTGATCTTCAGCGACGGTCTCACCATGCCGCGCACCATCGAGCTCTACCAGCAGTTCCGCGGCCGCTGCCAGCTGGCGTTCGGCATCGGCACCAACCTCACCAACGACCTCGGCTACGAGCCGCTGCAGATCGTCATCAAGATGATCAACTGCAACGGGCAGCCGGTGGCGAAGCTCTCGGACACCCCCTCCAAGAACATGTGCGAGGACGAAAAATACCTGGCCTACCTGCGCCAGGTGTTCGAAATCGAGCAGCCGCCGGCCTGACATCGTCTGGTACGGTAGCGCCCCATGAAAAAAACGATCCGCCTCGCGGCAGCCGCGGTGCTGCCGATGATGTTTCCCGCCCTCGCGATGGCCGCCGAATTCGACGGCAGCAAGCTGTCCCCGCTCTGGGGCGTTCCGTTCGCGGGCATCCTGCTGTCGATCGCGCTGTTGCCGCTGCTCGCCCCCTCGGTCTGGCACCACCACTACGGCAAGATCGCCGCCGGCTGGGCGCTGGCCTTCCTGCTGCCCTTCGCCGCGGTCTACGGCGTGCCGCTCGCCGGCGTGCAGCTGGTGCATGCGCTGGTGGAGGAGTACATCCCGTTCATCATCCTGCTCACCGCGCTGTTCACCGTGGCCGGCGGCATCCACATCCGCGGCAACCTGCACGGCGCGCCGGGGCTCAACACGGCGCTGCTCGCGATTGGCGCGGTGCTTGCGAGCTTCATGGGCACCACCGGCGCCTCGATGCTGCTGATCCGGCCGCTGATCCGCGCCAACGACAACCGCGTGAGCAAGGCGCACGTGGTGGTGTTCTTCATCTTCATCGTGTCGAACGTGGGCGGTTCGCTCACGCCGCTCGGCGATCCGCCGCTGTTCCTCGGCTTCCTCAAGGGGGTCGATTTCTTCTGGACCGCGCGCCACATCTTTCCGGAGACGCTGTTCGTGCTCGGCGCGCTGCTGGTGCTGTTCTATTTCATCGACCGCCACCATTACCGCAAGGAAGGCGTGCTGCCTTTCGACCCGACGCCGGACACGCCGCGCCTCGGCTTCGACGGCGCCGCCAACTTCTGGCTGCTCGGCGGCATCGTGTGCCTGGTGCTGCTCTCGGGCTTCTGGAAATCGCCCGTGGGCTTCGAGGTCTTCGGCACCCGCGTGGGCCTGCCGGGGCTGGTGCGCGACGTCGGGCTGATCGCGATCCTGCTGGTCTCGCTGAAGATCACGCCCGCCAAGGTGCATTCCGACAACCAGTTCGAGTGGGGGCCGATGGCCGAGGTGGCCAAGCTGTTCGCGGGCATCTTCCTGACCATCATTCCGGTGATCGCGATGCTGAAGGCTGGCGCCCACGGACCGTTCAGCGCGGTCATCGCCGCGGTGACGCGCGCCGACGGCCAGCCCGACCCCGCGATGTACTTCTGGGCCACCGGCGTGCTGAGCTCGTTCCTCGACAACGCACCCACCTACCTGGTCTTCTTCAACACCGCGGGCGGCGACCCCGCCGCGCTCATGACCACCTTCGCCACCACCCTGGCCGCGATCTCGGCGGGGGCGGTGTTCATGGGCGCCAACACCTACATCGGCAACGCGCCCAACCTCATGGTCAAGGCCATCGCCGAAAGCCGCGGCGTGCGCATGCCGAGCTTCTTCGGCTACATGGCATGGTCGGTCGGCATTCTGGTCCCGCTGTTCGTCCTCTCCACCTTCATCTTCTTCCGCTAGGCACAGACATCATGAGCAAGCCCAAGATCCTGGTCGCGCGCGCGATCTTTCCCGAGACCCTCGAGCGCCTGTCGCAGCACTTCGAGGTCGAGTCGAACCAGGCCGACGAGACCTGGAGCAAGGAACAGCTGATCGCGAAGCTGCAGGGCAAGCAGGGCGCCTTCACCACGGGCAGCGAGCGCATCGATGCCGCGGTGCTCGACGCCTGCCCCGACCTGAAGATCTGCGCCAACATGGCGGTGGGCTACAACAACTTCGACGTCGACGCGATGGCCGCGCGCGGCGTGCTCGGCACCAACGCGCCCGACGTGCTGACCGAGACCACGGCCGACTTCGGCTTCGCGCTGCTGATGGCGACCGCGCGCCGCATCGCCGAGAGCGAACACTTCCTGCGCGCGGGCAAGTGGCAGAAATGGAGCTACGACATGTTCGCGGGCTCCGACATCCACGGGTCCACGCTCGGCATCATCGGCATGGGCCGCATCGGGCAGGGCATCGCGAAGCGCGGCGCGCACGGCTTCGGCATGAAGGTGGTCTATCACAACCGTTCGCGCCTCGATGCGGCGCTGGAAGCCGAATGCAAGGCCCGCTACGCGAGCAAGGAGGAGCTCCTGAAGACGGCCGACCACGTGGTGCTCGTGGTGCCGTATTCGCCGGCTTCGCACCACACCATCGGCGCGGCCGAGCTCGCGCTGATGAAGCCGACCGCCACGCTCGTGAACATCGCCCGCGGCGGCATCGTCGACGACGCGGCCCTGGCGGTCGCGCTGCGCGAGAAGCGGATCGCCGCCGCCGGCCTCGACGTGTTCGAAGGCGAGCCCAAGGTCCATCCCGACCTGCTGACGGTGCCCAACGTCGTGCTCACGCCGCACATCGCGAGCGCCACCGTGCCCACGCGGCGTGCCATGGCCGACCTGGCCGCCGACAACCTGATCGCCTGGTTCGGCGGCAAGGGCCCGCTGACGCCGGTCACGCCCGTGCCGGCGGCCGGCCGATGAACAGCGCCTAGACAGAGAGACCGCATCGCACCTTGGAACCGACCGAATTGATCCTTCTCGCGCTGGCTGCGCTCGCCGTGGTCCAGCTGGCACTGCTGGTCTGGCTGCTCGCGCGCCGGCCGCCCACGCCCGACCACGGCGAGGTGCTGGGCACGCTCGCCGCCATGGCGTCCGCCCACGAGCGCACCGAGCGCGAACTGCGCCACGAGATCGGCGAAAGCTCGCGCGGCGCGCGGCAGGAGACCGCGCAGGCCTTCGCCACCTTCCAGCAGGCGCTGGTGCAGCAGGGCGCCGAGGCCACGCGCACGCAGAACGCCCAGCTCGACGCCTTCTCGCTGCAGCTCGCATCGCTGCAGAAGAACCTCGGCGACACGCTCAACAACCAGTTGCAGGGCCTGAGCGAATCGAACGCGCGCCGCCTGGCCGAAGTGCGTGCGACCATGGAAACGCAGCTCGCGCAGCTGCAGCAGACCAACACCGCCAAGCTCGAGGAGATGCGACGGACGGTCGACGAGAAGCTCCAGAGCACGCTCGAGGCGCGGCTCGGCGAGAGCTTCAAGCAGGTGGCCGAGCGGCTCGAGCAGGTGCACAAGGGCCTGGGCGAGATGCAGACGCTCGCGGTGGGCGTGGGCAGCCTGCAGCGGGTGCTGACCAACGTGAAGACGCGCGGCGTGTTCGGCGAGGTGCAGCTCGAGGCGCTGTTGGAGCAGGTGCTCACGGCCGACCAGTACGCCCGGCAGATCGAGACCAAGCCGCGCAGCGGCCAGCGCGTCGATTTCGCGATCCGCTTCCCGGGCCGCGGCGACGACGGCGCACCGGTGTGGCTGCCGATCGATGCCAAGTTCCCGCGCGACGACTACGAACGGCTGATCGATGCGCACGAGCGTGCCGACGCCGCGGGCGCCGAGATCGCCGCCAAGGCGCTCGAGGCGCGCGTGCGCAGCGAGGCCAAGTCCATCGCCGAGAGCTATCTCGCCGCGCCGCACACCACCGATTTCGCGATCATGTTCCTGCCGGTCGAGAGCCTCTATGCCGAGGTGCTGCGCCGTCCGGGCCTGATGGACGCGATCCAGCGCCAGCACCG
Organism: Variovorax sp. TBS-050B; assembly: GCF_029893635.1. Classification (NCBI taxonomy): domain Bacteria; kingdom Pseudomonadati; phylum Pseudomonadota; class Betaproteobacteria; order Burkholderiales; family Comamonadaceae; genus Variovorax; species Variovorax sp. TBS-050B. The sequence goes on along the minus strand of NZ_JARXYR010000002.1, from coordinate 4,757,017 downwards.
CGTGACGCTCGCGGGACCGACCACCTTGCTCGCGATGCTCAACAGCCTGCACATGGGCTTCCGCACCCTCGCGCTCGAGCAGCAGGCCTCCGAGGTCTGGAAGGTGCTGGGCGCGGTCAAGACCGAGTTCGAGCGCTATGGCGAATGGGTCGCGCGCATCAAGGAGCAGGTGGCCAAGGCCTCCGACACCATCGACAAGGCCGACACGCGCGCCAAGCAGATGCGCCTCGCGCTGCGCAAGGTCGAGGCACTGCCCGAGGCGCAGTCGCAGGCGCTGCTGCCGCCCACCGCCGACAGCGAGGGCGACGACACCCCGTGAAAGGTTCCGAACTGCTGCGCGTGATCGGCGCCCAGGTCTGCCTGCATGCGACCATGGCCGGCATGCGGCTCGCGACGCCGCTCCTGGCGCTGCAGCAGGGCTACAGCGCGGCGGCGGTCGGCCTGCTGATCGCGCTGTTCGCGCTCACGCAGGTGTTCCTAGCGCTGCCGGCGGGGCGCTTTGCCGACCGCCACGGCTTCAAGCGGCCCCTGTGGCTGTCGGTGCTGGCGGCTTCCATCGGCGCGGGGCTCGCGCTGGTGTTCCCGGTCTTTCCGGTCATGTGCCTCGCGGCGCTGCTGACGGGCGGCGCCACCGGCGCGACCGTCATCGCGCTCCAGCGGCACGTGGGCCGCTCCGCGACCGATCCCACGCAGCTCAAGCGCGTGTTCAGCTGGCTCGCGATCGCGCCGGCGATCGCCAACTTCGTCGGCCCCTTCATGGCCGGCCTGCTGATCGACCATGCGGGTCGCGTGCCCGCGGACTTGCTGGCCTTCCGCGTCTGCTTCGCGGCCATGGCGCTGCTGCCGGTCGTCTGCTGGATGCTCGCGCGCGGCGCGCACGAGCCGCCGCCCGCGGCCTCCGTGGCGGGCGCGACGCGCACGCGCGCCTGGGACCTGCTGCGCGAACCGATGTTCCGCCGCCTGCTGTTCGTGAACTGGCTGCAGTCCTCGAGCTGGGACGTGCATGCCTTCGTGCTGCCGGTGCTCGGGCACGACCGCGGCATCGGCGCTTCGGTGATCGGCTCGATCCTGGGCGCCTTCGCGGTGGCGGCCGCGGCGATCCGCGTGGTGCTGCCGATCATCGCCTCGCGCGCGTCCGAGCGCAGCGTGATCCTGAGCTCCACCGTCGTCACCGCCGCGGTGTTCGCGGTCTATCCGCTGCTCGACTCGGCCTGGACCATGGGCCTGTGCTCGGTGATCCTCGGCTTCGCGCTCGGCGCGGTGCAGCCGATGGTGATGAGCATGCTGCACCAGATCACGCCGCACGCGCGCCACGGCGAGGCGCTGGGCCTGCGGCTGATGACCATTAATGCCTCCAGTGTGGCGATGCCGATGCTGTTCGGCTCGCTCGGCGCGCTGATCGGCATCGCCGGCGTGTTCTGGGTCGTGGGCGGCGTGGTGGCGCTCGGGGCGCGCGCCACCTGGGGGCTGAAGGTCTGAGCCCGGCGCGGGTCCGGACCGGTCCCGCCCGCCGCGCGCGCCTACAGCTTGTAGAAGCGCTTGATCGCGTTCCAGCCGTCTTCGGGCGTGTCGACGTATTCGAACAGGTCCACGTCGCCTGGCGAGATCACGCCTTCCTCGACCAGGAAGTCGAAGTCGATCAGCTTCTTCCAGTAGTCCGAGCCGAACAGCACGATCGGCACCGGCTGCGACTTGCGGGTCTGCACCAGCGTGATGACCTCGAACAGCTCGTCGAGCGTGCCGAAGCCGCCCGGGAACGCCACCAGCGCCTTCGCACGCATCATGAAATGCATCTTGCGGATCGCGAAGTAGTGGAACTTGAAGCTCAGCGCGGGCGTGACGTAAGGGTTGGCCGCTTCCTCCATCGGCAGCGCGATGGCCAGGCCGACCGAGAGGCCGCCGCCTTCGTGCGCGCCGCGGTTGGCCGCCTGCATGATGCCGGGGCCGCCGCCGGTGCAGATGAAGAGCTTGTCCTCGGGCTCCTTGTCGCTGCTGTACTGCGCGACGAGCTTGCCGAACGCGCGTGCCTTCTCGTAGTAGTGCGAGCTGCGCGCGAGGCGGCGCCAGCGCTCGGCCGTGGCGGCGTCGCCGGCGGCTTCGGCGTTCGCGACGAGTTCGGCCGCTTCCTCTTCGCTGCGGAAGCGCGCGCTGCCGAAGACCACGATGGTGTTCTCGATGCCGTGGGCGCGCTGCTCCAGGTCGGGCTTCATGAGCTCGAGCTGCATGCGGATGCCGCGGGTTTCACGGCGCAGCAGGAACTCCGGATCGGCGAAGGCGATGCGCGAGGGATCGGGATCGAGGGGGAGGCCTTTCTCGGCGTGCGTCTTGAGCGTGGCCCAGGCGTCGGCGAGGCGTTTGTCGTGAAGGTCGTGCGTGTTGTTCATGAAGAATCTGCCGAGGGAATCGCTGCATTGTGCAGCGTTGCGGCCGGCGGGCGCGCCAAAGAAAAAGGCTCCTCGCGGAGCCTTCGGTCGTTCGGGCCGCGCAGGCTCAGACGCGCTTGCGGTATTCGCCCGTGCGGGTGTCGATTTCGATCTTGTCGCCTTGCGAGACGAACAGCGGCACCGGCACTTCGAAGCCGGTCGAGATCTTGGCGGGCTTCATGACCTTGCCCGAGGTGTCGCCCTTGACGGCCGGCTCGGTCCAGGTGATTTCGCGCTCGACGCTGGTGGGCAGTTCGACCGAGATGGCCTTGCCGTCGTAGAACACCACTTCGGCAGGCATGCCGTCCTCGAGGTAGTTCAGGGCGTCGCCCATGTTCTCGGCTTCGACTTCGTACTGGTTGTACTCGGTGTCCATGAAGACGTACATCGGGTCGGCGAAGTAGGAGTAGGTGCACTCCTTCTTGTCGAGCACGATCTGGTCCATCTTGTCGTCGGCCTTGAAGACCACTTCGGTGTTGAAGTTGGCGATCAGGCTCTTCATCTTCATGCGCACGGTGGCGCTGTTGCGGCCGCCGCGGCTGTATTCGGTCTTGAGCACGACCATCGGGTCCTTGCCGTGCATGATCACGTTGCCGGCGCGGATTTCTTGAGCGATTTTCATATCAGGTTCTCTGGATGTTGGCCGCTCGGTGCACGGGGCCCTCGGCGGCTTTTGCAAGATTGCCGAGGAATTGGCCCCGCGGTACAGGTCCCGCGGCGGGTTTTAAAGCAGGTTTGGCGGGAGCATCTCGGATGGTGTCGATCCGGGCCGAAATCCGCAAAGCCCGCTATTTTAGCTTTTTCCGGCGACCCAGCGTTGCAATTGGGTGACCAGATCGTCCTGGGCCTGCAGCTTTTCGCGCGCGGCGCGCACCGTTCCGCCCCACGGCTCCAGGTCGGCGAGCGGGGGCAGCGGCGCCTCGCCGAAGCCGTTCCAGGCGTGGTGGAACTGCCGCAGCGACGCCGGCGCGCCCAGCCAGTCGAGCCAGGCGTTGAGCTTGACGTGGTGGGCGTCGTCGTCCTGGGGATAGATCTGCCACACCAGCGGCGCGCCGGCCCAGAGGGCGCGCACGATCGAGTCCTCGCCCCGGACGAAATTGAGGTCGCAGGCCCACAGCAGATGGTCGAAATCGACCTGCGTCAGGTAGGGTAGGCAGGAGATCGACAGCACCCCGAAGCCGGCGAGCGCATGGCCGGGCGGCTGCCGTTCCGCGAAAAAGGCCTTGACGGCATGCGCGGCGCGGCCCGCGGTCACCAGCAGCCGCGTGGGCACGGGCGCGGCCGCAAGCTGCGCCAGCAGCTCGGCGAGCGCGGGCGGTTCGTAGCAGAAGAGCGACACCAGCCGTTCGCCAGGCTGCCACGGGATCTGCTGCGCCGCGAGCCACCCGGCGCGGTCGAAGCGCGCCCGCCGCTGCGCCAGGCCCGGTTCGCGCAGCAGTCCGCCCGTGGCCGGCGTGAAGCCCGGGTAGAAGAAGCGCTTCGAGAGCCCGGCGCCAGGGCCCTTGAACACGGGCGAGGGCAGGCCGTGCAGGCGTTCGACGTAGGGCTCGGCCGAGAGGTATTCGAGGTTGATCCAGGCCCGCGGCGGCGCACCCGGCGCGTGCGCCGCCTCGGCAAAGCGCACGATCAGCGCGGGCGCGGGGTCGCAGCCGAAGGCTTCGATCAGCACGTCGGGCGCCGGCGCGGCGGCGGCCTCGCGGACCGCGGCCGGGTCGAGCCAGTCGACCCGCTGCACGCCCTCGCAGCCCGCGGGCGCCATCCAGTGCAGCGCGGTGGCGTCGTCGATCCACAGCCGCACGCGCTCGCCGAGCGCCGCGAGCTGGGTCGAGAGCCGCCAGCAGACGCCGAGGTCGCCATGGTTGTCGATGACCCGGCAGAAGATGTCCCATTGCATGGCCCGGAGTGTGCCCGTGCCGGCGCGTGCGCGCGAGCCGTCGCTTGGTATGCTGCCCGCCACCACAACAGCCGGAGAGAGAAACATGCGCCTGCCGCGTCGTCGCCGTTCCCCGCTTTCCCATGGTGTCGCGAGAACCCTGCTCGCCCTGTCCCTCGCGCTCGGGGGGCTTGCGGCGCAGGCCCAGGACGCGCCCTTGTCGCCTCAGCAGCAGCGCTTCCGCGAGATCTACAAGGAGCTGATCGAGATCAACACCACCCATTCGGTGGGCGACAACACGCAGGCGGCGCGCGCGATGGAGAAGCGCCTGCTCGAGGCGGGCTTCGCGCCCGGCGACATCCAGATCTTCGAGCCCTTCCCGAAGAAGGGCAACCTGGTGCTCCGCTTCAAGGGCGACGGCAGCAAGAAGCCGCTGCTGCTGCTGGCCCACATCGACGTGGTGGAGGCGCGGCGCGAGGACTGGAAGACCGACCCCTTCAAGCTGCAGGAAAGCGGCGGCTACTTCACCGCGCGCGGCGCGATCGACGACAAGGCGATGGCGGCGGCGCTGGTGTCGGTGCTGGCGCAGCTCAAGCAGGAGGGCTTCAAGCCGAAGCGCGACATCATCCTCGCGCTCACCGCGGACGAGGAGCGCGGTGACGCGCTCAGCAACGGCGCCTTCTGGCTCATCAACAACAAGCCCGAACTGCTGCAGGCGGAGTTCGGCATCAACGAAGGCGGCGGCGGCGAGCTGCGCGGCGGCAAGCCCAACCTGCACCGCATGCAGGTGGCCGAGAAGATGTACACCACCTACGTGCTCGAGGCGCGCGACGTGGGCGGCCACAGCTCGGTGCCGACGAAGAACAATCCGATCTACGCGCTGTCGGCCGCGCTCGAGCGCCTCGGCAACCATGCGTTCCCGATCAAGCTCGCGGACGTGACGCGGACCTATTTCGCGCGCAGCGCGCCGTTCGCGACCGGCCAGCTCGCCGAGGACATGCGCGCGATCGGCACCGGCAATCCCGATGCCGCCGTGCTCGAGCGCATGACGGCCAACCCGGCCTACAACGCCCAGCTGCGCACCACCTGCGTGGCGACGATGGTGCAGGCCGGGCATGCCGAGAACGCGCTGCCGCAGTCGGCCAAGGCCACGGTCAACTGCCGCATCCTGCCGCACGACGATCCGGAGGAGGTCGAGCGCCAGCTGACGCAGGCGATCGGCAACGACAAGATCGTGCTGCGCAACGTCGGCAAGCCGCTGCGCAGCCCGGCCTCGCCGCTCAATGGCGACCTGGTGAAGACGGTCGAGTCGCTCACGCAGGCGATGTGGCCGGGCGTGCCGGTGGTGCCCGCGATGAGCACCGGCGCCACCGACAGCCGCTTCCTGCGCAACGCCGGCATCCCGATGTACGGCGTGACCGGCATGTTCCTCGACCCGGCCGATGCGCGCGCCCACGGCCTGGACGAGCGCATCGAGATCCGGCGGCTCTACGACGGGCGCGAGTTCCTCTACCGCCTGGTGAGCGAACTCGCCAAATAACCCCGGGCGGCCGCAGCGGCGCCGCGCGGCCGCCGCTTCGCCCGTGCCGCGCGCCACAATAGCCGCCATGTCCGACGTGCATTCCGAACAACTGCTCAGCGAAGTCGCGGCCCTGCCGCAGCTGCCCGGCGTCTACCGCTATTTCGACGCGGCGGGCGCGGTGCTCTACGTGGGCAAGGCGCGCAACCTCAAGAAGCGGGTCGCCAACTACTTCCAGAAGAACCACGGCGGCACGCGCATCGGCCACATGATCTCGAAGATCGCGCGCATGGAGACCACCGTGGTGCGCTCCGAGGCCGAGGCGCTGCTGCTCGAGAACAACCTGATCAAGACGCTCAAGCCGCGCTACAACATCTTGTTTCGCGACGACAAGAGCTATCCCTACCTCAAGATCGCATCGCACCAGTTTCCGCGGCTCGCCTACTACCGCGGGTCGGTCGACAAGAAGCACCGCTACTTCGGGCCCTACCCGAGCGCGTGGGCGGTGAAGGAATCGATCCAGCTGCTGCAGAAGGTGTTCAGGCTGCGCACCTGCGAGGACACGGTGTACGCCAACCGCACGCGGCCCTGCCTGCTCTACCAGATCAAGCGCTGTTCGGGCCCCTGCGTGGGCTACATCGCGCCCGAGGCCTATGCGCAGGACGTGGCGAGCGCGGAGGCCTTCCTGATGGGCGACACCCAGCTCGTGCTCTCGAAGCTCGAGGCGCGGATGACCGCGCATGCCGAGAGGCTCGAATTCGAGCAGGCGGCCGAGCTGCGCAACCAGATGTCGGCGATCTCGCGCGTGCTGCACCAGCAGTCGATCGAGATCGCGTCGGACAAGGACGTGGACATCCTCGCGGTGAAGGTGCAGGGCGGCAAGGCCTGCGTCAATCTCGCGATGGTGCGCGGCGGGCGGCATCTGGGCGACCGGCCCTACTTTCCGGTGCATGTGGAGGACGCCTCGCAGATTCATCACGGCGAACTCGACGCGGAGGAGGGCGCGCTGCCCGCGCTGGCCGACCCGGTCGAGGTGCAGGTGCTCGAAGCCTTCATCGCCCAGCACTACATCGACGTGCCGGTGCCCGCCACGCTGGTGCTCAGCCACCCGGTGAGCCGCGAACTGATCGAGGCGATCTCGCAGCAGGCCGGCTCGCGCGTGACGGCGGTGTTCCAGCCGCGCGAGCAGCGCCGCCACTGGCTCGAGATGGCCGAGACCAACGCCGGGCTGCAGCTCGCCCGGCTGCTGGCCGAGGAGGGCTCGCAGCAGGCGCGCACGCGCGCGCTCGCCGACGCGCTGGAACTCGCGCCCGACGACCTCGACAACTTCCGCATCGAATGCTTCGACATCTCGCACACCGCGGGCGAGGCCACGCAGGCCTCGTGCGTGGTGTTCGAGCGCCATGCGATGCAGAACCGCGAGTACCGCCGCTACAACATCGAGGGCATCACGCCCGGCGACGACTATGCCGCCATGCGTCAGGTGCTGCACCGCCGCTACGGCAAGCTGGCCGAGGCGATGGCGGCCGAGACCGATGCGCCGCCCGCGGGCGATGCGGCCGGTGCCGGCAGCGACGCGCCGCCGCGCACCCGGGCCGCGCGCATGCCCGACCTAGTGCTGGTGGACGGCGGCAAGGGCCAGGTGTCGATGGCGCGCGAGGTGTTCAGCGAACTCGGTCTGCCGCTGTCGCTGATCGTCGGCGTGGAGAAGGGCGAGGGCCGCAAGGTCGGGCTCGAGGAACTGGTGTTCGCCGACGGCCGCGAGAAGGTCTACCTGGGCAAGGACTCGGCGGCGCTGATGCTGGTCGCGCAGATCCGAGACGAGGCGCACCGCTTCGCGATCACCGGCATGCGCGCCAAGCGCGCGAAGGTGCGCGTGGGCGGCAGCCAGCTCGAGGACATTCCGGGCATCGGACCGAAGCGCCGCGCCCGGCTGCTGCAGCGCTTCGGCGGCATCCGCGGCGTGGCGGCGGCGAGCGTGGCGGACATCGCCTCGGTCGAAGGCATCGCGACCGACCTCGCCGAGGAAATCTACAAGGCCCTGCATTAGGCGAGAAGCGCCGGGGCCACTCCCGGCATGACACAATCGCCCGCATATGTTCTGGACCCTCCCGACCATCATGACCTGGACGCGCATCGTCGCGATCCCTTTGATCGTCGGCGTGTTCTATCTGCCGCTGGCCGAGCCGATGCGCAACCTGATCGCCACGGTCATGTTCATCGTGTTCGCCGCCACCGACTGGCTCGACGGCTACCTGGCGCGCAAGCTCAACCAGACCTCGGCCTTCGGCGCCTTCCTCGATCCGGTGGCCGACAAGTTCCTGGTCTGCGCCTCGCTGCTGGTGCTGGTGCACCTGAACCGGGCCGACGTGTTCGTCGCGCTGATCATCATCGGCCGCGAGATCGCGATCTCGGCGCTGCGCGAATGGATGGCGCAGATCGGCGCCAGCAAGAGCGTGGCGGTCCACATGATCGGCAAGGTCAAGACCACGGTGCAGATGGTCGCGATTCCGTTCCTGCTCTATGACAGGCGCCTGTTCGGCGTGATCGACACCGGCTGGTGGGGCCAGTGGCTGATCTGGATCTCGGCCGTGCTGACGATCTGGTCGATGGTCTACTACCTGCAGAAGGCCATCCCCGAGATCCGGGCGCGCGCCAAATGACCGCGGCCGCGGCCCGCGGCGCGGGCTGGCTGCGGGCGATGCCGGCGGTCTTCGTGCTGATCTGGAGCACGGGCTTCATCGTCGCGCGCTATGGCATGCCGCATGCCCCGCCGCTCAAGTTCCTGGCCGTGCGCTATGCGCTCTCGCTCGCCTGCTTCGCGCTCTGGATCGCACTCGCGCGCGTGGCCTGGCCGGCGCGCCGCGCGCAATGGGGCCACCTCGCGATCACCGGCGTGCTGATGCAGGCCGGCTACCTCGGCGGCGTCTGGGCCGCGGTGAAGGCGGGCATGGGCTCGGGGCTGGTGGCGCTGCTCGTCGGCATCCAGCCGGTGCTGACCGCCGTGTGGTTCTCGCTGCACGGCGGGCGCATCTCGCAGCGGCAGTGGGCGGGGCTGGTGCTCGGCTTCGGCGGCCTCGTGCTCGTGGTGCTGCGCAAGCTCGACCAGGGTTCCGAGGTGAGCGCGCTGACCATGGCGCTGGCGCTGATGGCGCTGCTGTCGATCACGGCCGGCACGCTGTACCAGAAGCGCTTCGTCGAACCCTGCGACGTGCGCAGCGCGAGCGCGGTGCAGATGGCCGCGGCACTGATCGTGACCCTGCCGTTCGCGGCCCTGGAAAGCGAGGCCATCCACTGGAACGCGCATTCGGCCGGCGCGATGGCGTGGTCGGTGCTCGCGCTGTCGCTGGGCGGCAGTTCGCTGCTCTACATGCTGATCCAGCGCGGAACGGCCACCGCGGTGACGAGCCTGCTCTACCTCGTGCCGCCGTGCACGGCCGTGATGGCATGGCTGCTGTTCGCCGAGCCGATCACGCTCACCACGCTGGCCGGCATCGGGCTCACTGCGATCGGCGTGAGCCTCGTGGTCCGCGGCGAGCGCTGAAGCGCAGTCAGCGTGCGCCCGGCTTCGCGGGCTTCCAGGGCTCGCCGCGGAACTGCTCGGCCAGGTGGTCCAGCAGCAGGCGCACGCGGCGCGGCGTCTTCGGGCGCCAGGGCGCGATCCAGTGGATGTCGGCATCGGGCATCGCGTAGGCCGGCAGCACGCGCACCAGCGCGCCCGACGCCAGCTGCGGTGCGATGTCCCACAGGCTGCGCAGCATGATGCCGTGGCCGGCCAGGCACCAGTCGCGCACCATCTCGCCCGAATTGCTGGCCAGCGGCCCCTGCACCCGCACGCGCGCCGTGCTGCCGTCGCGCGCATGGCGCAAAGTCCAGAGCGCGGACTGGCGCTGGTTGGCCTCGCCGTTCTCGCGTGCGATCAGGCAGGCGTGCGTGCCGAGCGCCTCCACCGTGGCCGGCATGCCGCGCCGTTCGAGGTAGGCCGGCGCCGCGGCCAGCACGCGCTGGTTGCGCGCGATGCGGCGCGTGACCCAGTCGGCCGCGCGCCGCTGCTGCACCGCCCAGAGCCAGAGCGCGCCGTCATAGCCTTCGGCCCCGAGGTCGGGCAGGCGCTCGGTCAGCAGCAGTTCGATCTGCAGGGCGGGATGCCGCGCCTGGAAGGCCGCGAGCGCGGGACCGAGCCAGCGCCGCCCGAAACCGAAGGTGGCGGCGAGCCGGATGGTGCCGACCAGTTCGTTCTGGCGTTCGCCGAGCTCGCTCTCGAGCGCCGCGAAGCCGTCGAGCAGCGCCTTCGCATGCAGGCACACGGCCTCGCCCTCGGCCGTCACGCTGAGCCGGCGCGTGGTGCGCTCGAAGAGCCGCTGGCCCAGCCGTGCCTCGAGCGCGCCCAGGCGCTTGGTGACCACCGAAGGCACCACGTCGAGCGTGGCGGACGCGCCGGCAAGGCTGCCCTGGTCGCGGATCGCCAGCACCAGTTCGAGGTCGCTGCGTTCGAGGGAGAGAGGATTCATGCCAGAACGGAAAGTATGAATTGGCCGATTGTTGCTTGATGATCGAGGGCACGCAACGCACAATCGCGCCGTGACCGCTTCTTCCTTTCTCGGCTTTCCGACTTTCGATCTCAAGCGCGATGGCGTGCGCGTGCATGGCCGCATCGGCGGGCAGGGCGCGCCCCTGCTGCTGCTGCACGGCCATCCGGCAGACGCATGCGATCTGGCACCGCGTGGCGCCAGCGCTCGCCGAGCGCTTCACCGTGGTCGCGATCGACCTGCGCGGCTACGGCGATTCGGGCCGCCCCGCGGCCGACGCGGCGCACGTCGCCTACAGCAAGCGGGGAATGGCGCTCGATGCGCTGGCCGCGATGCGGCACCACGGCTTCGAGCGCTTCGGCGTGCTGGCGCACGACCGCGGCGCGCGCGTGGCCCACCGTCTGGCTGCGGACCATCCGGATGCGGTCGATCGCATGCTGCTGCTCGACATCGCGCCCACGCTCGCGATGTACGAGAACACCTCCGATGCGTTCGCCCGCGCCTACTGGCACTGGTTCTTCCTGATCCAGCCGCCGCCGCTGCCCGAGGCGCTGATCGCCTCCGATCCGGTGCGCTACGTGCGCAGCGTGATGGGCGGACGGCATGCGGGCCTCGCGCCGTTCGCGCCCGAGGTGCTGGCCGAGTACGAGCGCTGCGCGGCCATTCCCGGCCACCGCCGAAGCCATTTGCGAGGACTACCGCGCCTCCGCCACCATCGACCTCGTGCACGACCGTGCCGACCTCGCGGCGGGCCGGCGCCTGGCGCAGCCGCTGCGCGTGCTCTGGGGCGAGCACGGCGCGGTGGGGCGCTGCTTCGATGTGCTCGCGCTGTGGCGCGCGCAGGCCGACGAGGTTTCGGGCCGCGCGCTGCCGTGCGGCCACTATCTTCCCGAAGAAGCGCCCGGCGAAGTGCTCGCCGAGGCGCTCCGGTTTTTCACCCCCTTGCAGCAAGAAGGAACCAGACCATGACCACCCACAGAATCGCAGTCATCGCCGGCGACGGCATCGGCAAGGAGACCATGCCCGAGGGCCTGCGCGTGGTCGATGCGGCGGCGCGCAAGTTCGGCATCGACCTGAAGTTCGATCACTTCGACTTCTCGAGCTGGGACTACTGCGAGAAGCACGGCAAGATGCTGCCCGACGACTGGAAGGACCAGATCGGCGGCCACGATGCCATCTACTTCGGCGCCGTGGGCTGGCCCGAGAAGATCGCCGACCACGTGTCGCTCTGGGGTTCGCTGCTGCTGTTCCGCCGCGAGTTCGACCAGTACATCAACCTGCGTCCCGCGCGCCTGATGCCCGGCATCACGGCGCCCGTGGTGCGGCGCGACGGCTCGCCGCGCCAGCCTGGCGAGATCGACATGTACATCGTGCGCGAGAACACCGAAGGCGAGTACTCGAGCATCGGCGGGCGCATGTACGAGGGCACGCCGCGCGAGATCGTGGTGCAGGAAACCGTGATGTCGCGCCACGGCGTGGACCGCGTGCTCAAGTTCGCCTTCGAGCTGGCCCAGTCACGCCCGAAGAAGCACCTGACGAGTGCGACCAAGTCGAACGGCATCTCGATCACCATGCCCTACTGGGACGAGCGCGTGGCCGAGATGGCGAAGAACTACCCGGGCGTGAAGCTCGACAAGTTCCACATCGACATCCTCACGGCCCACTTCGTGCAGCGGCCCGACTTCTTCGACGTGGTGGTCGCGAGCAACCTGTTCGGCGACATCCTCTCCGACCTGGGACCGGCCTGCACCGGCACCATCGGCATCGCACCGAGCGCGAACCTCAACCCCGAGCGGACCACGCCGTCGCTGTTCGAGCCGGTGCACGGTTCCGCGCCGGACATCGCGGGCAAGGGCATCGCCAACCCGATCGGCCAGATCTGGTGCGGCGCGATGATGCTCGAGTTCCTGGGCCACAAGAACGCGCACGACGCGATCCTGAGCACCATCGAAAAGGTGCTCGCGCCCCAAAGCGGCGCACCGCGCACGCCCGACATCGGCGGCACGGCGAGCACTTCGGACCTCGGCCGCGCCATTGCAGAAGCCCTTTGACGCGCTTTCAGGTCGCTGGAAATTGGCCCGCGCGAAACGCCCCTAAAATCGCGCGCTCCGCTGTTCTGCGTGGCCGCGTGTCGTATTGACACCCCGCAGACCAGTGGTTGTAATCCTTCTGGCAGCGCGCTGCCGAGGCGTCAGTCCTGCCAGGCTTCGTGCGTCGCGCCATCCTGCGACCGACTCGCAGCTGACGAAGCCGACCAACTTTATTTCTTCGACAAGGGGCCCTTGTGAACAAGACCGAACTGATTGAGCACATCGCAAAAAACGCCGATATTTCCAAGGCAGCCGCCACCCGCGCGCTTGAATCGACCATCGGCGCCATTCGTACCACGCTCAAAAAAGGCGGCTCCGTGTCGCTCGTCGGTTTCGGCACTTTCGCAGTCGGCAAGCGCGCCGCTCGCACCGGCCGCAATCCGCGCACCGGCGACGCGATTAAAATCAAGGCCGCCAAGATTCCGAAGTTCCGTCCGGGCAAGGCGCTGAAAGACGCGCTCAACTAAGACGTACACTCGGAGCGTATTTCCGGTGGGGTGCTTAGCTCAGCTGGTAGAGCGGCGCCCTTACAAGGCGTAGGTCGGGGGTTCGAACCCCTCAGCACCCACCACCCGATGCAAAGGCGAACACTGGTTCGCCTTTTTTTATTGCCACCGACATCCGTCGAAGAGAGTGTCCAAGCATGTTTGATTTCTTCCGCAAGTACAACAAGATCGTCATGATTTTCTTGTTCTTGCTGATCATTCCCTCGTTCGTCTTCTTTGGCGTGGAGCGCTACCAGAACTCGGGTGGCGACGAGAAGGTGGCGCGCGTCGACGGCCACAACATCACGCGGCCCGAGTGGGACCTGCAGCATCGCAACGAGACCGACCGCATCCGCCAGCAGTCGCCCAACGTCGACCCCACGCTGCTCGAATCCGACGCGCTGCGCTATGCCACGCTCGAGCGCATGGTGCGCGATCGCGTGCTCGCAGCGGCAGCCGCCAAGTCGAACGTGACGATCTCCGAGGAACGGCTGTCGCGCATCTTCGCGCAGGACCCGGGCCTTGCCTCGTTCCGCACGCCCGACGGCAAGTTCGACCGCGAGACCTTCCAGCGCGTGACCGGCCGCACGCCCGAGCAGTACGAGGCTTCGATGCGCTCGGAACTGGCCACCCAGCAGGTGCTGCTCGGGATCTCGGGCACGGCGTTCACGCCGCCTGCAGTGACGGCCGCCACGATCAACGCCTTCTACGACCAGCGCGAGATCCAGGTGGCGCGCTTCGCCCCCGACAGCTTCGCGTCGAAGGTGACGGTGAGCGACGCCGACGTCGAGACCTACTACAAGGACCATGCAGCACAGTTCCAGGCGCCGGAGCAGGCGAGCATCGAATACGTGGTGCTCGACCTCGAAGCGGCCAAGAAGAACGTGGCAGTGAACGAAGCCGACCTGAAGACCTACTACGAACAGAACGCCGCGCGCTTCGGCACCAAGGAAGAACGCCGTGCGAGCCACATCCTGATCACCGCACCGGCCAGCGCATCGGCCGACGAGCGCGCGAAGGCCAAGGCGAAGGCGGAGCAACTGCTGGCCGAGGTGCGCAAGAACCCCGCGAGCTTTGCCGACGTCGCACGCAAGAACTCGCAGGACCCCGGCTCCGCGGAGAAGGGCGGCGACCTCGACTTCGTCACGCGCGGCGCGATGGTCAAGCCGTTCGAGGATGCGATGTTCGCGCTCAAGAAGGGCGACATCAGCGACGTGGTCGAGACCGAATTCGGCTATCACGTCATTCGCCTCACCGACATCAAGCCGGCCGTGGTGCCGCCCTTCGAGCAGGTGCGCGCCACCATCGAGAGCGAAGTGCGCGCGCAGCAGGCCACGCAGGAATTCGCGAAGGCCGCCGAAGCCTTCACCGACACCGTCTACCAGCAGCCCGACAGCCTCAAGCCGGCCGCGGACAAGCTCAAGCTCACCGTGCAGACGGCCGCCAACGTTTCGCGCACGCCCGCGCCGGGCGCCACCGGCGTGCTCGCGAACCGCAACTTCCTCAACGCGCTGTTCGCGGCCGATTCGCTGAGCCGCAAGCAGAACACCGAGGCGATCGAGGTCGGCGCCAACCAGCTCGCGGCGGGGCGCATCACGCAGTACGCGCCCGCGCATCCGATGCCGCTCGCGGAAGTGAAGGACAAGATCCGCGCGCAGCTCGTCACCGAGCGCGCGGCCGTCATGGCCAAGGCCGAAGGCGAGGCCAAGCTCGCCGCCTGGACCACCAAGGCCGACGGTGCCACCTTCGGCGCGCCGGTCACGGTGTCGCGTCGCGATGCGAAGGCGCAGCCGCTGCCGGTCATCGACGCCGCGCTGCGCGCCGACCCGGGCAAGCTGCCCGCGCTCGTGGGCGTGGACCTGGGGCCGCAAGGCTACGCGGTGGTGCGGGTGACGAAGGTCGTTCCGCGCACGCCCTCGGCGCCCGAGCAGGCGCAGCAGGAGAACGCGCAGGTGGCGCAGTCGGTGGCTGCCGCTGAGGATGCGGCCTACTACAACCTGCTGAAGGAACGCTTCAAGGCCGAGATCCTCGTGCCGAAGCCGGCCGACACCCTGCCCGTCGCTGCGCGCTGAGGTCCGGCGCGGCGTGTCGCGTCCGCGTCGCGGGCGCGGAGGCTTCGTCGCACGTGGGACAAGCGCGCCATGCGCGCATCGACAGAATCCCGCACATGGGAACCCTCTATCTCGTGCGCCACGGGCAGGCCAGCTTCGGTGCTGCCGACTACGACAACCTGAGCGAGCTCGGGCACCGGCAGTCCGTGCGCCTCGGGGAGTACTGGCGCGAGCGCGGCATGCATTTCGATGCCGTCATCACCGGCACGCTCAAGCGCCATCGGCAGACCTGGGAGGGCATCGCCAAGGGGCTGGGCCTCGAGCGCGACGACGTGCTGCCCTGGCCCGGCCTCAACGAGTACGACAGCGAAGCCGTCATTGCCACCATCCATGAAGGCAAGCTCGAAAAGCCCGATTCCCCCGAGATGTACCGGCACCATTTCCGGCTGCTTCGCGACGGTCTCGGTGCCTGGATGCAGGGCCGCACCCAGCCTGCCGGGATGCCGAGCTATGTCGACTTCCTGGCGGGCGTCACGACCGCGCTCGACCATGTGCGCGACAGGCACCATGGCGCCAAGGTGCTGGTGGTGTCGAGCGGCGGGCCGATCAGCACGGCCGTCGGGCACGTGCTCGGCACGCGTCCCGAAGTCACGATCGAACTGAACCTGCGCATCCGCAACACCGCGGTGACCGAATTCGCCTTCACGCCGAAGCGTCACATGCTCGTCACCTACAACACGCTGCCGCACCTCGACGGGCCGGCCTACGAAGGCTGGGTCACCTACGCCTGAGCGGGACAGTGCGGCTTTGCTCAGGCCTGCCAGACGCCGTAGCCGCTCCTGCGCAGCGCGATGCCGAGTTCGACCTCCATCGAGCGCGCGTCCTCGTAGCACATCGGGTTGTAGCGCTCGTACAGCGCGGGCAGCAGCCGCAATCCGAATTCCTGAACGAAGCTGTTGGCCTGGATGCCGGCCTTGTGCTTGTCGAAACGGATGTCCGGGTCGAGCCCGGTCATGCCCACGTACACGAAGGGCTTGCCGAGCTGGTAGTCCGGGTTGGCGCGCCGGAAGCGGCCGTTGTTCCAGACGCGGTCGTCGAGCTCGACCACGTAGACGTGATGCCTGGCCCGGGCCTTGCGCGGCATCGGCGGGCGTCGCTGGCGCTCGCTCAGCGCTTGCGCTTCACCAGCCCGTAGAGAACGAGCAGCACGATCGCGCCGAGGACCGATGCGATGAAGCCCGCGCCCTGACCGGCGGTGTACCAGCCGAGAGCCTGGCCGACATAGGTCACGATCAGCGAACCCGCCACGCCGATCAGCGTGGTCACGATGAAGCCTGCGGAATCGTCGCCCGGCTTGACGGCCCGTGCCACCAGACCCACGATGAACCCGATCAGGATGGTCCAGACGATGCTCATGAAGAAGCTCCTTTGGCTGTGAATGGAGGTACGCGAACGGCGTGCACCCGGGGGTGCGGTGGCACCCATGATAGCGGAGCCATCACGGCGCGCACCGTCGCGGCACCACGCTTGCTGCAGCGTCCTACAGGCCGCCCGGCAGCGCGCGGCTATACCTGAGCCATGCTCGAAAAACTGCCTGAGGTCATCGGTCACGCCCTGCACGGCATGCGTGCGGGGCTGGACAAGATCGTCTTCAACGCGCTGGGCGTGCGGCAAGGCATGGCGTCGATCTCGCTCGACAGCGTGGCCTTCGTGGACCACGGGCCGCTGCCGCCGCGCTACACCGCCGACGGGGAGGGCGTCTCGCCGCCGCTGCAATGGACCGGCGTGCCGGCCGGCAGCGTCTCGCTGCTGCTCGTGGTGGAAGACGCCGATTCGCCCACGCCGAATCCGCTGGTGCACGCCATCGTGGTGGGCCTGCCGGCCGGTGACGGAAAGCTCGACGAAGCCGCGCTCCCGAGCCGCGAGAACGACGGCGATGCGGCATTGCATGTGGGGCGCAACTCCGCGCTCCAGGCCGCCTGGCTGCCGCCCGATCCGCCGCCGGGGCACGGCATCCACCGCTATGCCTTCCAGCTGTTCGCGCTCGACAGCGCGCCGGAGTTTTCCGCAACGCCCGGACGCGAGGAGGTGTTCGACGTGCTCAAGGCGCATGCCGTGGCCAGCGGCCTGTTGATCGGCACCTGCGAGCGGCCGGACGGCGCGATCAAGCTGCCCAAGACCGCGCCAGCCGGCCCGCTGGCCGCCGGCTGAGAAGAAATTCAACCCTTTCGGCGCGCGCGGCGGCGAAAACGGCGATTTTTGACGCTACAATTGCGGGCTCTCCGGTGGCTGTAGCTCAGTTGGTAGAGTCCCAGATTGTGATTCTGGTCGTCGTGGGTTCGAGTCCCATCAGCCACCCCAAAATTTCTTTCTTTCTTTCTTCCTGACTGCTATTGCGCAATAGCGTCCAGGTACATCGACGCCGGGCTTGCCCCGGCGTTGTCATTTCCGGTCCTCCCGCGGCCACGCAATCCTGGCATTTACACCAAAAAAGCCTGCCCCAAGCTTGGCGCATGCCGCTTTGGTGCACTGCCGCATTCCTGTCATCGGTGTTTTTCCGGTGGGGGCCTGCTTGTCATAATTTGGAATTGAATTAAAATCCGCCCCGTTTCCAATTTCAGGAGTCCAGAATGGCTTCGACCCTTGCCGATATCAATTCTCAGATCAAGAAGTACGACGAGCAGATTGCGCAATTGCGCAAGCAGGCCGAAGACCTTCGCAACCAAGAACGCGCTGGCGTGATTGAGGACGTGCGCAGGAAGATCGCCGAATACGGTTTGACCGCCGCGGACCTGAAACTCAGCGCGCGCGGCGGCTCGGTCAAGCGCAGCGCCGGTGCGCCTGTGGCAAAGGCAGCGGCCAAATACCGTGGTCCGACCGGCGAAACCTGGTCCGGTGGCCGTGGCCGCAAGCCGCGCTGGGTGACGGAAGCACTGGCCGCCGGCAAGTCGCTTTCGGAGTTCGAGATCAAGTAAGCGATCGAGACAGGCGGCCTCCGGCCAATAAAAAAGCCCGCGCATGCGGGCTTTTTTATTGGGACCGGCGGCGTCGTGCCAAACCGGCGTGCTCAGTTCACCATCACGAGTTTGCCTTTGACGCCGCGCGAGCCCATGTGGGCGTAGGCCGCTTTCAATTCGGCCATCGGCATCGTGCTGTCGATCACCGGCTTGATCTTTCCCTGCCCGTACCACTGGGCCAATTCGGCCATCATTTGTGCATTCGCCTTGGGCTCGCGCTTCGCGAAATCGCCCCAGAACACACCGACCAGCGAGGCACCTTTCAACAGCGTCAGATTCAATGGCAGCGATGGAATCGGACCGGAGGCAAAGCCGACCACCAAATAGCGTCCGCGCCAGCCGATGGAGCGAAATGCGGGCTCCGCAAAATCGCCGCCGACCGGGTCGTATATGACATCGGGGCCCTTGCCGTTGGTCGCAGCCTTGATCGCATCGCGAAATCCGCCGGGCAGCGCATGCGTCGTGTAGTTGATCGTGGCGTCTGCGCCGATCGAGCGGCAAAGTTCGCATTTCTCGTCGGTCGAGGCGGCCGCAATCACGCGCGCGCCCGCGGCCTTGGCGATCTGTATGGCGGCCGTGCCCACGCCGCCGGCGGCGCCGAGCACCAGCACGGTCTCGCCGGCCTTGAGCTGGGCGCGGTCCATCAGTGCATGCCACGAAGTCGCGTAGATCATGATGAACGCCGCCGCGTCCACATGGCCGAAGCCTTCCGGCAGCGGCATGCAAAGCGCGGCGGGCGCGAGCGTGTGGGTGGCGAATCCGCCGGTGCCGGAAAGGCAGGCGACGTTCTGTCCGACCTTGAGGTGGGTGACGCCTTCGCCCACCGCCTGCACCACGCCGGCGTATTCCGAACCCGGCACGAAGGGCAGCGGCGGCTTGATCTGGTACTTGTTCTGGACGATCAGCAGGTCGGGAAAATTGAGGCTCGCGGCCTTGATCTCGATCAGCACCTGGCCCGGACCGGGCGACGGCGTCGGCAGTTCCTTCCAGGTCAGCGCGTCGACGCCGGTGGGGTTTTCGCAAAGCCATGCGTGCATGCTCGGGTCTCCTTCGAATGAATCCATCGTGTATGGGCGAATGCGAGGTGATGATAGGGGCCGCGCCGGGGCGCCCTTGTCCCTGCTGCGACGCACCCCGCCGCCTACAATCCGGGCACCGAAAAGCATCATGAAGATTCTCATTTCCAACGACGATGGCTTTCAGGCGCCGGGCATCGTCGCCTTGCACGACGCGCTGAAGGACATCGCCGATGTCGAGGTGGTGGCACCCGAGCACAACAACAGCGCCAAGTCGAACGCCCTGACGCTGGCCGCGCCGCTCTACGTGCACAAGGCGCACAACGGATTCCGCTACGTGACCGGCACGCCGGCCGATTGCGTTCACATCGCGCTCAAGGGCCTGCTCGACTATCGGCCGGACCTCGTGGTCTCCGGCATCAACAACGGCGCCAACATGGGCGACGACACCATCTATTCGGGCACCGTGGGCGCGGCCATGGAGGCCTACCTGTTCGGCATTCCGGCCATTGCCTTCTCGCAGATCGAAAAAGGCTGGGCGCACGTCGATGCGGCCGCGCAGGTGGCGCGCCGGCTGGTCCAGCGGATCGAGCGCGAGCGCATGGTGGAGCAGGGCGCTTTCCTGCTCAACGTGAACGTGCCCAACCGTCCGCTCGACGAACTCAAGCCGATCAAGGTGTGCAGGCTCGGCCGCCGGCATGCGGCCGAGAAGGTCATCACGCAGGAAAGCCCGCGTGGCGAAACCATGTACTGGATCGCCGGTGCCGGCGGCGCCAAGGACAGCGGCGAAGGAACCGACTTCCATGCCACGGCGGAGGGCCACGTCGCACTGACGCCGCTCCAGATCGACCTGACCGACCACGCCAACCTGGCGCAATGGCGCGAGACGGTGACCCGTCTGGGCAACTGAAGATGGCCACGCAACGGCCTGGGTTCCCGGTTCGCCTGACACCCACCGCTTCGGCCGCCACGCGCGGTCGCATGCCGGCCGTGCCCGCGCGGCCGATGGTGCCGACCACGCCGTCGATGGCCTCCGACGCCGTGCGTGCGCGCATGGTGCAGAAGCTCGCGGCCCAGGGCATTGGCGACGCGCGCGTGCTGCGCGCACTCGGCGCAGTCGAGCGCCATCGCTTCGTGGACAGCGCACTGGTCAATCAGGCGTACGAAGACACCAGCCTGCCGATCGGGCTGGGACAGACGATTTCGAAGCCCAGCGTGGTCGCGCGCATGATCGAGCTGCTGCTGGGCGCGCCCGCGCTCGTCGGCAAGCCGCAGGAGCGGCTCGGGCGCGTGCTCGAGATCGGCACCGGCTGCGGCTACCAGGCCGCCGTGCTGAACCATGTGGCCACCGAGGTCTACAGCATCGAGCGGCTGCGCGGTTTGCACGAGCGCGCACGCGCCAACCTGCGGCACTTTCGCCTCGCGACGGTTCATCTGATCCTGGGCGACGGAATGATCGGCTACGCCAAGGGCGCGCCCTACGCGGGCATCATCGCCGCGGCGGGCGGCGAGGCGGTGCCGCAGGCATGGATCGATCAGCTCGCCGTCGGCGGTCGCATCGTGGCGCCAACACACTCGGCGGGGGGCGGACAGGCCCTCGTCGTCATCGACAAAACCGCCCGTGGACTCGAGCGCCGCATTCTTGAGGCGGTTCACTTTGTCCCCCTAAAATCGGGCATCGCTTGAAGGAACAACAAATGCAGGGTTTTGGCAATCGGAGTTGGTGCGCTGGTGTCACGTTGGCCGTTGTGCTCGTGATCGCGGGCTGCGCCGCACCGCGCGGGCCGGCGCCGGTCGAAGACCGGGGCACGATGACGCGTGCGCCCGTTGCGGCACCCGGCGGCCCGCTCTTCACCACCGACCCGTCGGGCAAGCCGCTGCCGGGCATCGAGAACTATGGCAAGCCGGGCTACTACGCCGTGCGCCCCGGGGACACGATTCGCCGCATCGCGAGCGAAACCGGCCAGACCTGGCAGAACATCGCCCGCTGGAACAACCTCGACAACCCCGACCTGATCGAAGTCGGCCAGGTGCTGCGCGTGGTTCCGCCGGTGGGGCCGTCCACCAGCGTGGCCGCCGCGCCGCCGTCGATGTCGTCCGAGGGGGCAACGACCAAGCCCGTCACGCCGCCATCGGTCATCGCACCCGCGGCGCCGGCCAGCGCGGCGTCGAGCGGCAAGTCGCCCGTCACTGCCTCGCCGTCGGCACCTTCGAGTTCGGGCGACGAGGACCTCGGCTGGATCTGGCCGGCCCACGGCACGCTGCTCGCGGGCTTCGACGATGCCAAGAACAAGGGCTTCGACATTGGCGGCAAGGCCGGCGACGCGGTGCTGGCCGCCGCCGATGGCCGCGTGGTCTACGCCGGTGCCGGCCTGCGAGGCTACGGCAACCTGATCATCCTGAAGCACAACAACACCTACCTCACGGCCTATGCGCACAACCAGACGCTGCTCGTGAAGGAAGACCAGTCGGTGCAAAAGGGCCAGAAGATCGCCGAGATGGGCAACAGCGACGCCGACCGCGTCAAGCTGCACTTCGAGATCCGTCGACAGGGCAAGCCTGTCGATCCGGCCCGCTACCTGCCGGCCCGGTAGATGCCTGGCGGCGCCTCGCCGCAGCGTCATTGAAAGGGAGCGCGACGCGCTCCCTGAGCCGCCCGGCGGCGGACCGCGCCGGCGCTGAGACAATCGGGGGATGGAATCCACCACCGAAGAAAAGAAAGTCCCCGCGAAATCCCCCGCCACCGCGGCCGGCGAATGGCTCAAGGTCGAGTCGCTCGACCTCGACGCGCAGGGCGTCGCCCACAATGCCGAAGGCATGGTCGTCTTCATCGAAGGTGCGCTGCCTTTCGAGGAAGTGCAGTTCAACGTGCACCGCCGCAAGAACAACTGGGAGCAGGGCACGGTCACCGCGATCCGGCGCGAATCGTCCCAGCGGGTGCGCCCCGGCTGCCCGCATTTCGGCCTGCACACCGGCGCCTGCGGCGGCTGCAAGATGCAGCACCTGGACGCGGCGGCGCAGGTCGCGGTGAAGCAGCGCGCGCTCGAGGACAACCTGTGGCACCTTGGCAAGGTGCGCCCCGAGAACCTGCTGCGGCCGATGGAAGGCCCCGCCTGGCACTACCGCTATCGGGCGCGGCTCTCGGTGCGCCACGTGGTCAAGAAGGGCACAGTGCTGATCGGCTTCCACGAGCGCAAGAGCCGCTATCTCGCGGACATGCAGGTCTGCCCCGTGCTGCCGCAGTCGGTCAGCGCGATGCTGATGCCGCTGCGCGACCTGATCGCCTCGATGGACGCGCGCGATACCTGCCCGCAGATCGAACTGGCCTGCGGGGACGCGCCGGGCACCACGGCGCTCGGCACCATCGCGCTGGTGCTTCGGCATCTGGAGCCGCTGTCCCAGGCCGACATCGGCCGGCTGAAGGCCTTTGCCGCGCAGCACCAGGGCGTTCAATGGTGGCTGCAGGCCAAGGGCCCCGACACGGTGAAGCTGCTGGAGGAGGGCGGCATGCCGCTCTCGTACGAACTGCCCGAGTTCGGCGTGACCATGCCGTTCAAGCCGACCGATTTCACGCAGGTCAACCCGCACATCAACCGCGCCCTCGTCGGGTGCGCGTTGCGGCTGCTCGACGTGGGCGCCGACGAGCGCGTGATCGACTGGTTCTGCGGCCTGGGCAATTTCACGCTGCCGCTGGCAAGCCGTGCGCGGGAAGTCCTGGGCATCGAAGGCAGCGACACGCTGGTGGCGCGCGCGGGCGACAACTTCCAGCGGAACCAGCCGGCCACCGCGGCCAGGCGGGCACTTTCGCCGACGCGCTTCGTGGCTCGCAACCTGTTCGAGATGACGCCCGAAATGCTGGTGGCCGACGGTCGCGCGGACAAGTGGCTGGTCGATCCGCCGCGCGAGGGCGCCTTCGCGCTGGCCAAGGCCATGGCCGACCTGCACCAGCAGCCTGAGCTTCGCACCGGCGGCTGGACGCCGCCGAAGCGCATCGTCTACGTGAGCTGCAATCCTTCGACGCTCGCGCGGGATGCCGGATTGCTCGTGCACCAGGCGGGCTACCGCTGCACGTTCGCGGGCGTGGTGAACATGTTTCCCCACACGGCCCACGTCGAGTCGATCGCGGTGTTCGACCTGCCATGAAAAAAGGGCCCGCGAGGGCCCTTCTTGCTTGGCGCGCACTTGGTCGGGCGCGTCGGTTTCGGCTTCTCGTTCAGTCGCGCTCGCCGCCTGCGATGCCCAGCAGCGCCAGCAGGCTCTGGAACACGTTGAACAGGTCGAGATACAGCGCGAGCGTGGCGCTGATGTAGTTGGTCTCACCGCCATCCATGATCTGCTTCAGGTCGTAGAGCATGAAGGCCGAGAAGATGCCAATCGCAGCGACCGAGATGGCCATCATGCCCGCGGTGGAGCCGACGAAGACGTTGATGACCGAGCCCACCAGCAGCACCATCGCACCGACGAAGAGCCACTTGCCCATGCCCGACAGATCGCGCTTGATCACGGTCGCGAGCGAAGCCATCACGAAGAACACGCCGGCAGTGCCGCCGAACGCCGTCATGATCAGCTCGGAGCCGTTCTTGAAGCCCAGTACCATCGCAATCAGGCGCGAGAGCATCAGGCCCATGAAGAAGGTGAAGGCCAGCAGCACCGGGACGCCGGCGGCGGAGTTCTTCGTCTTCTCGATGGCGAACATGAAGCCGAATGCGCCGCCGAGGAAAACGATGAGGCCCAGTCCGCCCGTGAGCGAGCGGGTGATGCCGGTGCTGACGCCGATCCAGGCGCCCAGCACGGTGGGCAGCAGGCTCAGCGCCAGCAGCCAGTAGGTGTTCCGCAGCACGCGTTGGCGTTCAGCCTGCGGCAGCACCTGGCCGTAGCCAGTGGAAGTGTCGAGGGTCGTCACGCGGTCGTTCATGGCCGTAGCTCCTATGGGTTACTGCAATGACGCAGTTGGGCGCATTCTAGGGGGCTGCAAGAGGGGGAATGAAAAAAGACCGTATGGACGATGGTCCTAAGGCCGTCGGGCGGTGCGGTGCCCAATGGCCGGTATGCTCTGGGGCTTTTACGCAACCCGACTCTCCTTATGAAGACCAAGTCCTTCCTCGAACTCGCCGACGTCAAGGCCATCGCAGCGGCAGCGGAAGCCGAAGCGCTCAAGAACAACTGGGCCGTGACCATTGCCATCTCGGACGATGCCGGCAACCTGCTCTGGCTTCAGCGTCTGGACGGCGCGGCCGCGCTCTCCTCGCACATCGCACCGGCCAAGGCGCACACGGCGGCCATGGGACGCCGCGAGAGCAAGGTCTACGAAGACATCATCAATGGCGGACGCAGCGCGTTTCTCACGGCGCCGGCGGTGCAGGGCCTGCTCGAAGGCGGCGTGCCGATCGTGAAGGACGGCCATGTGATCGGTGCCGTCGGCGTGAGCGGCGTGAAGTCGAACGAAGACGCGCAGATCGCCAAGGCGGGCATCGCCGCACTCGGCCTCTGAGAAGGCTCGACCTTCAAAACAAAAACGCCGACCTCTGGGTCGGCGTTTTTCATTGAAACACTCAGCGTGGAAAAAGAGCTTGGCTAGGCGGCGAACCGTTGGCTAGCAAAAAACGACCCTCGGAGATGAATCTCCTGGAGTCGCCCCACGATGAAACTTGCGCGAGGGGCAGGCTGACGGCCTGCGTTATTTGGTCAGGATCAGCTTGCCGAGTTTGGTCGCTTGCAGCCGATAGAGGGAACCGTTGTGCATGATGCCGACGGTCTTGCTTCCCTTGAGAAGCTCCGCGCTTTCGACCATCGGCGCCGGACGCGGCGCCTGGATCGAGGCATGACCGCCGCCCGACTGGTCGAGCGAAGGATGGCTCAGAACGGAAAAGGCATTCGGTTTGGCTTGCATTTGAAATTCCCTTATCGAAGCGATGAGTGAATGATAATGATTCGCAATACAAAGTCAATCGTGGCGATCAACTTTTTTTGTCGCCACGTGTGAACTACTTCGCGTCCGGCTCGGTGATGAAGCCGATCTTGCGCACGCCTGCCTCGCGCGCCTGCGACATGGCCTTGGCGACGCGTTCGTAGCGGACTTCCTTGTCGCCGCGGATGTGCAGTTCGGGCTGGGGATCCTTCGCGGCTTCGGCGGCAAGCCGGCCGGGCAGTTCGGCGTCGTCGATCTTCTGCTCGTTCCAGTAGTAGCTGCCGTCCGCCGTGATGCTGAACAGGATGTTCTGCGGCTTCGGCTGCTCGGGCTCGCTGGTGGCGCGGGGCAGGTCGATGTTGACGGCGTGCTTCATCACCGGCACGGTGATGATGAAGATGATCAGGAGCACCAGCATGACGTCGACCAGCGGCGTCATGTTGATCTCGTTCATCACCTCATCGGGTTCGTCCTGGGTTCCGAAGGCCATAGTGCTCAGCCCTTCTTGAGCGGAACCACGATGGCTTCGCTGCCGCTCTGGACGCGTGCGCCCGTGACGAAGTAGGCGTGCAGGTCATGGGCGAAGCTGTTGAGCTTCGTCAGCACGAACTTGTTGCCGCGCACCAGCGCGTTGTAGCCGAGCACGGCGGGAATCGCCACCGCGAGGCCGAGTGCGGTCATGATCAGCGCCTCGCCGATCGGGCCCGCCACCTTGTCGATGGTGGCCTGGCCGGCCGATCCGATGCTCATGAGCGCGTGATAGATGCCCCAGACCGTTCCGAAGAGTCCGATGAAGGGCGCCGTCGAGCCGACCGAAGCCAGGATCGCCAGGCCGGTCTGGAGGCGGGCGGTGAAGGCGTCGATGCCGTTGCGCAGGGCGCGCGTGATCCAGTCGCTGACGTCGAGTGCATCGTGCAGATGCGCCTTGGTGTTGCGATGGTGCGCTGCCGCCTCACGGCCTTCGAGTGCCAGCGCGCGGAACGGGTTGCTGTCGTCGCCGCCGAGCTTGTTGAGCGCGGTCGCGAAATCCTCGCTGTGCCAGAAGTCCTGCGAATGCTTGGCAAGGCGCTTGTATTTGATGACGTCGAGGGCCTTGATGATGATCACGATCCACGAGGCCAGCGACATGCCGATCAACAGCACCGCGACGGCCTTGGTGACGAAGTCGCCCTGGTTCCAGACGTTCATCAAGCCGAATTGGGAATCCATACGAAGTTGCTCCAGAGAAAAATCAGTTCAATTTGAATGAGAACGGCGCCCGCAGGACGTAGGTCGTCTGCGCGTTGCCTCCGGTCTGCCGGAAGGGCGTGACCTGTGCGGTGCGGGCGGCGGCGAGCGCCGCTTCGTCGAGGCGTTCGAAGCCGCTCGACTTGAAGAGTTCGACGCGCTTGGCGAAGCCTTCGCTGTCGAAGTAGATCGAGACGACGGTGGTGCCGGATTCGCCGAGCCGCCGGCTCATGCTGGGGAAGACGAGCTTGGGCTCCCTGACGTAGCGCGTCTGGCCCTCGGTGATCTCGATGGTCTTCGGCGCGGGCGGTGCCGGCGGCGGGGCCGGGGGCGCGGGCGGCGGCGTTTCCGCCACCGGCACGGGCGCGGGCGGCGGCTGGTTCGGGCACGCCCACCGGCGCGGCCGGTGCCGGCACCGGCTTGGGCTCGCGAATGGCCACCGGACGCGGCGGCGGCTTCACGGCTTCGGGCTTGCGCTGTGGGGGAGGCGGCGGCGGTGGAGGGGGCGGTGGTGGCGCCGGCTTGGGCGGCTCGATGAACTGGCTCAGGATTTCCACCGGAACCACGACCTCTGCAGCCCGGCGCAGCAGGCCGCTTTGCAGCGCCCAGAGCGCCGCAGCGTGAAAGAGGATCACGCCCCCGGCAATGACAGCATTGCGCGAAAGGCCGAGAACGGAAGGAGGGGGGGCAAAGCGGTCAGACACGATCAACCAATTCGAATGCGGGCCCGCGCAAAGCATGCCCCGATTGCAGCAAAACCGCTACGACGACTGTTTACTTACGAAAGATCCACCAGACCGAGGCCGCGACCAATATCAAGCTGCCGCAGAGTGCCGAGAAGAGTTCCATGCCTTGCTTTCCGAAATGGAGGTGGCAAGCTGGATCGCCCTCGGCCCCGGCTCGCGACTCAGCGCTGCGACGGGGTGAGAGGCGCTGCACTGCGCGACGATATCGCGCGCACAGCCTTCACATTGGCCACATTGGGTGGCAACGCCAAGTTCGAACTGGACTTCGTCGAAAGTCATGCCCGCTCGCACATGACGTGCGATTTCACGGTCGGAGACTCGGCGGCAGACGCAAACGATCATGGCAGTGAAGGCGGCAGTGGCTGGCTGGATGAATCGAGCCTCATTATAAATACGAATCTCTCGCATTTCCAATAACTATCGCGCATGTAGGTCTTTGGCACTGCTTTCGGCGACCGTTGCTGTTTTGCAACTCTTTGGCCGAACTACGAATGAGATTGACTACGTTTACCTTACACTCCCGCACACTTTCGGCAAGCCAGATCCGGCATCCCCAGGTTCCAGCCAGCCATTCAAACCAGCCGTCTGGCTTTCTGGGAGGTTATCTTGGCCAATGTCACTCGTCGACGTGCACGCGCGTCGCGTGCTGTTTCTTCTTCGCGGCCCGCCGCGAGCGCCGCTTCCGGCGGGTCGCCGCGCGAAGCGGCGATCCTGCCCTTCGGCGCATTGATGCTCGCCGCCTCGGTCAGCAGCTGGGCTCAGGCGCCGGCACCGACGGTGCAGGGCGGCACGCTGGGGACGGTGACGGTGACCGAGCAGGCCGAAGTCCAGGGCAAGGAGCAGGTCCAGACCAAGAAGACCAACATCGGCAAGGGCACGCAGGACATCCGCGACATTCCGCAGTCGATCAACGTCATCACCGAAAAGCTGATCGACGACGTCAAGCTCGACACCCTTCGTGACGCGCTGCACTACTCGGCCGGCATCACTTTCGCGGCCACCGAGAACGGCACCGACCAGGACATCCGGCTGCGCGGCTTTCCGGTGGCGACCGTCGGCGACCTGCTGATCGACGGCATGCGCGATCCGTCGCAGTACGACCGCGACACCTTCAACCTCGAGCGCGTCGAGGTGCTGCGCGGCTCTGCATCGATGATCTTCGGCCGCGGTTCCACCGGCGGCGTGATCAACCAGGTGACGAAGAAGCCGCTGCTGGCCGACCAGACCGACGTGGAGGCCACGGTCGGTTCGCGCGGCTACTACCGCACCACGGCCGACTTCAACAAGCGCACCGGCGAAACCTCCGCGCTGCGCATCAACGGCATGTGGAACAAGGCCGACAACGGCGGCGCGAAGATCGACAAGTACGGCATCGCGCCTTCGTACAGCTGGGGCCTGGGCACGGCCGATGAATTCACCGTGGGCCTGTTCCACCTGAACGTGGACAACGTTCCCATGTCGGCGGTGCGATGGGTGGCGACCGGCCGGCAGGGCGTCACCGGCTACAACGCCAACGGTATTCCGACGATCGGCAGCATCGGGACGATCGCGCCGATCAAGCCCGGCAACTTCTACGGCACCTCCGCCGACAAGCTGCTCGGCAAGGCGACCTACGGCACCGCCTCCTGGCTCCATCGCTTCGACGACGGCGGCGAGCTGCGCACGCAGCTGCGCACCGGCACCTTCGACCGCAACCAGTGGTCGACCGCCGCCGGCGCCAGCACCACGCTCGGCGCGGCCACCACGCTGGCGAACTTCAGCAACTACACGGTGCTCACGCGCAGCGGCCTCACGCCGCGCAAGGACGAATACAAGGGCACCTACCTCCAGAGCGACTACAGCAAGGAGCTGAACTGGGGCGGCATGAAGCATCAGCTCCTCGCGGGTGTCGACGCATCGAAGGAGCAGGCCAACCGCTTCCAGAACGACGCGTTCTTCAACAACAGCTTCCGCGGCCGTGCGCTGGGCACGCGGCCCAACACCTTCGTCGGCACGCCGAACGACGGCGCGGGCCTCACCGGCACCTTCGTGGAGCCGGTGTACCGCGATTCGAGCGCCTATTCGGCCAAGTCGATCGGTGTCTACCTGCAGGACCTGGTCCAGGTGGCGCCTCACTGGAAGTTGCTTGGCGGCGTGCGCTATGACCGTCTGAGCGGCGACTTCGACCAGTACGGCTACACCAACCCCGCGTGCGTCCGGCCGACGCCCACGCCGCGCGGCTACGCGCAGACCGCGAACTGCAGCGATCCGCGCGAGCGCTATTCGGCCGGCAGCCCGTTCCCCACGGTCACGACCACGCACCTGTCGCAGGGTGCCTGGAGCTACCGCGCGGGCGCGCTCTACCAGCCGTCGGACACGCAGTCGTACCACCTGTCGTACAGCACCTCGTTCAATTCGTCGGCCGACACCTATCAGTACGTGTCGCCGCAGACCGCGAACACGCCGCCCGAGAAGAGCCGCAACATCGAGCTCGGCGCCAAGCTCGACTGGCTCGACGGCAAGCTCTCGACGCGTGCGGCGATCTTCCGCACCGAGAAATCGAACGAGCGCACGACCGATTCGGACTTCGCCGGCAGTTCGTACCTGCTGTCGGGCAAGCGGCATTCGCAAGGCCTCGAACTCGACGTGGTCGGCCGCCTGAATCCGCAGTGGGAGGTGTATTTCTCGTACTCCTACATCCCGAAGGCCACGATCGACAAGGTCGGCAGCACCGCGACGCCGGGCACCGTCGGCTCGCGCGTCGGCCTCACGCCCAAGCACAGCGGCGCCGCGTGGGTCAGCTACCAGGCCACGCCCAAGCTGCGCATTGCCGGCGGTCTGCGCGGCGCGTCGGAGAACCGGCCGCTGCAGGGCGCCAGCGGCGCCGCCAGCCTCAGCAACAGCACGCCGGGCTACGTGGTCGGCGACATGATGGTGGAATACAAGTTCACGCCCGACCTGTATGCGCAGCTCAACGTCAACAACGTGACGAACAAGCTCTATGGCGACCAGCTCTATCCGGGCTTCGTGATCGCCGGTGCGAAGCGTTCGGTACTGCTTACCATCGGGGCTCGTTTCTAAGCACACAGGCACGCCGCAGTTCCTCCACGCCCATGCTCCTGCACATCCGCGAAGTGCTCTCGCCGGCCGAGGTGCTCCAGGCCAGGGACATCCTGGCCGGCGCGCCGTGGGAAGACGGTCGCCTGACCGCGGGAGAGCAGTCGGCGAAGGCGAAGAACAACGAGCAGTTGCGAGAGGACTGCGAGGAGACCCGGGCCGTCCAGCAACTGCTGCTGCGCGGGCTGGAGCGGCACCAGGTCTTCTTCTCGGCCGCGCTGCCCAAGCAGATCTCGCCGCCGCTGTTCAACCGCTACGGCGGGGCCTCGAACAGCTTCGGCAATCACGTGGACAGCGCGGTGCGTTTTCTGCGCGACGGCTCGGGGCGGGTGCGCACCGACATCTCGTGCACCCTGTTCCTCGCCGATCCCGACGAATACGATGGCGGCGAGCTCGTGATCGAGGACACCTTCGGCGTGCAGCGCGTGAAGCTGCCGGCGGGCGACATGGTGCTGTACCCCGGAACGAGCGTCCACCGGGTGCAGCCCGTGACGCGGGGATTCCGGGTGGCGAGCTACTTCTGGATCCAGAGCATGGTCCGAAGCGACGAGCAGCGCCGGCTGCTGTTCGAGATGGACAACCATCTGCGCCATCTTCGCAGCCAGTACGGCGAGACCGATCCCGGCGTGATCGGCCTCACGAGCACCTACCACAACCTGCTGCGCATGTGGCTCGACGTTTGAGCCGACCGCGCGGCCCTGCCAAGCCAGGAGTTCCACCCATGAATCACACGCTTCTTTGCGCCGCCGTTGCCGCGGCCGCCATGCTCGGATCCGCCGCGGCCTCGGCCCAGTACGTCGACCACGACGCCGTCAAGTGCGCACCCGTTCCCAAGGAGGAAATGCGGCCGCAGATGGAACTGCAGCGCAAGCTCACCAGCGAAGGCTGGAAGGTGCGGCAGGTCAAGACCTTCAACGGCTGCTACGAGGTCTATGGCTTCGACGAGAAGGGCCAGCGCACCGAAGCCTTCTTCGACCCCAAGACCTTCCAGAAGGTCGGGCAGGTCAAGCAGCCGTCCTGAGGCACCCAGACGCCGTGCGCACGGTGCTCGCGCCTCCCTCGGCGCCCGTCTGGGCGCTCTGGCTGCGTGCCACGCACTGGGCGCTGGTCGCATCCATTGCCGTGGCGTGGTTCAGCGGGGAAGCCCTGCTGCGCCAGCATGAGCTGGCGGGCTACGCCGCGCTGGTCTTGGTCGCCGGCCGCTGCCTCGGCGGCTGGCTCGGGGGGCGTTATGCGCGCTTCGGGCAGTTCGTTCGTCCGCCCTCGGAGGTGCTGCGCTACACGGCCGACCTGCTGGCGGCGCGCGAAAAGCGCTACCTGGGTCACAACCCGCTGGGCGGCTGGATGGTCGTGGCGCTGCTCGTCGCGGTGGCCGCGGTCGGCATCACCGGCTGGATGTACACGCTCGACATGTTCTGGGGATTGGCCTGGGTGGAGTGGCTCCACCGCACGCTGGCCTGGACGCTCGTGGCGCTGATCGCGCTGCATGTGGCCGGCGTGGCCTTCACGAGCTGGCGGCACCGGGAGAACCTCGTGGCCGCGATGTGGAGCGGACGCAAGCGTCCGCAGGAGCCCGGCGACATCGGCTGACGTCGCCGGAAGGCGAGATCAGCTGATCTCGCCCATCTGCGACTGCAGGTAGTTCTGCAGGCCGACCTTGTCGATCAGGTCGATCTGGGTCTCGAGAAAGTCGATGTGCTCCTCGGTGTCGTCGAGGATTTCCTGCAGCAAGTCGCGCGAAACGTAGTCACGCACCGATTCGCAGTAGGCGATGCCGTCCTTGATGGTGGCTTGCGCGCCGGTTTCGGCGCCGAGGTCGCAGCCCAGGAGCTCGGGCACGTCCTCGCCGATGTTCAGCTTGCCGAGGTCCTGCAGGTTCGGCAGACCGTCGAGCATGAAGATGCGGTCCATCAGCTTGTCGGCATGCTTCATCTCGCCGATCGACTCTTCGTATTCCTTCTTGGCCAGCTTGTCCAAACCCCAGTGCTTGAGCATGCGGTAGTGCAGAAAGTACTGGTTGATCGCGGTCAGCTCGTTCTTGAGCTGTGCCTGCAGATGCTCGATGACCTTGGGGTCGCCCTTCATGATTCTTCCTTGTGTTTATTCTGGAAGCGCCGATTGTCGGAGGCGCAGGTAAGTGCTTGCAAGCAAACCCATGCGCCGGCGGTCTGCATGCGTTTGATGGTGATACACGTTCGTATTCGTTGGCGAAATACTGATCGAGAACATAGCAAGGCCCAATACTTTTAATAGACGATGACTATTGAAATTACGAGTTTGGTAGCTATACTCATGGCTCGTTCTTTTCATCAGCCACCACCAAGGAAACAGCAATGTCCCTGATCAATACCGAAGTCATTCCCTTCAAGGCCACCGCGTACCACAACGGCAAGTTCGTGCCGGTCAGCAACGAGAGCTTCAAGGGCAAATGGTCGGTCGTGGTGTTCTACCCGGCCGACTTTACGTTCGTGTGTCCCACCGAACTCGGCGACCTCGCCGACCACTACGCTGAATTCCAGAAGCTCGGCGTCGAGGTTGTATGGCGTGTCGACCGACACCCACTTCACCCACAAGGCATGGCACGACACCTCGGAAACCATCGGCAAGGTCAAGTACCCGCTGATCGGCGACCCGAGCCAGCAACTGGCCCGCGCCTTCCAGGTGCTGATCGAGGAAGGTGAAGACGCCGGCCTCGCCTACCGCGGCACCTTCGTGATCGATCCCGAAGGCAAGATCAAGACCATCGAAGTGCACGACAACGGCATCGGCCGCGACGCCGCCGAACTGCTGCGCCGCGTGAAGGCTGCCCAGTACGTGGCCGCCCACCCCGGTGAAGTCTGCCCCGCCAAGTGGACCGAAGGCGCCGAAACGCTCAAGCCCTCGTTCGACCTCGTCGGCAAGATCTAAAGCGTTCCGCGCGAAAGCCCGGGCGCTCACGAGGCCCCGGGTTTTTTTGTCCCCTGTTGATAGTTTTCAGTTATCGAAAGAGAGTCCCTCATGCTCGACGCCGCCACCAAAGCCCAATTGAAGAGTTACCTCGAACGCGCCACGCAGCCGATCGAGATCGTCGCCTCGCTGGACGACAGCAAGGCCTCGGGCGAGATGCTGTCGCTGCTGAAGGACGTCGAGGAATGCTCGCCGCTGGTCAAGCTGACCGAAAGCCGCGACGACAACCATCGCAAGCCGTCGTTCTCGATCAACCGGCCGAGCGAGAACCACGGCCCGCGTTTCGCCGGCCTGCCGATGGGCCATGAATTCACGTCGCTGATCCTTGCGCTGCTGCAGATCGGCGGCTATCCCCCGAAGGTCGAGCAGGCCGTGCTCGACCAGATCAAGGCGCTCGACGGCGACTTCGAGTTCGAGGTCTACGTCTCGCTGACCTGCCACAACTGCCCCGACGTGGTCCAGGCGCTGAACCTGATGGCGGTGCAGAACCCGCGCATCCGCACCACGATGATCGAGGGCGGCACCTTCCAGGAAGAGGTGAAGGAGCGCCAGGTCATGGCCGTGCCGACCGTGTTCCTCAACGGCACCGAGTTCGGCCAGGGCCGCATGAGCCTGGAGGAAATCCTCGCCAAGATCGACAGCAGCGGTGTCGAGCGCGAAGCGAAGAAGATCGCCGCCAAGGACCCGTTCGACGTGCTGATCGTCGGCGGCGGTCCGGCCGGCGCGGCCGCGGCCGTGTACGCGGCGCGCAAGGGCATCCGCACCGGCGTGGCCTCGGAGCGCTTCGGCGGCCAGGTGCTCGACACGCTCGGCATCGAGAACTTCATTTCGGTGAAGGAAACCGAAGGGCCGAAGTTCGCCCACGCGCTCGAGGAGCATGTGCGCGACTACGACGTCGACATCATGAACCTGCAGCGCGCGAAGGCGCTGGTCCCGGGCAAGGACCTGGTCGAGGTGCAGCTCGAAAGCGGCGCCTCGCTCAAGGCGAAGTCGGTCATCATTTCCACCGGTGCGCGCTGGCGCAACATCAACGTGCCCGGCGAGCACGAGTTCAAGAACAAGGGCGTGGCCTATTGCCCGCACTGCGACGGCCCGCTGTTCAAGGGCAAGCGCGTCGCCGTCATCGGCGGCGGCAACTCGGGCGTCGAGGCGGCGATCGACCTCGCCGGCATCGTGGGCCATGTGACGCTGATCGAGTTCGACACCCAATTGCGCGCCGACGCGGTGCTGCAGCGCAAGCTCCGCAGCCTCGCCAACGTCGAGGTGATCACCAACGCGCAGACCACCGAGATCACCGGCGACCAGAAGGTCAACGGCCTGGTCTACAAGGACCGTGCGAGCGGCGAATCGAAGCGCGTCGACCTGGAGGGCGTGTTCATCCAGATCGGCCTGGTGCCCAATACCGACTGGCTCAAGGGCGTGGTCGAGCTGACGAAGCACGGCGAGATCGTGGTCGACCCGCGCGGCCAGACCTCGGTGCCCGGTGTGTTCGCCGCAGGCGACGTGACCACCGTGCCGTTCAAGCAGATCATCATCGCGGCCGGCGACGGCGCGAAGGCGGCGCTGGGCGCCTTCGACCACCTGATCCGCACTTCCGCGCCGGTCGAGGCCTGAACGGGGAACGCCGGGGCGGTCAGTAGATCAGCCGCTCCGGCCGCAGCTCCTGCAGGATGGTGGTGGCGATCTCCTCGATCGACTTGGTGGTCGTCGAGAGCCACCGGATGCCGGCGCGCCGCATCATGGCCTCGGCTTCGCTGACTTCGTGCCGGCAGTTCTCGAGGCTGGCGTAGCGCGAGTTCGGCCGCCGCTCGTTGCGGATCTCGGCCAGCCGTTCGGGCTGGATGGTGAGCCCGAAGATCTTCTTGCGGTGCGGCATCAGCGCCGGGGGCAGCTGTCGGCGCTCGAAATCCTCGGGAATCAGCGGGTAGTTGGCCGCCTTCAGGCCATGCTGCATCGCCAGATAGAGCGAGGTCGGCGTCTTGCCGCTGCGGCTCACGCCGACCAGGATCACGTCGGCGCCCTCGAGGTCGCGGTTGCTCTGGCCGTCGTCATGGGCGAGGCTGAAGTCGATGGCCGCGATGCGGGCGTCGTATTCCTTGCTCTTGCTGACGTCGCTGAAGCGGCCGATGCGGTGGTTGGACTTCATCGCCAGCTCGATCTCGAGCGGCCGCACGAAGGTGCCGAACATGTCGAGCAGCATGCCCTTGCAGCCGGTTTCGATGACTTCCAGCACGTCCATGTTCGCGAGCGTGGTGAACACGATCGGGCGCACGCCTTCGATCTCGGCCGTGTGGTTGATCTGGCGCACCGCCTGGTGGGCCTTGTCGACGGTGTCGGTGAAGGGCAGCCGCACGTGGCGCGGCTTCATCTCGAACTGCGCCAGCACGGCGTTGCCGAAGGTCTCGGCGGTGATGCCCGTGCCGTCCGAAATGAAGAAAACAGTGCGTGTGGTCATGTCTTGCGGCCTTGTCCTGCGGCGCGCGCCATCTCGCCACGCCTACAATCCGGCCCATTATCGGGAATCCGAACGTCCCCTCCACATTCTTTCCATGCACGCCGCGCCCGCACCCAGAGCAACGAGAACGATCGTGCCGCGCCGCCTGCATGCAGCACCGGTTTCAACTTCTGGAGCTTTCCCATGTCTGCACTTTTCGACGCGACCGCCCTGGTCGTACCGTTTGAAAACCTGAGGATGACCGACGTCGAGGCGGTCGGCGGCAAGAACGCCAGCCTCGGCGAAATGATCTCGCAGCTGCCGCAGGGCGTGCGGGTGCCCACGGGCTTCGCGACCACCGCGCATGCCTTCCGCCAGTTCCTGGCGCACGACGGGCTGGCCGACAAGATCAGCAAGCGGCTCGCCGCACTCGACACCGAAGACGTGCGCGCGCTGGCCGCCGCCGGCGCCGAGATCCGCGCCATGGTCGAGGCCCAGCCCTTCCCGGCCGACCTGCAGAAGGCCATCACCGAGGCCTTCGCGAAGCTCAGCGAAGGCAATCCCTCCGCCTCGTTCGCGGTGCGTTCCTCGGCCACGGCCGAAGACCTGCCCGACGCTTCGTTCGCGGGCCAGCAGGAGACCTTCCTCAACGTGGTCGGCATCGACGACGTGCTGCACAAGATGAAGGAGGTCTTCGCCTCGCTCTACAACGACCGCGCCATCAGCTACCGCGTGCACAAGGGCTTCGCGCACGACGTGGTCGCGCTGTCGGCGGGCGTGCAGCGCATGGTGCGCTCCGACCTCGGCGCCGCGGGCGTGATGTTCACCATCGACACCGAATCGGGCTTCGAGGACGTCGTGTTCATCACCTCGAGCTACGGCCTCGGCGAAACGGTGGTGCAGGGCGCCGTGAACCCGGACGAGTTCTACGTCCACAAGCCGACGCTGCGCGCGGGCAAGCGCGCGGTGATCCGCCGCAACCTGGGTTCCAAGCTGATCCAGATGGAATTCGCGACGCCCGAAGAGAAGAAGGCCACCGGCAAGCTCGTGAAGACCACCGACGTCAAGGCCGAGCAGCGCAACCGCTACTCCCTGACCGATGCCGACGTGGAGCAGCTCGCCAAGTACGCGCTCGTGATCGAGGAGCACTATGGCCGTCCGATGGACATCGAGTGGGGCAAGGACGGCACGGACGGCCAGCTCTACATCCTGCAGGCGCGTCCCGAGACCGTGAAGAGCCAGCAGCAGGGCAAGGCCGAGCAGCGCTACAAGCTGCTGGGCAAGGGCGCCGTGCTCGCCGAGGGCCGCGCCATCGGCCAGAAGATCGGCACCGGTCCGGTGCGCCTGGTGCACAGCATCAGCGAGATGGACAAGGTGCAGGCCGGCGACGTGCTCGTGACCGACATGACCGATCCCAACTGGGAGCCGGTGATGAAGCGCGCCGCCGCCATCGTGACCAACCGCGGCGGGCGCACCTGCCATGCGGCCATCATCGCGCGCGAACTCGGCATTCCCGCCGTGGTGGGCTGCGGCGACGCCACCGACCTGCTCAAGGACGGCACGCTCGTGACCGTGAGCTGCGCCGAGGGCGACACCGGCTTCATCTACGACGGCCTGCTCGAGACCGAGGTGACCGAGGTGCAGCGCGGCGTCATGCCCGAGATCGACATCAAGCTCATGATGAACGTCGGCAATCCCCAGCTGGCCTTCGATTTCGCGCAGCTGCCCAACAGCGGCGTGGGGCTGGCGCGGCTCGAGTTCATCATCAACAACAACATCGGCGTGCATCCGAAGGCCATCCTCGACTATCCGAACGTCGACAACGACCTCAAGAAGGCCGTGGAGTCGGTGGCCCGCGGCCATGCCTCGCCGCGCGCCTTCTACGTCGACAAGGTGGCCGAGGGCATCGCGACCATCGCGGCCGCGTTCTGGCCCAAGCAGGTGATCGTGCGCCTGTCGGACTTCAAGTCGAACGAGTACCGCAAGCTCATCGGCGGCAGCCGCTACGAGCCCGAGGAAGAGAATCCGATGCTCGGCTTCCGCGGCGCCGCGCGCTACCTGAGCAAGGACTTCGGCGAAGCCTTCGCGATGGAATGCGAGGCGCTCAAGCGCGTGCGCAACGACATGGGCCTGACCAACGTGCAGATCATGGTGCCCTTCGTGCGCACGCTCGGCCAGGCCGAGCGCGTGACCTCGCTGCTCGCCGAACACGGCCTGAAGCGCGGCGAGAACGAACTCAAGCTGATCATGATGTGCGAGGTGCCGAGCAACGCGGTGCTGCCCGAGGAGTTCCTGAAGTTCTTCGACGGCTTCTCGATCGGCTCGAACGACCTGACCCAGCTCACGCTGGGCCTGGACCGCGATTCCGGCCTCGAACTGCTCGCGGCCGACTTCGACGAGCGCGATCCGGCCGTCAAGGCGCTCTTGAGCCGCGTCATCAAGGCCTGCAAGGACCAGGGCAAGTACGTCGGCATCTGCGGCCAGGGCCCCAGCGACCATCCGGACTTCGCGCTCTGGCTGGCGGAGCAGGGCATCGAGTCGATCTCGCTCAATCCCGACAGCGTGATCGACACCTGGCAGCAACTGGCCAAGCGCTGAGGCTTCCGGATTGCGGAAATCCCCATCCGGGGATTCCCGCGGCCGCTGCGTGTTTTTGATACGAAATACGTATTTGATGACAAACTTGAGAGACTCACGGGCGTATCCCGGAAGGGAAGACCACCATGATTCTCGTCAAGACGCAAGCAGGCCAGCAGGCCTTCAAGGACCGTTCGGTCCCGCTCTCGCCGCGCCAGCGCTCGGCCTTCATCCTGTTCGACGGCAAGCGCTCGGTCGAGGAGCTGCTGGCCGGCGGCATGGGCATCGTGCGGGAGGACATCGACCAGATGGTCCTGCTCGGCCTGCTCGAAGCCGCCGCCGAGGGTGCTGACAGCGCGGCACCGAAGGCGGCCGGCGCATCCACCGCACCCACGGCGCCCGAAAGCGCGAAACCCGCCGCGCCCGCCACCGCCGCACGGCCGCCTTCCGGGCGCAGCCGGCAGCAGCGCTACAAGGACGCCTATCCCATCGCCACCCAGCTGACCGGCAGCCTCGGGCTCAAGGGGTTCCGGCTCAATCTTCAGGTCGAGGGCACCACGAGCTTCGAAGACCTGCTCGCGCTGGCGCCGAAAATTCGCGCCGCCGTCGGCCGCGAGAAGGCTGCCGCGCTGGACCAGGCCCTCAACGACTGAGGGGCGCTTGCCGAAGTGCGCGCCAGCGGTCTATAATCGCCGGCTTTGCCTTGCCACACTGCGCCCGACGCTGCAGGTGGCTTTTCCTCTTCCACGGAAGAATCCACAAGGAGTGCCATGCGTCACTACGAAATCATTTTGCTGATCCACCCGGATCAGAGCGAGCAAGTTCCGGCCATGCTGGAGCGCTATAAGGGCCTGATCACGGCCGGCGGCGGCAAGGTCCACCGCGTCGAAGACTGGGGCCGCCGTCAACTGGCCTACCAGATCAACAAGCTCAACAAGGCGCACTACCTGTGCGTCAACATCGAAGCTGAACAGACCGTGATGGGCGAACTTGAGCACGCGTTCAAGTTCAACGACGCCGTGCTGCGCCACCTGACCGTCCAGAAGAAGAAGGCCGAAACCGGTCCTTCGTCGATGATGAAGACGGTCGAGCGCGAAGAAGCCCGCAAGGCCCAGCAGGCCGAATACGCCGCCAACAACAGCTGATGGCGTGACCGCTGCCGCTGCTGCGGCAACCGGCGTCAACCAGCTTCTGCTGAGCGCCTCGGTTGCCGAACTCGGAGCTTTGCGATACACGCCCGCCGGCCTTCCCGCCATCGACCTGAAGCTCGAGCATGCATCGACGCTCCAGGAGGCAGGAAAAGCCAGGCAGGTGAAGACGGCCCTCAAGGCCGTGGCCTTCGGCGCTGTCGCCGAGCGGCTCGCAACGCAGTCGATGGGGAGCCTCTGGCGATTTCAGGGTTTTCTCGCGACACCGGGCAACGGCAAGTATCCGGTCCTGCACATCCAGGATTTTCAGCAAGATTAATTTTCGAAAAGAGGTCCCGAAATGGCCACGTTCAAGAAATTCAACAAAGACAAGCGCCCGAAGCGCAACACCCAGTCGCTGCTGTTCAAGCGCAAGCGCTTCTGCCGCTTCTACCGTCGCCGGCGTCGAAGAGATCGACTACAAGGACATCGACACGCTGCGTGACTTCATCAGCGAAAACGGCAAGATCATCCCCGCCCGCCTGACCGGCACGCGCGCGATCTACCAGCGCCAGCTCAACACCGCGATCAAGCGCGCACGCTTCCTCGCGATGGTGCCGTACAGCGACCAGCACCGCGTCTAAGGAGCCCGAGCCATGCAAATCATTCTTCTGGACAAGGTTCTGAACGTCGGCGCCCTCGGCGACATCGTCAAGGTCAAGGACGGCTATGCGCGCAACTTCCTGATCCCGACGGGCCGCGCCCGCCGCGCCACCGCCGCCAACAAGGCCGAATTCGAAGCCAAGCGCGCCGAACTCGAAAAGGCTGCGGCCGCCAAGCTGGCCGAGTCGCAAGCGCAGGGCGAAAAGCTCGGCGGCACGACCATCAAGCTGACGCAGAAGGCCGGCGTCGACGGCCGCCTGTTCGGCTCGGTCACCAACGGCGACATCGCCGAAGAGCTCGGCAAGCAAGGCTACAAGGTCGCGAAGTCGCAGGTCCGCCTGCCCAACGGCCCGATCAAGATGGTCGGCGACAGCACCGTCAGCGTGGCACTGCACACCGACGTGGTGGTCGACATCACCGTGACGGTCTACGGCGAAACCGCCTGATCGCTGCCGCGGCGCTTGGTGCGCTGCCGCAAAAGCCGCCCTCGGGCGGCTTTTGTATTTCTGCGCACCGGTTTTCCAGCCCGGTGCACCGAAAGATCACCGTTTATTCACAACCTTGTCCACACACGCCGAAGCGTGCGCGGCTTAGCATGCAGGGTTGCAAGGAAGTCCATGTCCGCCGTTTTCTCCTATGCCGACAATGACCCGTCGGCCGACCGCCAGGTTGCCCAGCTCCGGATTCCGCCTCATTCGATCGAGGCCGAGTCGAGCGTGCTCGGCGGCCTGCTGCTCGACAACGGAGCCTGGGACCGCATGGGCGACCTGCTGGTGGATGGCGACTTCTACCGCCACGAACACAAGCTGATCTACGCCGCGATCGGCGGCCTGATCAACGCGAGCAAGCCGGCCGACGTCATCACCGTCTACGAGCAGCTGCAGAGCCTCGGCAAGGCCGAGGAGATCGGCGGGCTGGTCTACCTGAACTCGCTCGCGCAGTACGTGCCGAGCGCGAGCAACATCCGCCGCTATGCGGAGATCGTGCGCGAGCGCTCGATCCTGCGCAAGCTGGTGTCCGCGAGCGACGAGATCGCGACCAACGCCTTCAACACGCAGGGCAAGTCGGTCGACAAGATCCTCGACGAGGCCGAGCAGAAGATCTTCAACATCGGCGAAGAAGGCACGCGGATGAAGCAGGGCTTCCAGAGCATGGATGCCCTGGTGGTCGAACTGCTCGACCGCGTGACCGAGATGGCCGAGAACCCGAACGACATCACGGGCGTTCGCACCGGCTTCTACGAATTCGACAAGATGACCTCGGGCCTGCAGCCCGGAGACATGATCGTGCTGGCCGCGCGGCCCTCGATGGGCAAGACCTCGCTCGCGATCAACATCGCCGAGCACGTGGCGCTCAACGAAGGCCTGCCGGTCGCGGTGTTCTCGATGGAAATGGGCGCTTCGCAGCTCGCGGTGCGTATCGTCGGCTCGATCGGCCGCATCGACCAGGGCCATCTGCGCACCGGCAAGCTCAGCGACGAGGAATGGCCGCGGCTGACCGAGGCGATCGAGAAGCTGCGCAACGTGTCGCTGCACATCGACGAGACGCCGGGCCTCACGACCAGCGAGCTGCGCGCCAATGCGCGCCGCCTGGCGCGCCAGTACGGGCGCCTGGGGCTGATCGTGGTCGACTACCTGCAGCTCATGAGCGTGTCGAGCAGCATGAGCGACGAGAACCGCGCCACCGCGGTGGGCGAAATCTCGCGCGGCCTGAAGATGCTCGCGAAGGAGCTCAAGTGCCCGGTGATCGCGCTGTCGCAGTTGAGCCGCGGCGTCGAGAGCCGCACCGACAAGCGCCCGATGATGAGCGACCTGCGCGAATCGGGCGCGATCGAGCAGGACGCGGACATCATCATGTTCATCTACCGCGACGACTACTACGACAAGAACAGCAAGGAGCCGGGGGTGGCCGAGGTGATCATCAGCAAGCACCGCAACGGGCCCACGGGCACCGTCAAGCTCGCCTTCCTCAAGCCGCTCACCAAGTTCGAGAACCTCGCGAGCTACGGCGGCAGCGACGATTTCTGAAGCGGGGGCAGGCCTTCGGCCGCGTGCTGCGCCTTGAGCTGGCGCAGCATGTCGGCCAGCGTCTTGCCCGGCTCGTCGCGAAAGCGCTCGGGCAGCCGTTCGACGGCGTCCATGCGGTCGAGCCGGAAGCCCCGGAAGTCGCCGCGCAGCTCGCACCAGGTCGAGAGCGTCCAGACCTTGCCCCAGTAGAAGCAGCCGAGCGGGCGCACGATGCGCTCGCTCGCATCGCCC
Organism: Variovorax sp. TBS-050B; assembly: GCF_029893635.1. Taxonomy (NCBI): domain Bacteria; kingdom Pseudomonadati; phylum Pseudomonadota; class Betaproteobacteria; order Burkholderiales; family Comamonadaceae; genus Variovorax; species Variovorax sp. TBS-050B. Next base: position 4,715,032 of record NZ_JARXYR010000002.1, on the reverse strand, counting down.
GACACGTCGTGGTAGTGCAGACGCAGCTTCTGCCGCGCCTGCACCGCCTCGCGCAGTATCTGCAGGCGCGTGCGCATGAGCTCGTCGAGGCCGAGCGCCGGCGCATAGAGCGCCAGCGCCTCCGCACCGACGCGCGCCGCGGGCGGCAGCACCGAGAGGATCTTGCCGAGCCCGGTCTCGATGTTCCGCGCCAGCGCCGGATCGACCCAGCTCTGCGCGAGCCGCGCCGCCGCGACCAGGGCCGCGGCTTCCTCCTGGGTGAACATCAGCGGCGGCAGCTCGAAGCCCGCGCCCAGCCTGTAGCCCACGCCGGCCTCGCCCTCGATCGGCACGCCCTGGTGCTGCAGGTCGGCCACGTCGCGGTAGACGGTGCGCTCCGACACCTCCAGCCGCTGGGCGAGGAACGCGGCCGTGGTGAGCCGGCGTCCGCGGATGAGCTGGACGAGCTGGAACAGGCGGTCGGCGCGGCGCATCAGCGGCTGCGGCGTGGAAGGCGGCGTGGGTTCATGACACGCCGACGTGGATGGCCACTGCGTCGGGCCCGTCGTAGGCTTCGAAGTCCGTCCTGTAGCGGCGCGTGAGCTCGGGATGGGCCTCGAAGTAGTCCCAGATGCGCTGCCAGGTGCCGGTGACCAGCTGCGGCATGGCGCCGCGCGCGGTGAACACGAGGTAGTCGCCGGCTTCGACGGTCAGGCAGCCGGCGCCTTCGGACACGGCCACACCGGCCGTCACGTCGAAGGCGCCGTGGACGTCGGACTCGTAGCCCGAATAGACGCCGAAGAGGCGCTTGTCGCCGTTGCGGTGCGGCGTCGACGCATAGACCTCCTCGTCGAAGAAGCGGCCCCAGAGCTTGGGAAGGCGGCTGGTCGCGGGGTCGCGCTCGTCGCGGTTGGTGGTGCGGACCGCGAGGCCGGCGACGTGGAAGGCTTGCTGGTGGCGTCGAACGGGTTCCATGGTTCTCTTCAAAGGGCGAGTGTCTTGAGATCGGCCTTCATGGCCTGGGCAATCAGTTGCATGTCGTCGTCGCCGATGTCGAACATCCCGAACCGGAACTTGTAGCCCCATTGCTTCGGATTCTCGACAAAGGCGAGATGCTCGAGCAACGGCGCGATCGGTGCTTCGTGCGCGGGCAGGTACGCCACGTCGCGCCGCCAGGGAACGAAGCCGTTGCCCATGTCGAACTCGTAAGGAACGCCCGACCGCACGATGCCGATGGCGACGAAGCTCTGCAGCCTGTCGGTGCCGCCGAAGATCGTGGCCGGCGCATAGTAGACGACGCGGTCCCCCGGCGCGACGCGCTTGAGCGGTCCGAGCTTGCCATGGCCGACCTGCATGAAGCCGAACGGCCGATGGTCGCGGCCGCGCCGCGCATGCTCGGCACTGGCCACGGCGATCCAGTTGCGCTGTGGCATGGCGGTTCAGGCGAGGGCGTGCAGGCCGACCTCGTTGCCCTCGGTGTCGCGCAGATGGGCGATGAAGCCGAGGCCCTTGGGCAGCTCGGTCTTGGGCACGGTCAGCTGTCCGCCCGCGGCCTCGATGCGGCCGAGCACCGCATCGATGCTCGGGCCGCAGTCGAGGTAGATCCGGATGCCGGTGCCGGGCGCCGCGCTCGCCTGCGCGCCCGGCTGCAGGCAGCCGCCGGGTGCCGGCTGCTCGTAGGGGAAGACGGCCAGCGGCTCGCCGCCGAAATCCTCGCGGCGCAGCGCGCGGCCGAGGACGGTTTCGTAGAAGCGCTGCGCGCGATCGAGGTTGGCGACGGGGATCTCGAACCAGGTGATGGCGTTCTGCATGAAGGACTCTCTTTCGTCTGTGGTTGAAGGAGCCCCGATGGTGCGGCGCGGCTCCTGACAACGTCTTGTCAGGAGCCTGCCGCCAGCGTCGCAAAATGAAAGGCCCGCGATGCGTTGCGCGCATCGCGGGCCCTGGGCCCGAAGGCGAGGGAGGCTCAGAGCACGTCGCTGGCGAAGTCGGCGAGCCGCGAGCGCTCGCCACGCGCGAGCGTGATGTGCCCGCTGTGCGGCCAGCCCTTGAACTTGTCGACCGCGAAGGTCAGGCCCGAGGAGCCTTCGGTGAGGTAGGGCGTGTCGATCTGGGCCAGGTTGCCCATGCAGACGATCTTGGTGCCCGGACCCGCGCGCGTGACCAGCGTCTTCATCTGCTTGGGCGTGAGGTTCTGCGCCTCGTCGATGATCACGTACTTGTTGAGGAAGGTGCGTCCGCGCATGAAGTTCATGCTCTTGATCTTGATGCGGCTGCGGATCAGCTCGTTGGTGGCCGCGCGGCCCCATTCGCCCGCGCCGCCGCCGTCGCCCTTGGCAAGGAACTCGAGGTTGTCGTCGAGCGCGCCCATCCAGGGGCCCATCTTCTCTTCCTCGGTGCCCGGCAGAAAGCCGATGTCCTCGCCCACGCTCACGGTGGCACGCGTCATGATGATCTCGGTGTAGCGGCGGTCGTCGAGCACCTGCGTGAGGCCCGAGGCCAGCGCCATCAGCGTCTTGCCGGTGCCGGCCGTGCCGGTGAGCGTGACGAAGTCGATCTCGGGGTCCATCAGCAGGTTCATCGCGAAGTTCTGCTCGCGATTGCGCGTGTTCACGCCCCAGACCGCGTTCTTGCCCGAGCTGAAGTCCCTGAGCGTCTTGAACACGGCCGTCTTGTCGCGGATCTCGGTGACGCGCGCATACATGCTCGGCTCGCCGGGCGCCTCGAAGTAGACGAACTGGTTGATGTAGAGGTTGGGCACCAGCGGTCCGCTCACGCGGTAGAAGGTGTTGCTGCCGCTCTGCCAGCTCTCGACGGTCTTGCTCTGACGCGTCCAGAAGTCGGGCGGCAGCGCGAGCGAGCCCGAATAGAGCAGGTCGCCGTCCTCGAGCGTCTTGTCGTTCTGGTAGTCGTCCGCATCGAGGCCGAGCGCGCGCGCCTTGACGCGCATGTTGATGTCCTTCGACACCAGCACCACCTCGCGCTTCGGACGGCCGGGCTGGTCCTTCGCGTACGCGTCGCGCAGCGCGTGCACCACGCCGAGGATCTGGTTGTCGGCCTTGCCCTGCGGCAGGCTGATCGGCAGCGCGTAGTCGAGCGGCGCGGTCTGGAAGAACAGGCGCCCGCCGGCCTCGCGGTGGCCGGTGGTGTCGAGCTTCAGGCCCTTGTCGATGTCGGCGTCCTGCGCGGCAGCCAGCGCGTCGAGCGTGCGGCTGGTCTGCCGGCCGTTGCGCGCGACTTCGGTCGTGCCCTTCTTGTGGCCGTCGAGCTCCTCGAGCACGATCATCGGCAGGAAGATGTCGTGCTCCTCGAAGCGGAACAGGCACATCGGATCGTGCAGCAGCACGTTGGTGTCGAGCACGAACAGCTTCGCCGGGCCGCTGGATTTGCTGCGCTTCGGGCGCGCCGGGGCCTGGAGCTGCGGCGCGGGGGCGGGCGAAGGCGCGGGCACGGCGGCCGCCGGGGGCGCCGATTCGGGCTCGCGGCGCGCCGCGGGTTGCTGGCGCTGGTCGCGCGCGGGGGCGTTCTTCGACCGGCCGCGGACCGGCGGCGCGTTGTCGGCGCTGCCGCCGACGGTTTCGGCGGCCTGGCGGTCGAAGAGTTCCAGCGGCTGGCTGGCGCTCGACGCGGCCGCGTCGCCGCGCGAATCGCCCGAGCGGCGCGATCCCCGGTGCGAGGAGCGTGCGGGTGCGTCGTGCGCGTCCGGCGAGAGCAATGCAGCGCGTTTCGTGGGGGCGGGAGGCAATGGCATGTGTCAGGTCGCTCGCAGGAAGTGGAAACCGGAAAACGAAAAAGCCGCCTGAAGACCCAGGCGGCTTTGTTCGGGGGATGCGGTCGTGGAGCTCAACGGCATGAGGCCATTATGCACACCGCAGGTGTCGCGCTCCGCGCTGTTTGCAAACCCGTTGGGCATTCCCCACGGGATGCTTCGAAAGCGCACAGGGCGCGCGACTTGTAACGCTCAGGCGGCTTTCTTGAGCGCCTTGACGGCCTTGAGCACGTCGTCGACGTGGCCGGGCACCTTCAGCCCGCGCCATTCGGCCTTGAGGATGCCGTCGGCGCCGATCAGGAAGGTGCTGCGCTCGATGCCCTTGACCTTCTTGCCGTACATGATCTTGTTCTTGACCACGCCGAACATGTGGCACATCTTTTCTTCGGTGTCGGCGATGAGTTCGAAGGGCAGCTCGAGCTTGGCCTTGAACTCGTCGTGCGACTTCATGTTGTCGCGGGACACGCCGAACACCGTGGCGCCGGCTTTCTCGAAGTCCTTGTAGCGGTCGCGGAACTGCATGGCTTCGGTCGTGCAACCCGGAGTGTTATCTTTCGGGTAAAAATACATGACCAGCACTTGGCCGAGATGCGAGGTATTCGAGACTTTCAGGCCGCCCGTGGCGTTGGCGTCGAATTCAGGAATGGGTTTGTTGACAACGATCGCCATGAAACTTGTTTTCTCCGTTGGTTTCCGTGGGTCGAGCGCGAGGACGCCACTCGGCACAGGGAGTATTGGTCGTTGCTAACTGAGGGCAGCAGGCCTGTTCGCAACCCGGTATTTTACCTCGAAATGCCCTCAGCCACCGGCTGGCGGCTCGACCAGGAGGGCGGCCACCACGTGGCGGCCCTCGCCGGCCAGGATGTTGTAGGTCCGGCAGGCCGCCGGGGTGTCCATGGTCTCGACGCCGGTGCGCCGCGCCATCAGCGGCTGGAGCCAGGCGGGCTGCGGGAACCGGATGCGGGAGCCGCTGCCGAAGATGATCAGTTCGGCGCCGAGCGCCGCGAGCTGCGCGAAATGTTCGGGGCCGATCTCGTCGAAACGGCTGCAGTTCCATTCGAAGCGCTCGCCGCGCGAGCCGACCACCACGCTGCCCTCGACCTTTTCGTTGTTGATCGCGACCCAGCCGGGGCCGTGCGCGGTGAGGGACTGGGCGTCGGATTTGTCGGGCTGGAGCTTCATCGGGGCGCTGGGAACTGTGGTCAAATTATAGGTTTTCCCCAGTGACACGAGGCCTTCGAGGGCCTTTCGACATCGAGTAACCCGCGCCCGGGAGGGCCCTTTGAAGCAGTTCAAGAAATCGGCCAAGCTGGCCAACGTGCTCTACGACATCCGCGGGCCCATCATGGATGCGGCCAAGCAGATGGAGGAAGAGGGCCAGAAGATCATCAAGCTCAACATCGGCAACCTCGCCGTGTTCGGCTTCGACGCGCCGGAAGAGGTCCAGCAGGACATGATCCGCAATCTGCCGGCCTCCGCGGGCTACTCGGACAGCAAGGGCATCTTCGCCGCGCGCAAGGCCGTGATGCACGAGACCCAGAAGCAGGGCATCGCGGGCGTCACCCTCGACGACATCTACCTCGGCAACGGCGCGAGCGAGCTGATCGCCATGGCCACCAACGCGCTGCTCAACGACGGCGACGAGATGCTGCTGCCCGCGCCCGACTATCCGCTCTGGACCGCCGCCTCGAGCCTCTCGGGCGGCACGCCGGTGCACTACCTCTGCGACGAGGCCAATGGCTGGATGCCCGATCTCGCCGACATCCGCGCCAAGATCACGCCCCGCACCAAGGGCATCGTGGTCATCAACCCGAACAACCCCACCGGCGCGCTCTATTCCGACGAACTGCTCAAGAGCATCGTCGCGATCGCGCGCGAGCACGACCTCGTGATCTTCGCCGACGAGGTCTACGACAAGGTGCTGTACGACGACGTGCGTCACACCGCGATCGCGAGCCTTTCGACCGACGTGCTCACGCTGACCTTCAACTCGCTCTCCAAGAGCTACCGCTCCTGCGGCTACCGCGCCGGCTGGCTGGTGGTTTCGGGCGACAAGAAGCGCGCGCGCGACTACATCGAGGGCCTCAACATGCTCTCGAACATGCGCCTGTGCGCCAACGTGCCGGGCCAATGGGCGATCCAGACGGCGCTCGGCGGCTACCAGAGCATCAACGACCTCGTCGGTGAGGGCGGCCGGCTGCGCCGCCAGCGCGACCTGGCCTACGAGCTGATCACCGCGATTCCCGGCGTGAGCTGCGTCAAGCCGAGCGCGGCGCTCTACATGTTCCCCAAGCTCGATCCCGCGGTCTATCCAATCGAGGACGACAGGCAGTTCTTCCTCGAGCTGCTGCGCGAGACCAAGGTCATGCTGGTGCAGGGCACGGGCTTCAACTGGGCCACGCCGGACCACTTCCGCATCGTGTTCCTGCCGCACGAGGACGACCTGCGCGAAGCGATCCACCGGATCGCCAAGTTCCTGGAGACCTACCGCCTGCGCAACCGGAAAGGCTGAGGCCCTTCCATTCCATCCGAATCCATTGCTTTGTTGAACGCGAACCTCATGAAACCCATCCAGGTAGGCCTGCTCGGCGCAGGAACGGTCGGCAGCGGCACCTTCAAGGTGCTGCTGCGCAATCAGGAAGAAATCAAGCGCCGCGCCGGCCGGGGCATCGAGATCACCATGGTCGCGGACCTCGACGCGGCACGTGCGCGCGAAGTGGCGGGCGAGGGCGTGAAGGTGGTCGGCGACGCGCGCGAGGTCATCGCCAATCCCGACATCGACATCGTCATCGAGCTGATCGGCGGCTACGGCATCGCCAAGCAACTCGTGCTCGAGGCGATCGCGGCCGGCAAGCACGTGGTCACGGCCAACAAGGCGCTGCTCGCGGTGCACGGCACCGAGATCTTCGCGGCCGCCCATGCCAAGGGCGTGATGGTGGCCTTCGAGGCTGCGGTGGCCGGCGGCATCCCGATCATCAAGGCGCTGCGCGAGGGCCTCACGGCCAACAGCATCCAGTGGATCGCCGGCATCATCAACGGCACCACGAACTTCATCCTCTCGGAGATGCGCGACAAGGGGCTGGACTTCGCGACCGTGCTCAAGGAGGCGCAGCGCCTGGGCTATGCCGAGGCCGACCCGACCTTCGACATCGAAGGCGTCGACGCGGCCCACAAGGCGACGATCATGAGCGCCATCGCCTTCGGCATTCCGGTGCAGTTCGACAAGGCGCACATCGAGGGCATCACCAAGCTCGCAGCGCAGGACATCAAGTACGCCGAGCAGCTCGGCTACCGCATCAAGCTGCTCGGCATCACCAAGCGCACCGCGCAGGGCGTCGAGCTGCGCGTGCATCCCGCGCTGGTGCCGTCGAAGCGTCTGCTGGCGAATGTCGAAGGCGCGATGAACGCGGTCGTGGTGCACGGCGACGCCGTGGGCACCACGCTCTACTACGGCAAGGGCGCCGGCAGCGAGCCGACCGCCAGCGCGGTGATCGCCGACCTGGTCGACATCACCCGCCTGCACACGGCCGATGCCGCGCACCGCGTGCCGCACCTGGCCTTCCATCCCGACGCGATGAGCGACCTGCGGGTGCTGCCGATGGCCGAGGTGGTGACCAGCTACTACCTGCGGCTGCGCGTGGCCGACGAGGCCGGCGTGCTCGCCAAGGTCACGGGCCTGCTCGCCAACGCCGGCATCAGCATCGACGCGGTGCTGCAGCGCGAAGCCGACGAAGTGGGCGGCGAGGGCTCGACGCAGACCGACCTCATCATCCTCACGCACGACGCACGCGAAGGCACGGTGGACGACGCGCTCGCCGAGCTGCAGGCGCTGCCGACGGTGCTCCAGCCGATCGTGCGCATCCGCAAGGAAGAGCTGAAGTGAACTACCTGAGCACCCGCGGCCATCCCGACCGCAAGCGCTTCTGCGAAATTCTCCTGGAAGGCCTCGCGCCCGACGGCGGGCTCTACCTGCCCGAGCGCTATCCGCAGGTCGACAGGGCCACGCTCGCGAAGTGGCGCGAGCTGCCTTACGCCGAACTCGCGTTCGAGATCCTCTCGCTCTACATCGACGACATTCCGCCGGCCGACCTGAAGGCCCTCTGCGCGAAAACCTATACCGCCGAGGTCTTCGGCTCCGACGAGATCGTGCCGCTGCGCGAGCTCGAGGACGGCGTGTACCTCGAAGCCCTGTCGAACGGCCCCACGCTGGCCTTCAAGGACATGGCGATGCAGCTGCTCGGCAACCTGTTCGAGTACGAACTGGCCCGCCGCGGTGCCGAGCTCAACATCCTCGGCGCCACCAGCGGCGACACCGGCAGCGCCGCCGAGTACGCGATGCGCGGCAAGAAGGGCGTGCGCGTCTTCATGACCTCGCCCGACGGCCGCATGAGCCCGTTCCAGCAGGCGCAGATGTTCAGCCTGCAGGACGAGAACATCCACAACATCGCGATCACCGGCGTGTTCGACGACTGCCAGGACATCGTCAAGGCCGTGTCCAACGACCTGGCCTTCAAACGCAAGTACCGCATCGGCACGGTCAATTCGATCAACTGGGCGCGGCTGCTGGCCCAGGTCGTCTACTACTTCGCCGGCTACTTCCAGGCCACGGCCGGCAACGACAAGCCGGTCAGCTTCGCCGTGCCCTCGGGCAACTTCGGTAACGTCTGCGCGGGCCACGTGGCGCGCATGATGGGCCTGCCGATCCACACGCTCGTGGTCGCCACCAACGAGAACGACGTGCTCGACGAGTTCTTCCGAACCGGCGTCTACCGCGTGCGCGGCGCGGCCGACACGCACGAGACCTCCAGCCCGTCGATGGACATCAGCAAGGCCAGCAATTTCGAGCGCTTCGTGTTCGACCTGGTCGGCCGCGACCCCGCCAGGCTGCGCGCGCTGTTCGTGGACCAGCTGGGCCGCGAAGGCCGGTTCGACCTCGGCGCCGAGACGTTCTTCGCCGAGGCCGCGCAGCGCTTCGGTTTCCGCAGCGGCCGCAGCACGCATGCCGACCGGCTTGCCACGATCCGCGACACCGACAAGCGCTTCGCCACGCTGATCGATCCGCACACGGCCGACGGCCTCAAGGCCGCGCGCGAACACCTCGCGCCGGGCGTGCCGATGGTGGTGCTCGAGACCGCGCTGCCGATCAAGTTCGCCGCCACGCTGGTCGAGGCCCTGGGCCACGAGCCCGCACGTCCGGAGCGGTTCGAAGGCATCGAATCGCAGCCCAAGCGGGTGGTGAAGCTCCCGGCCGATGCCGAGGCCGTCAAGGCCTACATCGCCCAGAACTGCGATTGACCGACGCCGGCCGGCGCGCCGCGATGGCTGCTTCGCATTTGCATACGGCTGCCGCCTGAGGCGCGGCCACAGGAACTCGACATGAAGGTGATCGGCTTTTCCGGGTATTCGGGTTCGGGCAAGACCACGCTGGTGGAGCGCCTGATCCCGGTGCTCAAGCTGCACGGGCAGCGCGTGTCCGTGGTCAAGCATGCGCACCACAAGTTCGACATCGACCATCCCGGCAAGGACACCTACCGCCACCGCGAGGCCGGCGCCTTCGAGGTGGTCGTGGCCTCGGACCGGCGGCTGGCGCTGATCCGCGAGTTCGAGCAACCGGCGCAGCTCTCGGTGCACGAACTGATCGCCGAGCTGCACGACGGCGTCGACTGGGTGCTGGTCGAAGGCTTCAAGCACAGCGACCTGCTCAAGATCGAAGTCTGGCGCGCGCCCGAGCCGGGCCAGAAGCCGCGGCCTTCGCAGTACGTGGAAGATGCGTTCGTGACCGCCATCGCCACCAATGCACCCGCGAGCCTGCCGGTGGCCACCCAGCTGCCGCTCTTCGACCTCGACGACATCGAGGGCATCGCGCAATGGTTGATCGACAGCGCCGACCGCTTCGAATACAACCCCGAGCACCATGTCTGATTCCGCTGCTTCTTCCGCCCGCCCCGCCGCGCCCGCGCAGCGTCCGCCGCTGATGGCGCTCGACGAAGCGCTCGCCATCCTGCTGCAGAAGGCGCAGCCGAAGCTGCCCGTCGAAGAAGTCGGCACCTTCGATGCCGACGGCCGCGTGCTCGCCCAGGACGTGGTGTCGGCCCTCACCGTGCCGCCGCGCGACAACAGTTCGATGGACGGCTATGCGGTGCGCGCGGCCGACTGCGCCGCGCCGGGCGCGGTGCTCCGCGTCGCGCAGCGCATTCCCGCCGGCACCGTGGGCGCGCCGCTCGCCGCCGGCACCGCGGCGCGGATCTTCACCGGCGCGCAGGTGCCGGAGGGCGCCGACGCCATCGTGATGCAGGAAGACACCGAGGCCCTGCCGCAGGAAGGCGGCCTCGGTGCCGTGCGCATTGCCGTTGCGCCTGCCGTCGGCCAGTGGATCCGCCGCGCGGGCGAGGACGTGGCCGCGGGCGACGTTGTGCTGCGCCGGGGCGAGCGGCTGACGCCCGCGGGGCTCGGCCTCGCGGCCAGCGTGGGCTTCGACCGGCTGCAGGTGACGCGCCGGCCCCGCGTCGCACTGCTCTCCACGGGCGACGAACTCGTGATGCCCGGCGAAGTGGCGCCCGAGGCGATGAAGCCCGGCGCCATCTACAACTCGAACCGCTTCTTCATGCGCGCGCTGCTGCACCGGCTCGGCTGCGAGGTCAGCGACATGGGCATCGTGCCCGACCGGCGCGAGGCCACGATCGAGGCGCTGCGCAGCGCGGCCGAGCACAACGACCTGATCATCACCACCGGCGGCGTTTCCGTCGGCGAGGAAGACCACATCAAGGCCGCCGTGCAGGCGCTCGGCGAGCTGCAGCTGTGGTCGCTCTCGATGAAGCCGGGCAAGCCCTTCGCCTACGGCTCGATCGCCCGAAGCGGCGGCGAGGCCCAGGGCCGCTGCCACGTCACGGGGCTGCCTGGCAACCCGGTCTCGAGCTTCCTCACCTTCCTGCTGCTCGTGCGTCCCTTCCTGCTCACGCTGCAGGGCGCCACGCGCGTGGCGCCCGAGCCGGTTTCGATGCGCGCCGACTTCGACTGGCCGCGCGCCGACAAGCGCCGCGAGTTCCTGCGCGCGCGGCGCAACGCGGCCGGCGGGCTCGACCTGTTCCCGAACCAGAGCTCGGGCGTGCTCACGTCCATGGTCTGGGGCGAGGGCGTGATCGACAACCCGGCAGGGCAAACCATCCGCGCCGGTGACAGCGTGCGCTTCATTCCGCTGACTTCGTTGCTGGCCTGAGCACGTCCATGAAGGTCCACATCCGTTATTTCGCCTCGGTCCGCGAGGCGCTCGCCAGCAGCGGCGAGACCGTCGACACCGCCGCGGGCACGTTGTCCGCGCTGCGCGACGAGCTCATCGCGCGCGGCGGCGCCCATGCCGCGGCGCTCGCGCGCGGCAAGGCCGTGCGCATGGCACTGAACCAGGTCATGAGCGACGAGGCCGCCGCGCTGCACGAAGGCGCCGAGGTCGCGTTCTTCCCGCCCGTCACCGGCGGCTGAGGGCGGCGTCGAGCGCCGCGAGGCGCTCGCAGAGCGACGCCGAGGCGCGCGTCATCGGCGAGCGCAGCTCGTCGCGCATCGCGCCCTGCTGCGCGAGCACCGCCTTGAGCGGCCCCGGATTCGGCTCGGCGAACAGCAGCTCGACCAGCGGCAGCAGCGGCTGCCATTCGTCGCGCGCTTCGGCGAGGCGGCCTTCGGCCATCAGGCGCAGCAGCCGCACGAAGCGCCGCGTCTGCAGATGGCCGCTGGCCGCGATCGCGCCCACGCCGCCCTCGGCCAGCGTGGCGAGGATCTGCGCATCCTCGCCGGCCAGCACCTGCAGCCGGCCGTCGGCGATCACGGCGCGTGTCTTGGCCATGTCGCCGCCGCAGTCCTTGATGCCGCGGATGCGCGGATGCGCCGCAAGCGCGAGCAGGGTCTCGCGCGCGAGGCTCGCGCCGGTCCGGTAGGGGATGTCGTAGACCAGCACGGGCGCCGCGCTCGCGTCCGCGATCGCGCTGAACCATTCGACCAGCCCGGCCTGGGAGGGCCGGATGTAGTGCGGCGCGGGCACCAGCAGGCCCGCGAGCGGCTCTTCCGCCAGCCGGCGCACCCACGCCAGCGTCTTGCCGAGGTGGTAGCCCGAGAGGCCCATCACGATCGGCAGCCCTTCCGCGGCAGCCTGCACGGTGCGCAGCGCCGCGAGCTGCTCGGCATCGTCCAGCGCGGCCGCCTCGCCGGTCGAGCCGCAGACCACGAAGCCCGCAACGCCGTCGCCGGCAAGCCGCCGGGTCAGTGCCGCGAGCGCGGGATGGTCGATGGCGCCGTCGCGAAACGGCGTGACCAGAGGAATCCAGAGGCCCGAGAAATCGGGGGTGAGGGCGCGGGGTGGTTGTGGCACGAAGGCCTCCTTGCGGGATCGACCGATGACATGAACCGTCTTCGATGCGCGCGCAACCCCTCGAGGGCCAGGGAGAAAAGCCTTGGCGGGTTCCGTCGCTCATCCGACGACGGAACCGCAGCTCCGGTCAGACGAGCTTTGGTTTTTTGGCTTTGCTGCCGGCGCCCTGGCGCACGCTGCGGCATCCGGCGAACGGATGCGCGGCAGGGCGTGCGAAAAGGCGGGGCATGGCGGCAGTCTAGCGCGGTGCCACAATCCCGGCATGAGCGGTGCACGCGTTTCGATCCAGACAGCCGATTTCGACCTCGCGCGGGAGGTCGCCGCGTTGCGCGCCGGCGACAGCCGGGTGGGCGCCGTCTGCAGCTTCGTCGGCACCGTGCGAGACCGCAACGACGGCAGCGACGTGGCCTCGATGGAGCTCGAGCACTACCCCGGCATGACCGAGAAGTCGATCGAGGCCATGATCGACGAGGCCCACCGGCGCTTCGACATCCTCGGCGCGCGCGTGATCCATCGCGTCGGCCTGCTGCAGCCGCTCGACCAGATCATGATGGTGGCGGTGATCTCGGCCCATCGCGGTGAGAGCTTCGAGGCCTGCGAGTTCCTCATGGACTACCTCAAGACCCAGGCCCCGTTCTGGAAGAAGGAGCAGACGCCCGAAGGCGCCCGCTGGGTCGATGCCCGCGTCGCCGACGACGCGGCGCTCGCGCGCTGGGGTATCACGGCATCCAACGTCTGAAGCGACCCACGTCGCATTGCCAGGAACACCGCGGAACCGGCTTTGCCGGGCCGCTGGTGTTGCCCCCTTGAGGGGGGAGTCGAGCGACACGCAGTGCGCGAGGGACGGGGGTGGGCCTACAGTGGCTTGAAGCCGCTGGCCTGGATGATGCGTTCCCAGGTCTGCGTGTAGCTGCGCACGCGGCCCGCGAACTGGCCCTGGGGCTCGTAGCCGACCGTGAGGCCCATGCCGGTGAGCTTCTGCTTCACGTCGGGCATCGCCAGCACCTTCTGCAGCGCGTCGCCATAACGGTCGATCACCGCCTGCGGCGTGCCCACGGGCGCGAAGATGCCGTAGTAGGGCAGGTCCTCGAGGTTCGAGAAGCCCAGTTCGGTGAAGGTGGGCACGTTCGGCAGCAGCGCCTGCCGCTTGGCGCCGATCGAGGCCACGATGCGCACCTTGCCGGCCTTGTGGTTCTCAATGAAGTCGGGCACCGAGGCGATGCCGGCGGTGATCTGGTTGCCGAGCATGTCGGCCGTCATCGGCGCGCTGCCGCGGTAGGGCGCGGGCTGCACGTCGATCTTGTACTTGTCCGAGATCATCTTCACGAGGAACTCGGGGATCGAGGCTGGCGCCGGAATGCCGATGGTCTCCTTGCCGCCGCGCTGCGTGCGCACCCATTTCACGTACTCGTCGATGCTCTTGGCCGCGCGTGCCGCCCGAAACCGCCAGCACGTTGGCGAAGGTGGCGAAGCCGGCCACGGGCACGAAGTCGGTGGCCGGGTTGAAGCCGGGGTTCTTCACCACCTGCGGCAGGATCGAGATCGAATGGTCGTGCGAGAGGAACAGCGTGTGGCCGTCGGCGGGCGAAGCCTTCAGCGCCTGCGCTGCGATCTGGCCGCCCGCGCCGGCGCGGTTCTCGATCACCACCGGCACGCCCAGCACGTCCTTGAGCTTTTCGCCCAGCGTGCGTGCAATCGCGTCGGTGCCGGCGCCGGCGGGAAAACCGACGAGCAGGCGCACGGGGGTGCCTTGCGCTTGCGCAAGGCCGCTCAGGCCCAGGGCCGCTACAAAGAGACCGGCGCCGAGCGCCCGACGGACCGGATCGGCGCGCCGCATTGAAAAAACCATGATCGACTCCATTCGAAAGATGAGCAGGCACAGTGCAATCGCCGTGCCCGGAATGCCGGGCACCTTGAATCGGCCCGGAACAGCCCTATTTTGAGTGCAGGAATACCACCATGCGACAAGACAAACTCACCACCAAGTTTCAGGAAGCGCTCGGCGACGCGCAGTCGCTCGCGCTCGGCAACGACAACGCGTACATCGAGCCAGCCCATCTGCTGGTGGCGATGCTGCGCCAGGACGACGGACCGCGCGCGCTGCTCGAGCGTGCCGGCGTGAACGTGCAGGGCCTCGCCAAGGCGGCCGAAGAGGCCGTGAGGAAGCTGCCCCAGGTGCAGGGCCACGACATCGTCCAGGTCGGGCCCGAGCTCGCCAAGGTGCTGCAGGCCACCGAGAAGGAAGCCATCAAGCGCAACGACCAGTTCATCGCAGGCGAACTCTTTCTGCTGGCCGTGGCCGACAGCAAGTCGGACATCGGCCGCATCGCGCGCGAGAACGGCCTGTCGCGCAAGTCGCTCGAAGCGGCCATCGACGCCGTGCGCGGCGGCCAGGGCGTGAACAGCGCCGATGCCGAAGGCCAGCGCGAGGCGCTCAAGAAATACTGCCTCGACCTCACCGAGCGCGCACGCCTCGGCAAGCTCGACCCGGTGATCGGCCGCGACGAGGAAATCCGCCGCGCGATCCAGGTGCTGCAGCGCCGCACCAAGAACAACCCCGTGCTGATCGGCGAACCCGGCGTGGGCAAGACCGCGATCGTCGAAGGCCTGGCGCAGCGCATCGTCGCGGGCGAGGTGCCCGACTCGCTCAAGGGCAAGCGCGTGCTCTCGCTCGACATGGCCGCGCTGCTCGCGGGCGCCAAGTTCCGCGGCGAATTCGAGGAGCGGCTCAAGACCGTGCTCAACGAACTCGCGAAGGACGAGGGACAGACCATCGTCTTCATCGACGAGCTCCACACCATGGTCGGCGCCGGCAAGGCCGAGGGCGCGATGGACGCGGGCAACATGCTCAAGCCCGCGCTCGCGCGCGGCGAACTGCACTGCGTGGGCGCCACCACGCTCGACGAATACCGCAAGTACATCGAGAAGGACGCCGCGCTCGAGCGCCGCTTCCAGAAGATCCTCGTGGGCGAGCCGACGGTGGAGGCCACCATCGCGATCCTGCGCGGCCTGCAGGAGAAGTACGAGGTGCACCATGGCGTGGACATCACCGACCCGGCCATCGTGGCCGCGGCCGAACTGAGCGACCGCTACATCACCGACCGTTTCCTGCCCGACAAGGCCATCGACCTGATCGACGAGGCCGCGGCCAAGATCAAGATCGAGATGGACTCTAAGCCCGAAGTGATGGACCGCCTCGACCGCCGGCTGATCCAGCTGCAGATCGAGCGCGAGGCCGTGCGCAAGGAAAAGGACGAGGCGTCCATCAAGCGCCTGGGCCTGCTCGAGGAAGAGATCGCGAAGCTGCAGAAGGAGATCGCCGACTACGACGAGATCTGGCAGGCCGAGAAGGCGCAGGCCCAGGGCAGCGCGCAGATCCGCGAGGAGATCGACAAGCTCAAGTTCCAGATCGAGGAGTTCACGCGCAATGGGCGACTTCAACAAGGTCGCCGAGCTCCAGTACGGCCAGCTGCCGGGCCTGGAGAAGCGCCTCAAGGAAGCGCAGGAGAGCGAGACGCAGAAGGGCAAGGGCAACGCGCCCACGCTGCTGCGCACCCAGGTCGGCGCCGAGGAGATCGCCGAGGTGGTGGCGCGCGCCACCGGCATTCCGGTCGCCAAGCTGATGCAGGGCGAGCGCGACAAGCTGCTCGTGATGGAAGACAAGCTGCACGAGCGCGTGGTCGGCCAGGACGAGGCCATCGGCGCGGTCGCCAACGCGATCCGCCGCTCGCGCTCGGGCCTGTCGGACCCGAACCGCCCCACGGGCTCGTTCCTGTTCCTCGGCCCCACGGGCGTGGGCAAGACCGAGCTCTGCAAGGCGCTCGCGGGCTTCCTGTTCGACAGCGAGGACCACCTGATCCGCATCGACATGAGCGAGTTCATGGAGAAGCATTCGGTGGCCCGCCTGATCGGCGCGCCGCCGGGCTACGTGGGCTACGACGAGGGCGGCTACCTGACCGAGGCGGTGCGCCGCAAGCCCTACAGCGTGGTGCTGCTCGACGAGGTCGAGAAGGCGCATCCGGACGTGTTCAACGTGCTGCTGCAGGTGCTCGACGACGGCCGCCTCACCGACGGCCAGGGCCGCACCGTGGACTTCAAGAACACCGTGATCGTGATGACCAGCAACATCGGCTCGCCGATCATCCAGTCGATGGTGGGCAAGCCCGCCGACGAGATCAAGGAAGCGGTGTGGGAGGAGCTGAAGAACTACTTCCGCCCCGAGTTCCTGAACCGCATCGACGAGACGGTGGTGTTCCATGCGCTCGACGCGAAGAACATCGAGGCGATCGCGGCGATCCAGCTCAAGGTGCTGCAGGCGCGGCTCGCCAAGATGGACCTGGGGCTCGAGGTCTCGCCCGCGGCGCTGGCCGAGATCGCCAAGGTCGGCTTCGACCCGGTGTTCGGCGCCCGGCCGCTCAAGCGTGCGATCCAGCAGCGCATCGAGAACCCGCTCTCGAAGCTGCTGCTGGACGGCAGCTTCGGACCGAAGGACACGATCGAGGTCACGACCGATCCGATCCGCTCACCGGGGCGGTTCGGCTTTGCAAAAGCAGGTAATTCCGGGAAATCCGGGGAACCTGCGGCCGAAGCCGCCGCCTAAGATCGGATGATGAACCTGATCTTTCGCGTGATCCTCCTGTTGCTGGGCCTGGTCTTTGCGGCCAGCCTCGCCGTGGCCGTGGTGCTGCTGGCGGCCGTGTGGGGAATCCGCTACGCCTGGGCCCGGATCACGGGCCGGCCCGTGTCGCCCTGGGTGATGCGCTTCAATCCGCGTTCGGGCTTCGAACGCTTCCGCAGCGCTGCGCGGCCGGCCGAGCCTTCGGCCGCCGACGTGGCCAATGCGCGCGCACGCGGCGAGTCGGTGCGCAGCCCGTTCCAGCTGCGCGACCGCGGCGGCGACGTGACGGACGTGCGCGCACGTCCCGCCACCCGCGGCGAGTGAACAGCGAAAGGCCGGCGCCATGCCGGCCTTTCTTCTTCTTCTTCCGCGCAGGGGAGAATCGACCCATGCGAAGCCATCCTCCCCAGGTCGACGAAAGCGAGATCGACTTCAGCGCGATCCGCGCCCAGGGTGCGGGCGGCCAGAACGTCAACAAGGTCTCGAGCGCGGTGCACCTGCGCTACGACATCCCGGCCAGTTCGCTGCCCGACGACGTGAAGGAGCGGCTGCTCGCGCTGCGCGACAGCCGCATCACGCAGGAGGGCGTTTTCGTGCTCAAGGCCCAGACGCACCGCACGCAGGAGATGAACCGCGCCGATGCGCTCGCGCGCCTGCAGGCGGTGGTCGACAGCGTGGCCGAAGCGCCGCGCGTGCGGCGCGCCACCAAGCCCACCTATGGTTCGAAGCAGCGCCGGCTCGAGGGCAAGAGCCAGCGCGCGCAGGTCAAGCGCCTGCGTGGGCCGGTGCGGGATTGAGTAGCGGACCCGCAAGCACAATCGACGTCATGAAAGCCACTTCCTTCCCGCGTGCCCGCGCAACCGCCCTGCTTGCGGCGCTCGCCGCCGCGCTGCTGCTGGCGGCCTGCGGACCGGATGCGGCTGCGCCGCCGGGCGCCAACCTCGCCGCGGCGCCCGAGCTCGCATGGAGCGAACTGGTGCCCAAGAGCTGGGATCCGACCCAGCGCTACCGCAACCTGAGCCTGGAGGCGCTGCGCGACAACGATCCGCGTGCGGTGCAGATGCTCGAGGAGATGCGCGCCGTCTGGGACAACGCGCCGGTGAACGTGGCGCTCGACGGCAGCGCGGCCAGGCTCTCGGGCTTCGTGGTGCCGCTCGACAACACGCAGGACGGCATCCGCGAGTTCCTGCTGGTGCCGTACTTCGGCGCCTGCATCCACACGCCGCCGCCGCCCGCCAACCAGATCGTCCATGTGATCGCCGGCCAGACCGTCAAGGGCCTGCATGCGATGGACACGGTGAAGGTCAGCGGCATCCTCAAGGCCGCGCGCTATGCGTCGGCGGACATGGGCGTGAGCGGCTACGAGATCAGTCCGGCGTCGGTGGAGCGCTTCGTGCCGAAGCGGCCGGACTGAGCGGCGTGCCGGCGTCGTTGCCCTCCGCCGGCGCCGCCTCGTCGACCCGGCTGGCGAGCGCGGCCAGCGCCTCGCCGTCGGTGCGGTAGCTGAAGAGCAGCGGACCCGGCGCGAGCAGGCCGGCGCGGTCGAGCACCTGCATCGCCGGCAGCTTCATGCCGCTGAGGTGCAGGCGCACGCCCTTGGCCTCGATCATGCGGCGGATCGAGCCGAAGACTTCGGCGCCGGTGATGTCGATGCGGTTGATCGGTTGCGCGAACAGGCAGACGTCGGTCAGCTCGGGCCGCTCGGCCAGCGCGACCGTGAGCGCGCGCTCGAGCGTCGAGGCGGAGGCGAAGTCGAGTTCGGCGTCCATGCGCACGGCATAGAGGCGCGGCGCGAGCGGCGGCAGCTTCCAGAGGCGGCGGTCGCGCAGGCTGCCGTCGGGATGCAGTCCGACCTCGATGATGCGCGGATGCAGATGGCGGTACATGTAGTGCGCCAGGCTCGCGAGCAGGCCGCCGAGTACGCCCCAGTAGATGCTCGGCGCGGTGGCGATGGTGAGCACGAAGGTGCCGAGCGAGATGCCCGCCTCGATGCGCGAGATGCGCCACAGCGCCATGAAGCTCGCGGGCTTGACCAGCCCGAGGATCGCCGTGACCACCACCGCGGCGAGCACGGCCTGCGGCACGTGGTAGAGCAGCGGCATCAGCCAGAGCAGCGCGCCGGCCACCACCACCACGCTGAACAGCGTCGCCCATCCCGTCTGCGCGCCCGCATAGAGCGTGATCGCCGAGCGCGAGAACGACGAGCTGGTCGGGAATGCGCCCGAAAAGCCCGAAGCCAGCTTGGCCAGGCCCTGGCCGATCAGGTCCTGGTTCTCGTTCCACAGCGTGCCCGCGCGCGCGTTGTCGACCTTGGCGCTCGAGGCGGTCTCGAGAAAGCTCACCAGCGTGATCATCAGCGCCGGCAGCACCAGCGCACCCAGGGTGCCCGGCGGCAGCGCGCCGGGCCAGTAGAACGAAGGCAGCCCCGAGGGCAGGCTGCCGACCACCGCGCCGCCGCGCAGCGCGTAGTCCATGCTCCAGCTCAGGGCCGCGGCGCCGGCCACCAGCGCCATGGTGGTCGGAAACCGCGGCACCAGCCGCTTGCCGAGCCACAGCACCGCGATGCCGCCGAGGCCGAAGGCGATCGCGACCAGGTCGGGCGGCGGCCCGCCCTGCAGCAGCTGGGGGATGGTGCGCCCGGTGAAGCCGAGCAGCGCGGGCAGCTGCGAGACCGCGATCAGCACCGCCGCGCCCTGCGTGAAGCCGACCAGCACCGGCGAATTGACCAGCCGCAGCAGCCAGCCGAAGCCTCCGGCACCCAGCACGATCTGGATCGCGCCGGACATCAGCGTGAGCCACACGGCCATCGCCACCCACTCGGCGCTGCCCGGCACCGCGAGCGGGGCGAGCGAGGCGCCCACCAGCAGGCTCGTGAGCGCGGTGGGGCCGACCGACAGCCGCTGCGACGCACCGAAGATCACCGCCACCAGCGCCGGGAACAACGCCGCGTACACGCCCGTGACCAGCGGCATGCCCGCGAGCGCCGCGTAGGCGACGCCTTGCGGGATCACCATCAGCGCCACCGTGATGCCGGCCATGGCCTCGTTCTGCAGCAGGGCCGCCGAGGGACGGGGCCATGCGAGGCAGGGAATCCAGCGCGAGAGGCGCTGGCGCAGCGACGGGGAGGACGAGGTGGAGGCCGGGTTCATGGATGGAGGATGGCACGACCTGCGCCCGTGGGCGTTGCAGGCTTCAGGCCCTGCGGAACAAGAGCACGGAATTGGTCCCGCCGAAAGCGAAGGAATTGCTGATGGCGGCCTCGATTTCGGGCGCGGCGGTTGCGCCGGGCGAGACGAGGTGGAGGTTGCATGCGGCGTCGGGTGCGCTGCCATGCGCGTTGGGCGGCAGCTGCCGCCGCTGCAGCGCGAGCACGGTGATCACCGCCTCGATCGCGCCGGCCGCGCCGAGCATGTGGCCGTGCAGCGCCTTGGTCGAGCTGACGCGCAGGCGGTCGAGGTCGGCGCCCCAGACTTCGGCGAGCGCATGGCTTTCGACCACGTCGCCGATGCGCGTGGCGGTGCCGTGTGCGTTGCAGTAGCCCACGTCGCGCGGCTGCAGCCCGGCTTCACGCAGCGCGGCGCGCAGGGCGCGGGCCTGGCCGGCGGCGTCGGGTTTGGTGAGGTGCGTGGCATCGCTGCCCAGGCCCCAGCCCGCGAGCGTGGCATGGCTGCGGGCACCGCGGCGGCGGGCATGTTCGGTCGATTCGAGCACCACGAAGGCCGCGCCCTCGCCGAGCGCGAAGCCGGTTCGGTCGGCCGCGAACGGTCGCACGGCGGTGGCGGCCTCGCCGGGCTGGAAGCTCGCGAGCGTCTGCATCGCCTGCCAGGCCAGCACCACGCCGGGCACGATCAGCGCTTCGCTGCCGCCCGCGATGGCCACGTCGACCTCGCCGCGCTGCACCGCCTTGGCGGCTTCGGCGATCGCCACGGAAGACGAGGCGCAGGCGACCGAATAGGTCAGCACCGGCCCCTGCACGCCGTTGCGCATCGCCACGTGCGCCGCGGGCGCATTGGGCATGAAGGCCGGAATGGTGAGCGGCGGCACGCGCATGCCGCCGCGGTAGGCCGCCTCCAGCGCCGCGGCGCCGCCCATGCCGCAGCCGGCGTAGACGCCGATGCGCTCGGGGTCGGTGTCGTCGCGCGCGAGGCCTGCATCCTGCAGCGCGAGGTCGGCGGCGGCCACCGCGAGCTGGCTCACGCGGTCGACGCCGGCGAGCTGCAGCTTGGTGAACCAGCGCGTCTCGTCGAAGGCCACCGTGGCGGCGGCGGCGGGCTTGGGCAGGTCGGGAAAGATCGGCTGGATGGCCGAGCGGCCGTCGAGCAGGGCGTCGAACAGTGCGTCCGGCTCGCTGCCATGCGGCGCCACGACGCCGAGGCCGGTGACGCTGACCTCGTGCTTCACGCTGTCTTGGCGGCCCTGACCTTGTCGACCAGCACCGCCAGCTCGCCGAGCGTGTCGATGTTCGCGTCGTCGTCGGGCATGGTGATGCCGAAATGGTCTTCGATGGCAAAGAGGAATTCGGCCAGCGCCAGCGAGTCGAGCCCGCCGGTCTCACGCATCGATGCGTTGGGGTCGAGCTTCGACGGTTCGATGCCGTATTTCTCGTGGATCAGGTCCTGCAATTCCTTCAGCGAACTCATCGTGCGATGCCTGTCGTCGTGTGCCAGCCGCTGATCGATCGCGACCCGAGGTGGGCGCCGTGGGATCGACCCCTTCCTCGCTCGGCATGTTGTGGGTCAGTGGTCGCCAATGATATCCGCTCCCACCCGCGTCCTGCTTTGCCTGCGGGCCGCCGGCCGCCAGCGCAGCGACGGGAATGCAAAGGCCATGCCCAAGAGCGCGCCGGCCAGCGCATCGAGCACCACGTGCTGCTTGACCGCCAGCGTCGAGTAGGCGATGGCCGCGAACCAGGCCCAGTTGGCCACGCGAAAGAAGACCGGCGTGCGCGCTTCGCGCAGCACGTGGTCGAGCCGGATGGCCGTGAAGATCGCGACCGCGACGTGCATCGACGGGCAGGCGTTGCCCGCGGCGTCCACGCCCTGCAGCATCGCGAAGCCCGGGTAGCCCGAGACGTCGATGGCGAGCGGCGGGATCTGCGTCGGCCAGAGATAGAACAGGCCCAGCCCGGTGAGGCACAGCGCGCCGATCCAGAGCCCGTAGACCACCAGTTCGCGGAAGTTCGGCTGCAGCCCCGGCGCGATGCCCACGTAGAACCAGAGCGAGAGGTACGCGCCCAGCGCATACGGCTGGAAAGGGATCAGGTGGTCGAGGGCCGTGAGCGGCATCACCGCGACCGGGTGGGCCGGGTTGCGCAGCAGGTGGAAGTAGCCGATGAAGAAGAGCCAGGTGAAGACCGTGGTGCCGATCGCCTTGAGCCAGAAGAGCCGGCGCATGCGCGCGCCGATGTCGGCGGTCCAGGTGAGGGGGCGATGCGGTCGGGAATGGGGCGCCATGGGGCAGTCGGTGGTCCGGGCTTCTGTGCGGGTCGCGAAACCCGCCGATCTTGCCAGAGCGCCGTGACCGCTCAGGCCAGTGCCGCCGATCGCTTCTTGTGCTGGAACGAGGTGGGCGAGCGGCCGGTCGCCGCCTTGAACATCGCGCAGAAGGCGCTGTCCGTGGCGTAGCCGCTGGCCGCGGCGACCTGGCTCACCGCCATGCCGCGCGCGAGCAGCGGCAGCGCATGCGCCATCACCGCCTGCTGGCGCCACTGCTGCCAGCTCATGCCGAGCTGGTCGCGAAAGAGCCGCGCCACGGTGCGTTCGCTGGCGCCGATGGCGGCGGCGCGCTCGGCCAGCGTGGCGCGGTCGGCGGGGGTTGCGCAGCAGCGTCTCGCAGAGCTGGCGCAGCCGCTTGTCGGCCGGCAGCGGCACGTCGATGCGGATCTGCGTGGCGCGTTCGAGCTCGTCGACCAGCAGCGGCGCGATCATCCGTTCGCGCTGCGGCGCATGCGGGTCGGTCGGCGGCAGGCCGTCGGGCGTGGTGTCGAGCGCGAGCATCAGCGCGCGCAGCAGCGGGCTGATCTCGAGCACTTCGCATTTCTCCCATGGCGGGCCGAGCCAGGCATGCAGGTACACGGTGCGCAGTTCGGCATCCTCGATCAGCATGATGCTGTGCGGCATGTCGGCGGGCACCCAGACCGCGCGCGACGGCGGCACGATGTAGCTGCCGTCCTGCGTGTTGAGCCGGATCACGCCGCGGGTCGAGAAGGTGAGCTGCGGCCAGGGGTGCTGGTGCAGCTCGACGAAGGTGTCGGCGCTCAGGAAGTGTTCCTTGGCGCGCAGCGGGCGCACCGCGTCGGGCGCGTAGAGATGCGGCGTGAGCGAAGCGACGCTGGTGACCGGCGACGGGGGGGTGGGCGGAGACGAAGGGGTGCGTGGCATGGTTTCGACAAATGTTGTCGCTGTATCGCCATTCTGCCGCGGCCTGCGGACATAGCATCGGTGCCCGATCCGGTTTTTTGTAGCAATCCATGTCTTCCTCCACCCCGACCGCCAGCGCTCCCCACAACGCCAACACCTTGCGCGGCGATGCCCAGTTGATCGGCCTCGTGGGCCTGGCCCACGCGATCAGCCACTTCAGCCAGCTGATCCTCGCGCCGCTGTTTCCGTGGCTCAAGGACGCCTTCAACGCGAGCTACACCGAACTCGGCGCGGTGCTGACGGTGTTCTTCGTGGTCTCGTGCATCGTGCAGGCGGCCTCGGGCTTCGTGGTCGACAAGCTCGGTCCGCGGCCGGTGCTGTTCGTCGGGCTTGGCGCGCTCGCGCTCGCGGCCTTCGGCTATGCGCTGGCACAGAGCTACTGGATGCTGCTGCTGTGCGCGGTGGTCGGCGGCATCGGCAACGGCGTGTTCCATCCGGTCGACTACACGCTCTTCAACCGCAAGGTCGCGCCGACGCGCCTCGGCCATGCCTACAGCGTGCACGGCATCACCGGCAGCCTGGGCTGGGCGCTGGCGCCGGCCCTGGTGGTGCCGATCGCGATCGCCTTCTCCTGGCGCGTCGCGCTGGCGTCGGCCGGTGCGCTCGCGGTGGTGGTGCTGCTGGTGCTCTGGGTCTACCGCAGCGTGCTCGCGCTCGACGTGAAGGCCGTGCACAAGGCCACGGGGCAGGGCGAGCCGGCGCCGATCGGCGGCGAGTTCGACTTCCTGCGCATCCCCGCCGTGTGGATGTGCTTCGGCTTCTTCTTCTTGTATGCGGTGGTGATCAGCGTGGTTCAGACCTTCGCGCCGGTGGCGGCCGGCCACCTGCATGCGGTGCCGGTGGCGCTGGTCGCGGTCTGCCTCACGGTCTACATGGTGGCGAGCGCAGCCGGCATGGTGGCGGGCGGCTTCCTGGCGTCGGAGCCCTCGCGCTGCGAGCGCATCGTGGGAACGGGCTTCGGCGTGGCCGCGGCGCTGGCCCTGGTGCTGGCCTTCGCGCAGTTCCCGCCGATCCTGGTCCCGGTGCTCTTCGGCGCCATGGGCTTCGTCTCGGGCATTGCGGGTCCTTCGCGCGACCTGCTGGTCAAGCGCTCCACGCCGCCGAATGCGACCGGGCGCGTCTACGGCGTGGTGTACGCGGGGCTCGACATCGGCCAGGCGGCTGCGCCGCTGGTGTTCGGCCGCCTGATGGACCATGCCCAGTACACGAGCGTGATCGTCGGACTCGCGATCGTGCAGGGCGTGCTGGTCGCGAGCGCCTTCAACGTGACGCGCGTGCGCCGCACGGCGCTGGTGCCGGCCTCCGCCTGAGCGCCGGCTTCCTCAGGCCGCAGGCAGGATCTCGCGCACGCGCGCCCACGGCCGGCACATCAGCGTGCCGCGCGGCGAGACCACGATCGGGCGCTGCAGCAGGATCGGGTTCTGCTCGATGAAGCCGAAGAGCTGATCGTCGGTCCATTTCGGATCGTCGAGGCCCAGTTCGGCGTAGGGCGCTTCCTTCGTGCGCAGCAGGTCGCGTGCGCCCAGCCCCATGGCGGCGGCCAGTTCGCGCAGCTTCTTTTTCGACGGCGGCGTCTGAAGGTATTCGACGATCTCGGGCTCCACGCCGCTCTCGCGGATCAGCGACAGCACGTTGCGCGAGGTGCTGCAGTTGGGCTTGTGGTAGATCGTCATCGGGTAGTCGGTGGTGGCGGCTTTCTTCGGCATGGCGCGATTATCGAAACAAGGCCGGCTCAGCTGTTGCCCCGTTCCCAGCCCGGCACGAACGGAAAGCGCGCGGCCCAGAAATCGGCCAGGCGCGGATCGGCATCGACGCGCTTCACCACGTCGGCCATGCGCGGCGCCTCGCGGTAGAAGCGCTCGCGGTGCGGGGTCCAGCGCGACAGCACGGTCACGTACAGGTCGAGCATGCCGAGCCGGTCGCCGAGCAGGTAGGGCGCGGGCGTGCCGATCTGCGCGTCCATCAGGCGCCAGCAGGCGGCGATGCGCTCGGCGGTGCGCTCGAGCATGGCCGGCTGCGCGGCCGGATCGGGCACGAGGCGCGATGGATCGTCGCGCACCCAGTACATCGAATAGATCGCGGCGGACAGGTAGACCATCCAGCGCAGGTAGCGCGCGCGCAGCGGGTCGCCGGGCGCGGGGCAGAGCCCGGCCTCCGGATGGCGGTCGCCGAGCCACAGCAGGATCGCCGCGCTCTCGGTCATGAGTTCGCCCGAAGGCAGCACCAGCGCCGGCACCTGGCGCATCGGGTTGACGGGTGCGACGCGCTCGCGCTCGGCCTCGCCCTCCCAGGGCGAGACGTCGACCACGTCGACCTGCGCACCGATCAGCGTCAGCGCGGCATGGATGGGTGTGGCGCCCGAGCCGGGCGCGCCGTAGAGGGTGTAGCGGTTGGAAGAAGGCGTTGGAGTGGACATCGGCGCAGATTACGCCGACGGCCACCCCTTGTCACGCGGCCAGCAGCGCGTCGATCTTCTTCAGGCCCTCGAGCGTCTTCACGCAGGCTTCGGCCACCTCGGTGCCCTTGACCGCGAAATGGCGGTGGAAGTACTTGCGGTGCTCCACGTGCTCGTGGAAGTGGTGCGGCGTGAGCACGGCCGAGAAGATCGGCACGTCGGTCTCGAGCTGCAGCGACATCAGCGTGCCGACGACGGTGCTGGCGACGAACTCGTGGCGGTAGATGCCGCCGTCGACCACCAGCGCGCAGCCCACGATGGCGGCGTAACGCCCCGAGTTGGCGAGCCGCTTGGCATGCAGCGGTATCTCGAAGGCGCCGGGCACGTCGAACACGTCGATGACGTCGCGCGCCACGCCCAGGCGCTCCATCTCGGCGAGGAAGGCCTCGCGCGCCTGGTGGACGATGTCGGCATGCCACTGCGCCTCGACGAAGGCGATGCGCTGGCCGCGCGGGGAATCCGCGCTGGCGATGGCGGAAAGGGGAAGGTCGTTGATCTGACTCATGGTGTGCCTCTTGGTTGAAAGCAGGTTTCCTGAATCAGGGCGCACGAAACCGCAAGGCAGCCGCCGCGTGCCGCGCCATGGCGCAGCACGCGGGGCGACCCCGCATTTCGCGCTCTCTTTCATCCGGACTGTGACCGTCGGCTTCGGAATCGCACCGAAATCTGCTGACCCCGCAGCCTGTGGCAGGCCGCGGGCGCTCGCGGGCTCGTACGGCCCTTCTTGCGAAGAGAACCGCCATGACCGCCGGTGGGGAATTTCGCCCCGCCCTGAGAACGCTGCCCCGGCTTGCGCCGGAGCGGTGGCGATTCTAGGCAGGACGGCCGCCGCGTGCTGTCACGCACGAGCCAAAGCCCCTCGTCGTCCGGGGCGGGCAGCGCGCGGCTCAGCGCTTCGAGAGAAATTCGGTCATGCGCTGCAGCTCTTCGTCGAGCGCAAGGCGGAAGGCCGCGTCGCGCGGCGGCTTGCCCGCATAGCCGAAGGCAGGCTGCAGCTCGCCGGCGCTGGCCGCGACGTTGGCCCAGCCGATCACGCGGTCGTGCCACAGCATCGGCAGCGCGTAGTAGCCGAACTGCCGCTTCGGCGCGGGCGTGTAGGCCTCGAACTTGTAGGTCCAGCCCCAGAGCAGCGCGAAGCGGCGGCGGTCCCACACCACCGGGTCGAAGGGCGCGAGCAGGCGCACCGCATCGTCGGGCGCATGGCGGCGCGAAACCGGGTTCTCGCCGGCAGGCCAGTACCAGGTGGTGCCGTCGATGCGGCAGCTCGCGAGTTCCTCGCGCGCGAGCCGCAGCGCCGCCTGCGTCTGCGCTGCGAGATGCGGCGCGCCGTAGCCGAGCAGCCGCACGAGGTAGGTCAGGCTCGCTGCGGGCAGGGGCGCGTACTTGCGCACCACCAGGTCGATGAGCGCCGCGGCGCGCCGGGCGCGGCCGGCGGGACTCTCGTCGGCGGGCGGATGCGTCACGGCCTCGTAGACGCGCGTGCCGCTGTCGCGCCGGACCACGCGCAGCAGGCCGCGGTAGTGCAGGCCGTCGAGCAGCCGCGTGCTTGCGTTGCTCGAGCCGCCCCAGTAGTTCTTGACGCGGCCGTGGGCGAAGTGCTGCTCGACCTCGCACGGATGCACCGGCCCGCGCTCGCGCACGAAGGCCAGCACGTCGGCGGCCTTGCGGCGGGTGTCGGCGTCCCAGGGCTGCCGGGCCTCGCGCGGATGCATCAGCGCGACGTGCTCGCGCGGCAGGAAGCCGTAGTTGACGAGGCAGTCTTCCTCCACCGCGAGTCGGGTGTAGCGGCTTTCGAGGTCGCCGGCGCGGTAGTCCTTCACGCGATGGCGCAGCGTGAGGTCCTGCGCACGCGCCGGGGCGCGGATCGGATCGGCCTGCACGAAGCCCAGCTGCCGGATTGCGGCGGGCAAGGTGGTCGGCCTGAAGAGGGTGCGCGCCACCGCATACCGGCGCAGGTCGTCGAGGGTCGGGTCAGCCATGCGCGGATTGCAGCACAGGCTGCGGACAGCCGAACGCGGAAGTCGCGAAGGTGGCGCGGAAGTCGCAGAAGGAAAACAGAAAAAGGCTTTCTGGATTCTTCTGCGACTTCTGCGTGATCTTTGTCTTCCTTCTGCGTTCGGCTGTCCGCTCCCGCTTTCCGACAGCCTAGACGACCGTGCGGTGCCGTTCGATGCAGACGTCGAGCGTCTCCGCGCCCGGGCGCTGCCACCAGTCGAGGTTCGAGAAGATCTCCACCTCGCTGAAGCCCGCGAAGCCCGCGGCCTCGACCCAGCCGCGGATCTTCTTCAGCTCGACCACGCCGTCGCCCATCATCCCGCGGTCGGAGAGCAGGTCGCGCGTGGGCGTGAGCCAGTCGCAGACGTGGTAGGCGAGCAGGCGCTCGCGGCCGGCGCGCGCGATCTGCTGCGCGAGCTTCGGATCCCACCACACGTGGTAGACGTCGAGCGCCACGCCGAGCATGCCGCTCCTGTCCGCATCGAGCTCGTCGCAGAGGTCGAGCGCATGTTCGAGCGTGTTGATGCAGGCGCGGTCGGCCGCCTGCATCGGATGCAGCGGCTCGATGGCGAGCGGCATGCCGACTTCGCGCGCGTACTCGAGCGAGGCGGCGATGCCGTCGCGCACCTCGCCGCGCGCGCGGCCGATGTCCTTGTAGGCGGCCTTGCCGTCGAGCGCGCCGGGCAACGCGCCGACGACGAGCACGAGGCAGGGCGCGCCGAGCGCCTTCGCCTCGTCGATGGCGCGGCGGTTGTCGTCGAGCGCCGCCGTCAGTCCCGCGGCGTCGGCGGCCGGAAAGAAGCCGCCGCGGCAGTAGCCCGAAAGCCCGATGCCGTGCGCCTTGAGCTGCCGCGCGATCTTGTCGAGTCCGACCGCCGCCACCTGGTCGCGCCAGGGGCTGATGGCGCGGATGCCGCGCTCGGCACACTGGTCGACGATGCGGTCGAGCGGCACCTCGGCGCCCGACTGCTTGCGCACGGTGGCGGTGTTGATCGAGAGCCAGTCGTGGTTCTGCGAGAAGTCGCGCATGGACGGGCTCACTCCACGCCGTGCAGCGACAGCAGCGTCTTCATGCGCCGCACCGCGAGTTCCGGCTGCTCCAGCAGGTTCGCCGCATCGGCAAGCCGGAACAGTTCGGCGAAGTGCGCGAGCGAGCGCGTGCTCTGCTGCCCGCCCACCATCGTGAAGTGCTTCTGGTGCCCGTTGAGCCAGGCCATGAACACCACGCCGGTCTTGTAGAAGCGCGTCGGCGCCGCAAAGATGTGGCGCGACAGCGGCACCGTGGGCCCCAGGATGGCGTGGAACTTCTCGGTGTTGCCCTGCGCCAGCGCGCCGAGCGCGGCGCTCGCCGCCGGTGCGATGGCGTCGAAGATGCCGAGCAGCGCATCGCTGCGGCCATGCGTCGGTTCGCTGCCGAAGCCGTCGCCCGCAATCAGCTCGGCGTAGTTGAAGTCGTCGCCCGTGTACATGCGCACGCCCGCGGGCAGGCGCCGGCGCATCGCGATCTCCTTGTCCTTGTCGAGCAGCGAGATCTTGATGCCGTCGACCTTCTCGGGGTGCGCCGCGATGACCGCGAGCGCGGTGTCCATCGCGGCATCGACGTTGCTGCTGCCCCAGTAGCCCGCGAGCGCGGGGTCGAACATGTCGCCGAGCCAGTGCAGCACCACGGGCTGCTTGGCCTGGCGCAGGATGCGGTCGTACACGCGCTCGTAGTCGGCGGGGCTCTTCGCGACCCGGGCCAGCGCGCGGCTCGCCATCACGATCAGCTTGCCGCCGAGCGCCTCGATCGCGGCCATCTGCTCCTCGTAGCCGCGGATCACGTCGTCCACGCTCTTCACGTCGTCGATGTTCAGGTGGTCGGTGCCGCAGCCCGAGGCGACGAGCGCGCCCGGCACATCCTTGGCCGCGTCGAGCGATCGGCGGATCAGTTCGAGCGAGGTCGGCCAGTCGAGGCCCATGCCGCGCTGCGCCGTGTCCATGGCCTCGGCCACGCCGAGCCCGAGCGAGAACAGGTGGCGGCGGTAGGCGATGGTGGCGTCCCAGTCGACCGCGCACTGCAGCCATGGGTCGATGGCCGCGAGCGGGTCGGCCACCACGTGCGCGGCCGAATAGGCGATGCGGTTGAACCTGAGGCCGGCATCGGGCTTGACCGGTGCCGCGCCGCGCAGCGCATAGGACGCGAGCGAGCCGCCCGCGGTGGGAAGGGTCAGTGAAAGTGCCATGCTGCCTGCCTCAGACCTCGAGCGCGGGCACGTCGATCCAGCGGCGGTCCTTCCACGATTCGAGCGCGGCCTCGACCAGCTGCACGCCCTTGGCGCCTTCGGGCAGCGTCCACTTGTACGGCTCGTTCTCGACCACGTGGCGGATGAAGTGCTCCCACTGGATCTTGAAGCCGTTGTCGTAGACCTGCGAGTCCGGGATCTCCTGCCACTGGTCGAAGAAGTTCATCATCTGCTTCTCGTCGGGGTTCCACACCGGGCGCGGCGTGGCCACGCGCGACTGGGCGCGGCAGCTCGACAGGCCGGCCACGGCCGAACCGTCGGTGCCGTCGACGTGGAAGGTCACGAGGTCGTCGCGCCGCACGCGCGTGGCCCAGCTCATGTTGAGCTGCGCGATCACGGGCTCGCCGTTGTGGCCGGTGAGTTCGCAGGTGGCGTAGGCGGCATCGTCGGCGGTCGCCTGGTAGGGCTTTCCGGCCTCGTCCCAGCGCGTGGGGATGTGGGTGGCACCGATGCACGACACCGACTTGACCTCACCGAAGAGGTTGTCGAGCACGTAGCGCCAGTGGCACATCATGTCGAGGATCATGCCGCCGCCGTCTTCCTTGCGGTAGTTCCAGCTCGGGCGCTGGATCGGCTGCAGGTCGCCCTCGAACACCCAGTAGCCGAACTCCAGGCGCACGCTGAGCATGCGGCCGAAGAAGCCCGCGCGGCGCAGCATGTCGAGCTTGCGCAGCCCGGGCAGGAACAGCTTGTCCTGCACCGCGCCGTGCTTCAGGCCCGAGCCCTGCGCGAGACGCGCGATCTCGACCGCCTCGTTGAGGTTGGTGGCGATCGGCTTCTCGCAATACACGTGCTTGCCGGCGCGGATCGCCTTGGCGAGCAGCGACGGGCGCATCTGCGTGGTGCCGGCGTCGAAGAAGATCGTGTCTTCCTTGTTGGCCAGCGCCTTGTCGAGGTCGGTGCCCCAGCGCGCGATGTTGTGGGCCTTGGCGAGCGCTTCCATCTTCTCGGCGTTGCGGCCGATGAGGATCGGGTCGGGCATGACCTTGTCGCCGTTGGAGAGGGTGACGCCGCCTTGCGCGCGGATTGCGCAGATGGAGCGGATCAAATGCTGGTTCATGCCCATGCGTCCGGTGACGCCGTGCATGATCAGTCCGAGTCGTTGTGTAGCCATGTGTTGAGCCGAAAGGGAGTGGGAAAGCGGAGGAAACGAAACGACGGGAGGCGGTTCACTGCGGCGCCAGGCCGGCGGCCTTGACGAGCGTCGCGTTGGCCTTGATCTCGTCCTTGATGTAGGCGTCGAACTGCTCGGGCTTGAGCGTCCATGCGTCGGCGCCGAGCTTCAGGAAGCGCTCCTTGACCTCTGGCGACGCGAGTGCCTTGGCGACCTCGTCGTGCAGCCGGTTGACGATCTCGCGCGGGGTCTTGGCGGGCGCCATCATGCCGATCCAGAAGTTGAACTCGGAGCCGGGCACGCCCGCTTCGGCCGTGGTCGGCACCTCGGGCAAGGCGGCGGCGCGCTTGGGCGAGCCCACGGCCAGCGCCAGCAGCTGGCCTTCCTTGATCTGGCCGATCACCGGCGCGATGGGCGAGAAGTAGTAGTCGACGCGGCCCGAGAGCACCTCGGTCACCGCCTCGGCCGAGCCCTTGAACGGGATGTTGGTGGCGTCGATCTTGGCCGCGAGCTTGAACTTCTCGGCGTTCAGGTGCGTCGCGCTGCCCTGGCCGGCCGAGGCGAAATTGATGGTGCCCGGCTTGGCCTTGGCCGCCGCCACCAGCTCCTGCAGCGTCTTGATGCCCTTTGCCGGCGAGATCACCAGCGCATTGGGCAGCGAGGAGATCGGCGTCACGGCGGCGAAATCGTTCACCGTGTCGAAGGGCAGCTTGGCGAAGGTCGAGGGGCTGACCGTGTGCGACGACGAGTGGATCATGATCGTGTAGCCGTCGGGCGCGGCCGTGGCCACCGCCTGCTGGCCGATGGTGCCGCTGGCGCCGCCGCGGTTGTCCACCACCAGCGTCTGGCCCATGCTCTGGCCCATCTTGTCGGTGATGGCGCGCGCAATGATGTCGGTGGTGCTGCCGGCTGCGAACGGCACGATCACGCGGATCGGCTTGGTGGGATAGCCGTTCTGCGCGGACGCCAGACCCGGCAGCAGGGCGGCGAGGCAGGTAAGCGTGGCCAGTGCGGTGGTGCGAGCAAGTTGCTTCATGGTTGTCTCCGTGCGGCCGGGCCGCCTTGTCGAATCGATTAATTCACCATCGGGTGAATTGTGGATTCTAAAAAGCCTGTGCGAGCAGCGCAACCGCTGCGCATCGGTGGATACCCGGAGTGGCCCGGCCGGCCAGGCAGCGCTCAGTGCAGGACGTAGCCCAGCACGAGGTCGGTCATGTGCGAGAGCCGCTGCGCCATGGCCTTCGGTGCGCGCAGGTCGCGCCCGAACACGGCCGAGAGCGTGTGGCTGTTCGAGAGATAGAAGTAGCAGAGCGACGCGATGGAGATGTAGAGCTGCACCGGGTCCACGCCGGCGCGGAACAGGTTGGCGCGGCGCCCGCGCTCGAGCACCGTGTCGAGCAGTTGCACCAGCGGCGAGTTCATCTCCTGGATGCGCTCCGAGCGCTTGAGGTGCGTCGCGCCGTGGAGGTTCTCGCTGTTGAGCAGCGTGATGAACTCCGGGTGCTCGAGGTAGTAGTGCCAGGTGAACGAGACCAGCTGGCGGATGGCTTCGACCGGGTCGATCTCGTCGAGATGCAGCCGCTGCTCGGCTTCGCGGATGTCGGCGTAGGTGCGTTCGAGCACCGCGAGGAAGAGGTCGTCCTTGCTGCCGAAGTAGTAGTAGATGAGGCGCTTGTTGAGCCCTGCGCGCGCGGCGATGCTGTCCATGCGCGCCCCGGCCAGGCCCCGCTGTGCGAACTCGTCGCGCGCCGACGCCAGGATGGCGAGCTGCGAGCGGTCGGCATCGCGCGAGCGCGGCTCGATCGCTTCGGGCGGGGAATCCTTGGGGGCCTTCATGGCGAGAATTTAACCATTTGGTGAATTAACGCAAGGCGCGGAGAGGGGACGCACATAATCGCCGGAGACATTGCAACGAGGTTCGACTTCTCATGAGTACATCACAACCCGCAGGCCACCTGATCGTCGAGTGCCTGATCGAACAGGGCATGGAGATCGCGTTCGGCGTGCCAGGCGAAAGCTTTCTCGCGGTGCTCGACGGCTTCCACGCCTACCGCGACCGGGCCCGCTTCATCGTCAACCGCCAGGAGGGCGGGGCGGCCTTCATGGCGGAGGCGCACGGCAAGCTCACCGGCCGGCCGGGCGTGTGCTTCGTCACCCGCGGCCCGGGTGCGACCAATGCATCGATCGGCGTGCACAACGCATTCCAGGATTCGACGCCGATGGTGCTCTTCGTCGGCGACGTGGGCAGCGACTTCCGCGACCGCGAGGCCTTCCAGGAGGTCGACTACGCGAGCTTCTTCGGTCCGAGCACCAAGGGCTTCGCCAAGCGCGTCGAGCGCATCGACGAGGCGGACCGCATTCCCGAGTACGTCTCGCGCGCCTTCGCGACCGCGATGAACGGACGCCCCGGACCCGTGGTGCTGGTGCTGCCCGAGGACATGCTGCGCCGAGAGACCGCTGCGCGCCCGCTGCCGCGCGTGGAGGCGGTGCAGCCCTGGAGCGATCCGGGCGCGCTGCGCACGCTGCGCGAACTGCTGCTGCAGTCCGAGCGGCCGCTGGTGATCGCGGGCGGCGGCGGCTGGACCCCGCAGGCCGCGCAGGCGCTGCAGCGCTTCGCCGAGAACTGGCGGCTGCCGGTGGCCAACGCCTTCCGCTTCCAGGACACCTTCGACAACCACCATCCGCTGTACGTGGGCGACGTGGGCATCGCGATCAATCCGCAGCTCGCGCAGCGCGTGAAGGACAGCGACCTGGTCATTGCGATCGGCCCGCGCCTGGGCGAGATGACGACCGGCGGCTACACGCTGCTCGAGGCGCCGAAGGCCCGGCAGAAGCTGGTGCACATCCATGCCAGCGCCGAGGAGCTCAACCGCGTGTACCGCGCCGACCTGGCGATCAACGCCGGCATGAGCGCCGCCGCGCGCAGCCTCGAAGTGCTGAGCGCGCCGCCGACGCTGCCGTGGGAGGATTGGACGCGCCAAGCGCATGCCGACTACGAAGCCTGGCTCGTGCCGCAGCCGCTCGCCGGCATGCCGGCCGAAACGCCGCGCGGCGCGGTCGACATGGCGGCCGTGGTGGCGGCATTGCAGAAGCATCTGCCGGCCGATGCCGCGATCACCAACGGCGCCGGCAACTTCGCGAGCTGGGTGCATCGCTACTTCCGCTACCACGGCCTGGCCAAGGGCGCGAAGACGCAGCTGGCGCCCACCAGCGGCGCGATGGGCTACGGCGTGCCCGCTGCCATCGCGGCCAGCCTCGCGACGGGGCGGGTGGCCTTCACCATCGCGGGCGACGGCGATTTCCTGATGACCGGGCAGGAGCTCGCCACGGCCTCGCAGCATGGCGGCAAGAGCATCATCGTGCTGCTGAACAACGGCATGTTCGGCACCATCCGCATGCACCAGGAGCGCGAGTACCCCGAACGCACCAGTGGCACGGCGCTGCGCAATCCCGACTTCTGCGGCCTCGCGCGCGCCTACGGCTATGCGGCTGAGCGCGTGACCGAAACGGCGCAGTTCGAGGCCGCGCTGATGCGCGCACTGGCCGCCGACACCGGCACGCTGATCGAGATACCGCTCGACCCCGAGGTGATCACCACGCGCGGCACGCTGGCGTCGATCACGCGCACGGCCAGGCAGCAGCAGGCGAGGGCCTGAGCGCGCGCCGCGCGCAGGCGAAAAAAAAGCCCGCGGCTGCGGGCTTTCCTGAGGCAGGAGCGCGAAGCTCCCGGGCGCTCACTTGACGTGCTTGCCGATCAGCGCGGCCAGTTCGAACATCGACACCTGCGGCTTGCCGAAGATTTCCTTCAGCTTGGCGTCGGCGTTGATGTTGCGCTTGTTGGCCTTGTCCTGCAGGTTGTTCTTCTTGATGTAGTCCCACAGCTTGCTCACGACGGCGGTGCGCGGCAGCGGCGTGGAGCCGACGACGGCGGCGAGTGCCGGGCTGGGGGTCAGGGCCTTCATGAACGCGGCGTTGGGCGTGCGCTTCTTGGCGGGAGCAGCCTTCTTGGCAGGTGCCTTCTTCGCCGGAGCAGCCTTCTTGGCCGGTGCGGCCTTCTTCGCGGGAGCCGCCTTCTTGGCAGGAGCAGCCTTCTTCGCGGGGGCTGCCTTCTTCGCCGGTGCGGCCTTTTTCGCAGGAGCTTTCTTGGCCGGAGCCTTCTTTGCAGTTGCCATGGTTGATTTCCTTTTTTGGTTGAACGTTCACCAATGAAAGACTGTCGTCTCCAGTGGCACTGCGGATGCTAAAGGAGAAAAAACGCGTTTCCAAGGGAAAAAGACGTTTTTTCATTGGGCGCTGTTGTTTTTTCAGAGGGGCGTCTGCGTGTCTTCAGCTCTGGCGTGGGGGCCAGGTGGCAAGCACCACGCCGAGAAGCGCCAGCGCGAACGCAATCAGCTGTACCCCGGAGAGGCTCTCCCCGAGTACCAGAACGCCCACCAGGGCCGCGCTGACGGGCAGCATCACGGCGAACACGCCGGCCTGCGCGGCGGGCACGTGGCGCAGGCCGGTCATCCACAGCCACACGGTCCAGATGCTCGCTGCGAGCGCGTAGACCACGAGCAGCATCCAGATGCCGACGCCCACGGCGGAGAAGTCGAAGCGCCATGCGAACCAGATGCCGAAGGGCGTCGAGAGCGCGAAGCCCCAGAGGTTGATGAGCGAGGAGATTCGCTTCGGCCCGAGCCGCCCCGTGAGCGACTTGCCGATCACCGCATACGCCGCCTCGCAAAGCACGGCGCAGAACACCAGCAGGTTGCCCAGCCAGGGCATCGCCACTCGCGCAGCGCCATCGGGCGCCGCGGCCGGCGCATGCGCGGGCGGGAGTGCCAGCAGCCCGATGCCGAGCACGGCGCAGCCGATGGCGAGCGCGATGCGCGCCGTGATGCGTTCGCGCAGGAAGAGCCAGCTCGCGACCGCCACCGCGGCGGGGATGGACGCCATGATCACGCCCGCCGACACCGCGCTGGTCATGCTGACGCCGAACAGCATGCAGATCGAGAACAGGAAGTTGCCGAGAAAGGATTCGAGGAACACCAGCCCACGCGTGCGCCGGCTCATCGGCGGCTCGTCCGGTGCGCGCCGCAGCCAGTGCGGCATCGCGAGCGCGGCGATGCCGAAGCGAAGCCATGCGAGCAGCAGCACCGGCAATGCGGCGGTCAGGGGCTTGGACAGGGCGACGTAGGCGCCGACGAGCGACATGCTCAAGGCCAGGCAGCCGTAGGCCACGAGGCGGCTGGAGTGCGGGGCGGCGGCGTTCAATAGACTGGGCGGCTTGTTCGAAAAGGAGTTCGATGATGCCCCAGCCGCCCGTTGCCGATGACCCGAGCGATGCGCGCGGGCAGCGCCACGTCTTCGTCTACGGCACGCTGCGGCGCGGCGGCCGCAACGACATCGCGCGCTACCGTCCGGCGCCGGTCCATGTGGCCGACGCGGCCATCGCGGGCACGCTCTACGACCTCGGCGCCTACCCGGGCGTGGTGCTAGGCGGAGCCGGCCGCGTGGCGGGCGAGATCTACCGCATCGATGCGGCGGTCGAGGCCGAACTCGATCTGCTCGAAGGCGTGGCCGCGGACGACAGCGGCGAATACATCCGCCGGCATGTGGTGGTGCGGGCGGGCGGGCGGCGCTTCGACTGCCTCGTCTACGAGATCCATCCGTCGCGCATCGAAGGACGTGCGGTCATCGAATGCGGCGATTGGATGGCGCATTTCGTGACGCGCTGAACGACTGTTTTTCACACTGAAAGAGCCGTTGCGCATTGCGAAAACGCCGACTGCTGCGGCGCAATATTTTTTCTCGATATGAGAAAAATAATTTTGCATTGAGGAATGAAGAGGCTAAACCATTGATTTTACTCGTTTAAAAATATGTCTTCTATAAGACATAAGAGTGGTGCATCGGTTTAGAGTGGATGCCAAGGCCAGCGAGGCCGATCGATTCAACAACCTCACGGAGTGACCATGCCCCAGACCCTCACCGAACAACTGAGCCGCGAACAACAGATTGCCGCCCTCGAGAAAGAATGGGCCACGAATCCCCGCTGGAAGGGCATCAAGCGCGGCTACAGCGCCGCCGACGTCGTGCGCCTGCGCGGCTCCTTCCCCATCGAGCACACGCTCGCGCGCCGCGGCGCCGAGAAGCTCTGGGAGCTGGTCAACAACGAGCCCTACGTCAACTGCCTCGGCGCGCTCACCGGCGGCCAGGCCATGCAGCAGGTGAAGGCCGGCGTGAAGGCGATCTACCTCTCGGGCTGGCAGGTGGCCGCCGATGCGAACAGCTACGCCTCGATGTACCCCGACCAGTCGCTCTACCCGGTGGACTCGGTGCCGCAGGTGGTCGAGCGCATCAACAACACCTTCCGCCGCGCGGACGAGATCCAGTGGTCGAAGAACGTGAACCCCGGCGATGCGGGCTACGTCGACTACTTCGCCCCGATCGTCGCGGACGCCGAAGCCGGCTTCGGCGGCGTGCTGAACGGCTTCGAGCTGATGAAGGCCATGATCAAGGCCGGTGCCGGCGGCGTGCACTTCGAGGACCAGCTGGCCTCGGTCAAGAAGTGCGGCCACATGGGCGGCAAGGTGCTCGTGCCCACGACCGAGGCGGTGCAGAAGCTCATCGCCGCGCGCATGGCGGCCGACGTGTGCGGCGTGCCCACGCTCGTGATTGCCCGCACCGACGCCGAGGCGGCCGACCTCATCACCAGCGACTACGACGAGAACGACAAGCCCTTCCTCACCGGCGAGCGCACGGCGGAGGGCTTCTACAAGACCAGGAAGGGCATGGACCAGGCCATCAGCCGCGCCGTCGCCTACGCCCACTTTGCCGACATGGTGTGGTGCGAGACCGGCACGCCCGACCTGGAATTCGCCCGCAAGTTCGCCGAGGCGGTCCACAAGGTGCATCCGGGCAAGCTGCTGGCCTACAACTGCTCGCCGTCCTTCAACTGGAAGAAGAACCTCGACGACGCGACGATCGCCAAGTTCCAGAAGGAACTGGGCGCCATGGGCTACAAGTACCAGTTCATCACGCTGGCGGGCATCCACTCGATGTGGTTCAACATGTTCGACCTGTCGCAGGACTACGTGAAGCGCGGCATGTCGGCATACGTCGAGAAGGTGCAGGAGCCCGAATTCGCGGCGCGCGACCGCGGCTACACCTTCGTGTCGCACCAGCAGGAGGTGGGCACCGGCTACTTCGACGAAGTGACCACGGTCATCCAGGGCGGCAAGTCGAGCGTGACCGCGCTGACCGGCTCGACCGAGGAAGAGCAGTTCCACTGATCCGGGAGACACCCCCGACGGCGCTCGCCGTCATTCCAAGCCCGGCCGCGCGCCGGGCTTTTTTCTGCCGGACCGGCGCCCGACACGCAACGGATAGAATCGAAAGCTCCGCACCCAACAAGAGCGAGAAAGGCATCTTGGTTATGACACCGCGAACTACTCCGCAAGGAACGAGCGGCTTTTTCTTCGAGGAAAAGCGCCGGTAGCCTGCGCGCGCTGGTTTCTTCCAGCATCCGAACCAAGCAAAGCGCGGCACCCACCGCGCTTTTTTGTTTTTCTCCAGAGGTTTTCCATGATCCAGATCACGCTTCCCGACAACTCGCGCCGCGAGTTCCCCGGCCCGGTTTCGGTGGCCGAAGTGGCCCAGTCCATCGGACCGGGCCTTGCCAAGATGACGGTGGCCGGCAAGGTCGACGGCCGGCTGGTCGACGCCAGCGACCTCATCGACCATGACGCCAAGCTCCAGATCATCACGCCCAAGGACGAAGAGGGCCTGGAGATCATCCGCCACTCCACGGCCCACCTGGTCGGCCATGCGGTGAAGCAGCTCTATCCGACCGCGAAGATGGTGATCGGCCCGGTGATCGAGGAAGGCTTCTACTACGACATCGCCTACGAGCGCCCCTTCACGCCCGAGGACATGGCCGCCATCGAGGCGCGCATGCGCGAGCTGATCGCGCAGGACTACGACGTGGTCAAGAAGATGACGCCGCGCGCCGAGGTGATCGAGGTCTTCAAGTCGCGCGGCGAGGACTACAAGCTGCGCCTGGTCGAGGACATGCCCGACGAGCAGGCGATGGGCCTCTACTACCACCAGGAATACGTCGACATGTGCCGCGGCCCGCACGTGCCGAACACGCGCTTCCTGAAGGTCTTCAAGCTCACCAAGCTGGCCGGGGCCTACTGGCGCGGCGACGCCAAGAACGAGCAGCTGCAGCGCATCTACGGCACGGCCTGGGCCGACAAGAAGCAGCTCGACCAGTACATCCAGCGCATCGAAGAGGCCGAGAAGCGCGACCACCGCAAGCTCGGCAAGGAACTCGACCTGTTCCACATCGACGAGGTGGCGCCGGGCGTGGTGTTCTGGCATCCCAAGGGCTGGGCGATCTGGCAGGCGGTCGAGCAGTACATGCGCGCCATCT
Organism: Variovorax sp. TBS-050B; assembly: GCF_029893635.1. Lineage (NCBI taxonomy): Bacteria > Pseudomonadati > Pseudomonadota > Betaproteobacteria > Burkholderiales > Comamonadaceae > Variovorax > Variovorax sp. TBS-050B. The sequence continues at coordinate 4,675,626 of NZ_JARXYR010000002.1, read as the reverse complement.
ACCGCGACACCGGCTACTGGGAAGTGAAGGGCCCGCAGATCCTCGACCGCAGCCTGTGGGAGAAGACGGGCCACTGGCAGAACTACCGCGACAACATGTTCACGACGGAATCGGAAAAGCGCGACTACGCGCTCAAGCCGATGAACTGCCCCGGCCACGTGCTGATCTTCAAGAGCGACCTGCGCAGCTACCGCGACCTGCCGCTGCGCTACGGCGAGTTCGGCCAGTGCCACCGCAACGAGCCGAGCGGCGCGCTGCACGGCATCATGCGCGTGCGCGGCTTCACGCAGGACGACGGCCACATCTTCTGCACCGAAGACCAGATCCTCGACGAATGCGTGGCCTACACGGCCCAACTGCAGAAGGTGTATGCCGACTTCGGCTTCACCGACATCCTCTACAAGGTCGCGACGCGGCCGGACAACCGCGTCGGCTCCGACGAGCTCTGGGACAAGGCCGAGCATGCCGTCATGGAGGCGCTGCGCCGCTCGGGGGTGGACTTCGTCATCGCCCCCGGCGACGGCGCGTTCTACGGCCCGAAAATCGAGTACACGCTCAAGGACGCGCTGGGCCGCCAGTGGCAGTGCGGCACGATGCAGGTCGACTTCAACACGGCCGAGCGCCTCGGCGGCGAGTACGTGACCGAATCGAGCGGCCGCGCCCATCCGGTGATGCTGCACCGTGCCATCGTCGGCAGCCTGGAGCGCTTCATCGGCATGCTGATCGAACACCATGCCGGCGCGCTGCCCGCCTGGCTCGCTCCGGTGCAGGTGGCGGTGCTCAATATCAGCGAAGGACAGGCGGATTACGCGGCACAAGTTGCGAAAACGCTGCAAAATCAAGGGCTTAGGGTTCAGCTCGACCTGCACAACGAGAAGATTACGTATAAAATACGCAAGCATTCGTTGCAAAAGCTTCCCTACATCCTTGTCGTGGGCGACAAAGAGAAGGAAGCTGGTGCCGTCGCAGTGCGCGCCCGGGGCAACCAGGACCTCGGTGCAATGTCCCTCGAATCGTTCGTGCAACGGCTCGTCCAGGACGTTGCCGACAAGCGTTGATTTGTCCCGCAAGCACCCCCACATGTGCTTCTCGACCGATCTTGCCGCTTGTCCGCGAGGACTGACCGGCGTCCGCTACAGATTTTGTAGCTATTTTTGAAGGATTCTGACCATCGCTACTGCATTTCGCGACCGCCGCCACCGCGAGGAACGCCAACACCGCCTGAACCGGGAAATCATGGCCCCGGAAGTCCGCCTTGTCGGCCCGGAGAACGAGCCACTAGGCGTCATGAGTCTCTCCGAGGCCTTGCGCCTGGCGGGTGAGGCCGACGTGGATCTGGTGGAGGTCGTCGCGGCGGCCAACCCGCCGGTGTGCCGCCTGATCGAGTACGGCAAGTTCAAGTACCACGAGCAGAAGAAGGCGGCCGAAGCGAAGTCGAAGCAGAAGGTCATCGAGGTCAAGGAAATCAAGTTCCGGCCCGGCACCGACGACGGCGACTACAACATCAAGATGCGCAACATCCGGCGCTTTCTTGAAGACGGTGACAAGTGCAAGATCACGCTTCGCTTCCGCGGCCGCGAGATCACGCACCAGGAACTCGGTCTGGCCCTGCTGCAGCGCATTCGCGACGAGCTGGGCGACACCATCGTCGTCGAGCAGTTCCCGAAGCTCGAAGGCCGGCAGATGATCATGATGATCGCGCCGGGCCGCAAGAAGCCGGGGGCCAGCCCCAAGCCGGCTTCGTCGGAAACGCCGGCGCCCGCGTCGGCCTGACGGCAAAAAAGCCCGCAAGGGCGTGACAGAGCGAGTCGTATCGAAGGGATTTCGCCGTTGCCGGCGCTTCGCAAGAAGGGCCGGCAGCAGCGGGATGAAGAAGTGTCTCGGGGCCAACAAGTCCGTGGAGTATCCGCGGCGCCTCACGAGCACAAACTAAAGGAGCATTCACATGCCCAAAATGAAGACCAAGAGCAGCGCGAAGAAACGTTTCCGCGTTCGTCCCGGTGGCACCGTCAAGCGCGGTCAAGCCTTCAAGCGTCACATCCTGACCAAGAAGACCACCAAGAACAAGCGTCACCTGCGTGGTGCAACGGCAGTTCACGAGACCAACATGGTTTCGATGGCCGCCATGTTGCCCGGCATGGGCATTTGATCAACTGACGAACAAGGAGTAATCACATGCCTCGCGTCAAACGTGGTGTAACGGCTCGCGCCCGCCACAAGAAGGTTCTCGCACTCGCCAAGGGTTTCCGCGGTCGCCGCGGCAACGTCTTCCGCATCGCCAAGCAGGCGGTGATGAAGGCGGGCCAATACGCCTACCGTGACCGCCGCACCAAGAAGCGCGTGTTCCGTCAACTGTGGATCGCGCGTATCAACGCCGCCTCGCGTGAACTGGGCCTGACCTACAGCCAGTTCGCCAACGGCATCCGCAAGGCCGGAATCGAGATCGACCGCAAGATGCTTGCGGACATCGCCGTGCACGACAAGGCCGCTTTTGCCGGCATCGTGGAGCAGGTCAAGGCCAAGCTGGCTGCTTGATTCTGCCGAGCGGGATGCTGCCTTCGGGCGGCTCCTGCGACCACGGCTCAAGGGCTGGCGCTTGAAAAGGCTCCAGCTCTTTTTTATTTCCCCTCGAAGATTTTTGTTGCTATGAACGAGTTGGACTCCCTGGTCGCCACTGCAGGCGCTGCCTTCGCCACCGCAAAAACGCCCGCCGAGCTCGAGAACGCCAAGGCCCAGTTCCTCGGCAAGTCGGGCCGCATCACCGAGCTGATGAAGGGCATGGCCGCACTGAGCGTCGAAGAGAAGAAGTCCCGCGGCGCCGCGATCAACGTGGCCAAGCAGGCCATCGAGTCCGCCCTGACCGAGCGCCGCCAGCAGCTGGCCGACGAGGAACTCGCGCTGCAGCTGCGCGCCGAGGCGCTCGACGTGAGCCTGCCCGGCCGCCGCCGCATCCCCGGCGGTCTGCATCCCGTGAGCCGCACGCTCGAACGCATCGAGCAGATCTTCTCGAGCATGGGCTTCGACGTGGCCGACGGCCCCGAGGTCGAGAGCGACTGGCACAGCTTCACCTCGCTCAACAACCCGCCGAACCATCCGGCGCGTTCGATGCAGGACACCTTCTATGTCGACCTCAACGGCGAGGACGGCATTCCGTACAACCTGCGTCCGCACACCAGCCCGATGCAGGTGCGCTACGCCCACCAGCACATCAAGAAGTACGCCGCCGAGTTCGAGGCGGCCGCCGCCGATGTCACCGGCGCCATCAAGGCGCCCGAGATCCGCGTGATCGCACCGGGCCGCACCTACCGCGTCGACAGCGACGCCACGCATTCGCCCATGTTCCACCAGTGCGAAGGCCTGTGGCTCGGCGAGAACGTGAGCTTCAAGGACCTGAAGGTCGTCTTCTCCGACTTCTGCCGGACCTTCTTCGAGCGCGATGACCTCGTGCTGCGCTTCCGCCCGAGCTTCTTCCCGTTCACCGAGCCGAGCGCCGAGATCGACATCCAGTTCCAGAGCGGCCCGCTGGCCGGCCGCTGGCTCGAGGTGGCGGGCTCGGGCCAGGTGCATCCGAACGTGGTGCGCAACATGGGGCTTGACCCCGAGCGCTACATCGGCTTCGCCTTCGGCATGGGCCCGGACCGGCTCACGATGCTGCGCTACGGGGTGAACGACCTGCGCCTGTTCTTCGACGGCGACCTGCGCTTCCTGTCGCAGTTCCAGTGAGCGGGCCTGCACGCCCGAACCGTCCCTAGCGAAACGAATACGAACGAGATCGAAGAATGCAATTTCCCGAATCCTGGCTGCGCGAGTTCTGCAACCCGCCCCTCGACAGCGCCGCACTGGCCGAAACGCTCACCATGGGCGGCTTCGAGGTCGAGGAGCGTCGCCCCGTCGCGCCGCCCTTCAGCCGCATCGTCGTCGGCGAGATCAAGGAAGCGGTGCAGCACCCCAACGCCGATCGCCTGCGCGTCTGCCAGGTCGATGCGGGGCAGGGCGCCTTGCTCAACATCGTCTGCGGTGCGCCGAACGCGCGCGTCGGCATCAAGGTGCCGTGCGCGCTGGTCGGCGCCGAGCTGCCGCCCGGCGAGGATGGCAAGCCCTTCGTCATCAAGCTCGGCAAGCTGCGTGGCGTCGAGAGCCAGGGCATGCTGTGCTCCGCACGCGAACTGCAACTCAGCGAAGACCACGGCGGCCTGCTCGAACTGGCGGCCGATGCGCCCATCGGCGCCGACGTGCGCGAAGTGCTCAAGCTCGACGACGCGCTGCTCACGCTCAAGCTCACACCCAACCTCGCGCACGGCCTGAGCGTGTACGGCGTGGCGCGCGAACTCGCCGCGCTCACCGGCGCGCCGCTGAAAAAGCCGGCGATCACGCCGGTGGCGTCGTCCTTCGCCGACAAGCTGCCCGTCAAGGTGGAGGCGCCCGAGCTCTGCGGCCGCTTCTCCGGCCGCATCGTGCGCGGCGTGAACACCAAGGTCGCCACGCCGGCGTGGATGGTCGAGCGTCTCGCCCGCTGCGGCCAGCGCAGCGTGACGCCGCTGGTCGACATCTCGAACTACGTGATGTTCGAGTACGGCCAGCCCAGCCACATCTTCGACCTCGACAAGATCCACGGCGGCCTCTGCGTGCGCTGGGGCAGGGCGGGCGAGCAGCTCAAGCTGCTCAATGGCAACACCATCGGCGTCGACGACAAAGTCGGCGTGATCGCCGATGCCCAAGCCGTCGAATCGCTCGCCGGCATCATGGGCGGCGACGCCACCGCGGTGTCCGACGACACGCGCAACATCTACATCGAAGCCGCCTTCTGGTGGCCCGAGGCCGTGCAGGGCCGCTCGCGCCGCTTCAACTTCTCGACCGATGCCGGCCACCGCTACGAGCGCGGCGTCGACCCGAGCCGCACGGTGGAGATCATCGAGCGCATCACGCAGCTGGTCCTCGACATCTGCGGCGGCCAGGCCGGCGCGATGGACGACCAGATCCTGCGCGTGCCCGAAGCCATGCCCGTCACGCTGCGCGTCGCCCGCGCCGCGCGCGTCATCGGCATGCCGCTCACGCAGGCGCAGTGCGCCGATGCCTTGCGCCGCCTCGGCTTTGCGCTCAGTGAAGGCGAGGGCACCCTGACCGTCACGCCGCCGCCGCACCGCTTCGACCTGCTGATCGAGGAAGACCTCATCGAGGAAGTGGCGCGCCTGATCGGCTTCAACAACCTGCCGACCACTGCGCCGCTCGCGCCGATCACCGCCCGGGTGCGGCCCGAGGCCCAGCGCAGCCGCTTCGCGGTGCGTCGCAGCCTGGCGGCGCTCGGCTACCAGGAAACCATCAACTTCAGCTTCGTCGAGGCGCACTGGGAGCAGGATCTCGCGGGCAACGCCAACCCGGTCAAGCTGCTCAATCCGATCGCCAGCCAGATGAGCGTGATGCGCTCGTCGCTGATCGGCTCGCTGCTGCAGGTGCTCAAGTTCAACCTCGACCGCAAGGCGCCGCGCGTGCGCGTGTTCGAAGTGGGCCGCGTGTTCCTGCGCGACGACAGCGTGGCCACCACCGACACCACCGTGCGCGGCGTGCACCAGCCGATGCGCGTCGCCGGCCTCGCCTGGGGCGACGCCGAGGAAGCGCGCTGGGACGGCAAGCCGCAGCGCGTCGACTTCTACGATGCCAAGGGCGACGTCGAGGCGCTGCTGGCGCCCGTGGTGCCGAGCTTCGAGGCCGCCGAGCACCCCGCGCTGCATCCGGGCCGCTCCGCCCGCGTGCTGGTCGACGGCAAGGCGATCGGCTTCGTCGGCGAGCTGCATCCGCGCTGGCGCCAGAAGTGGGACTTCGCGGTCGCGCCCGTGGTGTTCGAACTCGAGCTCGACGCCGTCACGGCGCGCCCCGTTCCGGTGGCGCAGCCGGTACCGAAGCACCAGGCGGTGGAGCGCGACATTGCCGTGGTCGTCGCCGAAGCGGTCACGCACGATGCGCTGATGCAGGCCATCCGTTCGGCGGCAGCCGCCCAGGGCCTGCTGCGCGACGCCACGCTGTTCGACATCTATCGCCCGCAAGCGGCGCGCGACGGTTCGGCAGCGGCTTCGGGCGGGCTCGCCCAAGGCGAGAAGAGCATGGCGGTGCGCCTGAGCTTCCAGGACGACAGCGCCACGCTCACCGACGAGCAGGTGGAGCCGGCCGTGCGCGCCATCATCGAACAACTGAGCGCCAGACTCGGCGCGCGCCTGAGGGGGTGACGAGAATGAACGCCGCGGAATTCACGCTCGAAGCCCTCGAAACGCCCGCGCTCACCAAGGCGCACCTGGCCGACCTGCTGTTCGAGCAGATCGGCCTCAACAAGCGCGAATCCAAGGACATGGTCGAGGCCTTCTTCGACCTGATCGCCAACAGCCTGATCGAAGGTTCCGACGTCAAGATCTCGGGCTTCGGCAACTTCCAGATCCGCGTGAAGGCGCCACGGCCCGGCCGCAATCCGCGCACCGGCGAGGCGATCCCCATCGGCGAGCGCCGCGTGGCCACCTTTCATGCGAGCGCCAAGCTGAAGGAACAGATCCACGGCAGCATCGAGCAGCAGCAACAGCCGCCGCAGCCGGACGGCGCGCCGGAGGTCGAGTGGAGCCTGGGCGCCAAGTGAGTAATAGTGCTTGGTGCAGTGCGCGTGCGTAGAGTAATCTCTAAGGTTTCGTGCGCACGGTCTTGATTTCAATGGAGAAAACGCTCCCGCCCATTCCCGTCAAACGCTACTTCACCATCGGTGAGGTCGGCGAGCTCTGCGGCGTCAAGCCGCACGTGCTTCGTTATTGGGAGCAGGAATTCACGCAGCTGCGCCCCATGAAGCGGCGCGGGAACCGTCGCTACTACCAGCATCACGAGGTGCTGATGATCCGCCGCATCCGCGACCTGCTCTACGACCAGGGCTTCACGATCAGCGGTGCGCGCAACAAGCTCCAGGAAATCGTGCAGGGCGAGCGCGACCGCCGCAAGGCCGGCGTGGTGCCGCTCGAGGGCATGGAGGCCGTCGAGATCGATCAGGAAGCCTTCGAGGCCGCCATCCACCAGGACGAAGAGCAGCACATCGAAGCGCCTGCTGCGAATCACCGTGCCCCGAGCACCATCGATCCCCTGCAGCTGATGCATCTGCGACGCGAGCTTTTTGAAATTCGTGAGCTGCTGACCGTCGGACGTTGATTTCTGCCGGCTATAATCGCTGGCTTCGGTGTGTGGCGCAGCCTGGTAGCGCACTTGCATGGGGTGCAAGGGGTCGAAGGTTCGAATCCTTTCACACCGACCAAATCGTCAGATGGAACAACGGGTTGGAGCCACAAGCTCCAGCCCGTTTTTCTTTGCGGCGCCTGTTTGCCCTGAGGAGGGCGCAACGCTGATCACTTCTGCGAGGCGGGGATCCGGATGTCTTGCGGCGACGGCACGCCCTGCGGCTTGAGCGGCATCGGGCCGACCATCATTGCCTTCTCGCGCTCGCCCTGTTTTCGCAGCGCGATGCCTCGGACCAGATGTCGCGGGATGTGATGTGTCTTGAGCAACTGCGCGAGCATTTCGCTGCGTGCGGGCTCGGATGCCGGTAGAAACATGTGCAATGCGCTCATGATGTCGTCCCGTGAACGCCAGGAGTGGGGATGTGCGTGCGGGGCGGCCCCTGGCTTGGCCGCTCAGCATTATGAGCGCCTCGGTCGGGCGCTGCGCATCACCCTTGCGAGGAGATGGCTTCCTGCGCGTGGCTTCGATTCAATACGCCGCGCGCGGTCCGCTCTCCGCGGCCCCTGCCGTGTCCTTGAACTCCCCCGCCAGCCGCCGCGCCGCGCCCGCGAACAGCAGCAGGTCGACCCCCACGGCGACGAAGGTGCAGCCGAGGTCGAGATAGCGCCGCGCGAGCTTCGGGTCCGAGGTCAGCGTGCCCGCGGCCTTGCCGGACGCGACGATGGTGCGCATGGCCGATTCGATCGCGGCCTGCACCTCGGGATGGCCGGGCCGGCCGCGGTGGCCCATGGAGGCGGCGAGGTCGGCCGGGCCGATGAAGACGCCGTCGATGCCGTCCACCGCGCAGATCGCCTCGAGGTTCGAGAGCGCCTTCACGGTCTCGGCCTGCACCAGCAGGCAGACCTCGTCGTCGGCGACGTCGAGGTAATCGGTGCGTCCGCTCCACTGCGAGGCGCGGCCGACGGCGCTGCCGACGCCGCGCACGCCGAGCGGCGGATAGCGCGTGGCGGCGACCAGCGCACGCGCCTGCTCCGGCGTGTCGACCATGGGCACGAGCAGGTTCTTCGCGCCGATGTCGAGCAGCTGCTTGATCAGCGCGGTCTCGCCCTGCACCGCGCGCACCACGGGTTGCGCGGGGTGCGGCGCCACGGCCTGCAGGGCGGCGAGGGTGGAGCGCAGGTCGTTGGGCGCATGCTCGCCGTCGATCAGCAGCCAGTCGAAGCCGGCGGTGGCGCTGACCTCGGCCATGTACGGATCGGCCATCGAGAGCCAGAGGCCGACCTGCGGCTGCTGCGCGGCGAGCGCGGTCTTGAAGGGGTTGTGTGCGGGCATGGTTGGGTGTTGCTCCGGGTGGTGGTTGTCAGTCCAGCTGGCCCTGGCACAGGTACTTGGTGTGCAGGTAGTCGTCGAGTCCGTGCACCGAGCCTTCGCGGCCGTAGCCCGAATCCTTCACGCCGCCGAAGGGCGCAGCCTCCGCGGCGAGCGCGCCTTCGTTGATGCCGACGATGCCGACTTCGAGCGCGTCGGCCACGCGCCAGATGCGGCGCACGTCCTGCGTGTAGAAGTACGCGGCCAGGCCGAAGGGCGTGGCATTGGCCTGGGCCACCACCTCGGCCTCGCCGGTGAAGCGCGTGAGCGGCACCACCGGGCCGAAGGTCTCCTCGCAGGCGCAGGCCATCGTCGCGTCGGCATCTTCCAGCACGGTGGGCGCGAAGTAGTTGGGGCCGAGCGCGGGCAGCCGCGTGCCGCCCGTGAGCACGCGCGCGCCGCGCGCAGCGGCGTCCTGCACGTGGCGCTCGATCTTCTCGACCGCGCGCGCATTGATCATCGGGCCGATCTGCGATGCCTCGTTCGAGGCCGCGCCCACGCGCAGCGAAGCGACGCGCGCCACCAGCAGTTCGGCAAAGCGCGCATGCACCGCCTGGTGCACGAACACGCGGTTCGGGCAGACGCAGGTCTGTCCGCCGTTGCGGAACTTGGCGGCCATCAGGCCCTCGACCGCGGCCTCGACGTCGGCGTCCTCGAACACGACGAAAGGCGCATTGCCGCCGAGTTCGAGCGAGAGCTTCTTGAGCGTGTCGGCCGAACGGCGCGCGAGGTGCTTGCCCACGGGCGTCGAGCCGGTGAAGGTGATCTTGCGCACGCGCGCATCGTCGAGCCACGCGTCCACCAGTTCGGGCGTGCGCTCGCGCGAGGCGGTCACGATGTTGAGCACGCCCGCGGGCACGCCGGCCTCGGCGGCCAGCGCCACGAGCGCGAGCGAGGTCAGCGGCGTGTCCTCGGCCGGCTTGCAGACCACGGTGCAGCCCGCCGCGAGCGCGGGCGCGATCTTGCGCGCGATCATCGCGGCCGGAAAGTTCCACGGCGTGATCGCGGCCACCACGCCCACGGGTTCGCGCACCGCGAACATGCGCCGCCCCGGCACCGGCGCGGGAATGAGGTCGCCATTCGCGCGCGTGGCCTCTTCGGCGAACCATTCGATGTAGCTCGCCGCATAGGCGACCTCGCCGATGCCTTCGGCCAGCGGCTTGCCCTGTTCGCGCGAGATCAGGCGGCCCAGGTCCTGCTGGTTCGCGAGCACCAGGTCGTTCCAGCGCTTGAGGATCCGGGCCCGCTCCTTGGCCGGCGTGCGGCGCCAGGCCGGGAAGGCGGCGTGCGCCGCATCGACGGCCGCGCGCGCGGTGCCGGCGTCGGCGTCGGGCACCTGCGCGATCAACGCGCCGCTCGCGGGATCGCTCACGTCGAGCAGGCGGCCGTCGGCGCCGGCGCGCCATTCGCCGGCGATGAAGTGGGCCGTGTGTTGCAGATCGGGGCGGGAAAGCGTGAGCATGTGTGGCGTGAAGTTGATGTGACCGAGGGAGAGGGTGGGCCTCGATCAACTGACGATGCCGAGGTGCCAGGGCACGAATTCGTGGTCGCCGAGCCCGAGCGCCTCGCTGCGTGTGCGCTCGCCCGAGGCATGGCGCAGGATCTGCTGGAAGATCCGCTCGCCGAGCTCGGGCACCGAGAGCTCGCCGTCGAGCACCACGCCGCAGTTGATGTCCATGTCCTCTTCGAGGCGGCGGAACATCGGCGTGTTGCTCGCGAGCTTGATCGTGGGCGCCGGCTTGCTGCCGAACATCGAGCCGCGCCCGGTGGTGAAGCAGATCAGCTGCGCACCGCTCGCGATCTGCCCGGTGACGGCGACCGGGTCGTAGCCCGGCGAGTCCATGAAGACGAAGCCGGCCTTGTCGATCGGCTCCGCGTATTCGTACACCGCCTGCAGCGGCGTGGTGCCGCCCTTCATCGCCGAGCCGAGCGACTTCTCGAAGATGTTCGCGAGCCCGCCGGCCTGGTTGCCATGGCCGACCACGCCGTTGAATTGCGCGTTCTGGCCCGCGGCGTAGCGCGCCCACCAGGCGAGGCGGTCGAGCAGCTTCTGCCCGACCTCGGGCGTGGCCGCGCGCCGCGTGAGCATGTATTCGACGCCGTGGATCTCGGGCGTCTCGCTGAGGATGGCCGTGCCGCCATGGCGCACCAGCAGGTCCATCGCGGCGCCGAGTGCGGGGTTCGCGGTGATGCCCGAGAAGCCGTCGGAGCCGCCGCATTCGAGGCCGATCTTGAGGTGCTGCGCGCCCACGCGCGTGCGCACCGCGGCGTTGGCCTCGGGCAGCATGTCTTCCACCGCACGGATGCCGGCCTCGATGGTCTGGCGCGTGCCGCCCACCTCCTGCATCACCAGCGTGCGCAGCAGCCGGCCCTGTTCGAGCCCTTGCGAGTCGACCAGCGCATCGACCTGGTTGCGCTCGCAGCCCAGGCCCACGATCAGCACGCCCGCGAGGTTGGGATGGCGCGCATAGCCCGCGAGCGTGCGCCGCAGCACGTCGAAGTGCTCGCTCGGCGACGACATGCCGCAGCCGCTGGTCTGCGCGAAGGCGGCCACGCCGTCCACGTTGGGGAAGGCCGCGAGCCGCTCGGGCGTGAAGTGCGCCGCGATGCGCTTGATCACCGTGGCCGAGCAGTTGACCGAGGAAAGAATGCCGATGAAGTTGCGCGTGCCCACGCCGCCGCCCGGTCGCACGAAGCCCATGAAGCCCGCGCGCTCGGCCTCGGGCACGTAGTCCACCGGGCGCACGTCCTGGCAGAAGCCGGGGTCGCGGTAGGCCTCGACCAGCGCGAGGTTGTGGCTGTGCACGTAGTCGCCGGCATCGAGCGCGCGCGACGCCACGCCGATCAGCGTGTCGTACTTCAGCACCCGCTCGCCGGCCGCGATCGCGCGCGCCGCGATCTTGTGGCCCGCGGGAATCTGCGCCCGCGCGCGCACGCCGAAGCCAGCGATGGTCTCGCCGAGTGCGATCGGGCGCTTGGCCACCAGCACGTTGTCGTTCGGATGCAGGCGGATCAGGGGGCTGTCGTTCATGAAGGGCGTTCGTGCGGAGGCGTGGCGAAGCGGCTCAGCCCTTCGCCATCAGCTCCTTGAGGTTGAGCTTGCGGATCAGGTCGGTCTCCTGCCGGTAGGTGGCTTCGACGTACTTGCGGTAGTCGGGGCCGTCCTGGTACATCACGGGCGCATCGATGCTGTCGGCGACCTTCCTGAACTCCTCGCTGTTCACCGCCACGCGGAAGGCGTCGCGCAGCTTCTTCTCCACCGCGGGCGGCAGGCCCTGCGGCGCGCCGATGCCGTTGGGCGCTTCCACCACCACGTCGTAGCCCAGCTCCTTGAGCGTGGGCGTGTCCTTGAAGCGCGGCGTGCGCTGCTCGCCCCAGGTGGCGAGCAGCCGCAGCTTGCCGCTTTCGACGTGCGGCGCCCAGGAGCTGCTGTCCGCGAGCACGTCGACCTGTTCGCCGAGCACGTCCTGCAGCGCGGCCGAGCCGCCCTTGTAGGCGATGGCGTTGAACTTCACGCCTGCGGCCTGCGCGAACTGCTCCATGCCCACGTGCGTGGCGCCGCCGATGCCGGCGTGCGCGTAGCTGATGGTGCCGGGCTTCGCCTTGGCCTGCGCCACCAGGTCGCGCAGGGTCTTGAAGGGCGAGTTCGCCGGCACGGCGATGCCGAAGGTCTGGCCCGAGGTGCGCGCGATGAAGCTCAGGTCCTTGAGCGGATCGATCTGCACCGTGCCGATCTGCGAGAAGCGTGTGACCGAGATCGGGATCTGGCCGATGGTGTAGCCGTCGGGCCGGGCCGAGGCGAGCGCCTTGGTGCCGATCATGCCGGAGGCGCCGGCGCGGTTCTCCAGCGCGATCGGCTGCCCCAGTTCCCGGGCCGCGATCTGGCAGATGGCGCGCATCGAGCGGTCGGCGGTGCCGCCGGCCGGCCAGGGGCAGATGAAGGTGATCGGCCGCTCGGGATAGTCGGCCGCGGCCGCCGGACGCGCAGCCGCGAGCGCGGCGGCGCCGAGGCCGCCCAGCACCAGCTGGCGCCGCTGAAAAGAGGCGTGATCGAAGGGCATGCGTGTCTCCTGCTTTCGTTGTTCGAAGGACCGAGCGCATTCTTCAGCAGACAATCATTGCAATCCAATGAAATAGCGGACTCGCTTCATGGCCTGGAGGTTATGTACCCCGAACAGAAGCATTCCGCAGAAAAACCGAGAACCACGATGAGCCAGATCGACCGCGTCCTGCGTTCCAACCTCAAGCTGCGCCACCTGCAGATGCTCGTGGCGCTCGACCAGTTCCGCCACCTGGGCCGGGCTGCCGAGTTCCTGTCGGTCACGCAGCCGGCGGTCTCAAAGTCCCTCGCCGAGATCGAGCGCATGTTCGGCCTCGCGCTGTTCGAGCGCTCCACGCGCGGCACCGAGCCCACGCCCTACGGCGCCAGCGTGGTGCGCTTCGCGCGCTCGGTGCTCGCCGACTACGACCGCACGCGCGACGAGATCGCCGCGGTGGCGAGCGGCGCCGCAGGCCGCACCAGCGTGGGCGCGATGGTGGTCGCGACGCCGGTGCTGCTCGCGCGCGCGGTCGAGATGCTCAAGGCGCACTCCTCCCAGACCACGGTGCTCGTGGAGGAGGGCGACCTCACGCGGCTGCTGCCCAAGCTGCGCCTGGGCGAACTCGATCTCTTCGTGGGGCGGCTGGAACCCGGCTATGCGGCGCCCGACCTCGAGACCGAGGCGCTGCTCGCCGAGCCGATGGCCGTGGTGGTGCGGCCCGGCCATGCGCTCGCGTCGAAGCGCCGCCTCGACTTCGCCGGGCTCGCGAAGGAGCGCTGCGTGATGCCGCCGCCGTGGGCGTCGCTGCGCGTCAAGCTCGACCAGATGTTCTTCCGCGACGGCGTGCATCCGCCGGCCGACATCATCGAATCGGCCTCGTTCCTTGCGCAGGTCAGCTTCGTGCAGCAGCGCGACGCGGTGGCTTTCATGGCGCGTTCGGTGGCGCGCCATTTCCAGCAGCAGGGCATGCTGAAGGTGCTGCCGATCGCGGTGCCGATCGAGCTGCCGCCCGTGGGCCTGATCACGCTGCGCGGGCGGCGCCGCACGCCGAGCACGCAGCAGCTGATCGACTGTCTGCGGCGCGCGGCACGACGCTGAGGCGCCCCCGGAACCTGGCGCCGGTTATCGGCCCGTGGCGTTGCCGGCCGAGGGTTCGGCGGGCCGCGAGCCGGTGGGGCCGCTGCCGCTGTCGGGCGGGGCATTGCCGCCGGCCGTGCCACTTGCGGAGCCGCCGGGGGTACTCTGCGGCGTGACCTGCGGTGCGCTCTGCGTCGGCGTGTCGGGTTTGACGGGGCCTTCCTCGCGCGTCTGTATCAGCAGGTTGTAGAGCAGCGCCAGCAGGAACACCACGATCGCCGCGCCGATGCCCCAACGGAACACCCGCCGGTTGTCGCGTTCGTCGCTCTTTGCTTGTTGAGCCTTCATGCTCGGTTCACCCTTTCCATGCAATGCACCGACGCTGCGCCCGCAACCGGCCGCGAGGTGTCGGACAGCGGCTCGGCGCGCTGGCGACACCAGCCTACGCCGCCGTGCTCCGCGTCGCACGCGCGCACCGCACGGGAGCGGCCAAGCTCCGCGCATGCCAACGAACACAGAAAACGACGACCACCACCCGCAAGCCGCGCCGCCCGGCACGGCAGACACCACCACGCGATCGGCGCTGCGGACCGGCCTGATCGCGGGCGCCTTCGCGAGCGTGGCCTCGACCATCGCGCTCTCGGTCTGCGGGCGCTACGAGGCCGGCAGTTCGAGCGCGCCGACCAACGCGATCAGCCACTGGGTGTGGGACCGCAAGGCGCTGTTCCAGAGATCGCCGTCGCTGCGCCATACGCTGCTCGGCTATGTCATCCACCACGGCTCCGCGACCTTCTGGGCCGTGCTCTACGCCTGGCTGCATGCCAACCGGCGGCCGGCGCAGTCGGTGCCGGCTGCGCTGTCCGGCGCGGGCGTGGCGGCGGCGACCGCCTGCGCGGTGGACTACCTCGCCACGCCGCGGCGCCTGAAGCCCGGCTTCGAGCATCACCTCTCGCGCACCGCGATGGTGGCGGTCTACGCCAGTTTCGCGCTCGGCCTCGCGCTCGGTTGCGCGGTGGCCAACCGCCCGGCGCGGCGCTGAGGCGGCGGCACGGAAGAGGAGGGCGCGCGATGCGGGTGGTGATCGTCGGCGCTTCCGGTTTTCTCGGCCGCGCATTCGCCGAAGCCTTCGCCGAACGCGGCACGTCGCTGCTCTGCACCGCGCGCGACCCGGTGCGGGCATCCGCCGAAGCCACCTGGCCGCAGGCGCACACCGCATGGCTCGCCGCCGACCTGATGCAGGTGCCGCCGGCCTCGTTCTGGGCCGCGCACCTGCGTGCCGGCGACGTGGTGGTGAATGCGGCGGGCGTGCTGCGCGAGCGCGCGGCTGGCGAGTTCGATGCCGTTCACCATCGCGCGCCCGTGCAGCTCTTCGATGCCTGCGCGGCGGCGGGCGTCGCGCTCGTCATCCAGGTCTCCGCCCTCGGCGCCGCGGTCGATGCGCGCAGCGCCTACCACCGCAGCAAGGGCGAGGCCGACCGGCACCTGCGGCAGTGCCGCGTCGCATCGGCGATCGTTCAGCCTTCGCTGGTGTGGGGCGACGAAGGCGCGAGCGCGCAGCTCTTCGCCATGCTGGCCGTGATGCCGCTGCTCGCGCTGCCGGGCGGCGGGCGCCAGCCGCTGCAGCCGGTGCATCTGCACGACGTGGTGGCGGGCGTGGTGGCGCTGGCCGAGGCGCGGCCCGCGCGCAGCCGCACCATCGCCTTCGTCGGTCCGGCGCCGGTGCGCTTCGACGACTACCTGTTCGACCTGCGCCGCCAGCTCGGCCATGCGCGCCGCGCCTGGGTGCTGCCGCTGCCCGAGGGGCTGTTCCGCTTCGCGGCGCGGATCGCAGGGCACTGGAAGGGCAGCTTCCTCGATGCCGAAACCGCCGGCATGCTGCTCGACGGCAATGCCGCGCCGGCCGACGACTTCACGCAGTGGCTCGGCCGCGCACCGCGTTCGCACCGTGCCTTCGTGCCTGCGCAGGGCGCGGAAGCGCTGCGCCGTGGCGCGTGGCTGCGCTGGATGCTGCCGCTTTTGCGCTGGTCGGTGGCGCTGGTGTGGATCTGGACCTTCGTCGTCTCGATCGGGCTCTATCCGCGCGACCAGAGCCTGGCGCTGCTCGCGCGCGTGGGCGCCGAGGGCCCGCTCGCCGAATGGCTGCTGAACGGCGCCGCGCTGTTCGACCTGGCACTCGGCATCGGCACGATCGCGCTGTCGGCCGCCTGGCGCGCCCGCCTGCTGTGGCCGCTGCAGCTCGGGCTCATGGCCTTCTACACCGCGGCCATCACCTGGGCGATGCCCGAGTTCTGGCTGCATCCGTTCGGCCCCTTGTCCAAGAACCTGCCGATGGCCGCGGCCATCCTGCTGCTGTGGTGCATGGAGCCGCCGGTCCGACCCAAGGAGACACGCCACCGATGGAATACCTCGTCCTGAAATACCTGCATGTGATCTCGTCCACGCTGCTGTTCGGCACCGGGATCGGATCGGCCTTCTACTTGCTCGCCACCACCCTGTCGCGCGACGTGCGCGCGGTGGCGGTGGTGGCCCGCATGGTGGTGCGCGCCGACTGGCTCTTCACCGCCACCACCGCCGTGCTGCAGCCGCTCACGGGCTTCATGCTCGTGCATCGCATGGGCCTGCCGCTCTCCACGCCGTGGATCGAGGCCTCGCTGATCTGCTATGCGCTCGCCATCGCCTGCTGGCTGCCGGTAGTGTGGCTGCAGATGCGGCTGCGCGACCTCGCGGCGGAGGCCGCACGCGACGGCACGGCGCTGCCGCCGCGCTACTGGCTGTTCTTCAAGTGGTGGGTGGCGCTCGGCGTGCCGGCGTTCTTTCTCTTCCTCGCGCTCTTCTGGCTCATGATCGCCAAGCCCGCGCTGGGGGGCGGCGGCTGAGCGCGCTTCAGGCCGCGGCGCGCGCCTGCTCGATGATCCGCCGCACGATCAGCGACAGGGTGCAGAGGTAGCGCGCATCGGCCGAGAGCGAGCGGCTCATCGCGGCGACGAGTTCGTCGAAGTCGTACTCCGAGGCGCCGTCCTCCACGTCGCCCGTCTCGCGCTCGCGCGTGATCGCGTCGCGGATGCGGCGCTGCACCGACATGTAGTCGGCCCGCAGCAGCACGCTGCGCGCCAGCAGCACGTCGAGGTTCAGCAGGTCCAGTGCGGTCATGGCCGTCCTCCGGTTCAGCCCAGCGCCGTGTCGAGCACCATCATCACGACGAAGCCGAGCATCAGCCCGCCGGTCGCGAAGGCCTCGTGTCCCTGCCGGTGCGATTCGGGAATGATCTCGTGGCTGATGACGAACAGCATCGCACCGGCCGCGAGCGCGAGGCCCCAGGGCAGCAGGCTCGCAGTCAGCGTGACCACCGTCGCGCCGAGCACCGCCATCGCGGGCTCGACCAGCCCCGAGGCCACGCCCAGGCCCGCGGACAGCAGCCGGCCGTAGCCCACGCCGCGCAGCGCGAGCGCCACCACCATGCCCTCGGGCACGTCCTGGATCGAAATGCCGGTGGCCAGCGCGGTGGCCGCCACCGGGTCGGAGCCCGCGAAGGCCACGCCGATCGCCAGGCCCTCGGGCAGGTTGTGCAGCGCGATCGCGAGCACGAACAGCCACACGCGCTTGAGCTTGACGGCCTTCGGCCCCTCGTGCCCCTTGATGAAATGCTCGTGCGGCACGAGCCGGTCGATCGCGAGCAGCAGCGCGGCGCCCAGCAGCACGCCCGCGCCGACGATGCCGCCCGCGCCCCAGGCGCCGAAGCCCTGCGTCTGCGCCGCATCGAGCGCGGGGATCACGAGCGAGAAGGAGGTGGCCGCGAGCATCACGCCCGCGCCGAAGCCGAGCATGCTGTCGAAGCTGCGTTGGGAGAACTGGTGCGACAGCAGCACCGGCAGCGTGCCGAGGGCCGTCGCCAGCGCGGCCAGGCTGCCGCCGAGCAGCGCGCCGCGCACGCGGGCATCGCCCGTGGCCACGGCTTCGATCGCCTGCAGCACCAGGAAGGCGAGGCCGGCCGTGACGATGCAGAAGCCGATCATCCGGCGCCAGGAGCGCCGGCGGCCGGCGCGCGCGAACAGCAGTTCGAGAGTCGTCATCTTGAAACCAGAAAAGTGCCCGCAAAAAAGGAGCGGCGACCGTCACGGCCGCCGCCCAACTCGCACCCACGAGAAAAAAAGGTTGTCGAGCCAGTGTTGTTCACCCTGGCGGCAGATTCGCGTTGCCGCGGGCCGCGCCGCGTAGGAGCGTTTCTCGTGTGGAGCGCGAGCGCAGACTACATGCGGTCCGCGGGCGGCGGCGGCGCGGCCGCGGCGCTGAACGCTTTGGTTCGCACGCGGACGACGGGCGATCAGCCGGCGCCCGCGAGCCGGCGTTGCAGCAGGCGGGCATAGCGCCCGGCCTCGCGTGAAAGGCGCGCGCTTTCGGATGCCGGCGCGTCCTGCGCCGCGAGGCTGAAGTGGCCGAGCTGGAACCCGAGGTAGGCCGGCAGGTAGAAGGCCGCGAGTTCCGCGTCGACCGCGCAGCCGCGCCGCGCGAGGTCGTCGAGCAGTTCGCGCTGCTCGCCGTCCGAGAGGCCGAACTCGGCCGCGGCGCCCGCCACGTCCCAGGCGGCGTCCTGGCATCCGACGAGGTCGTGGCCCGCATGGTGGTCCACCGCATCGGTCTTCAGCAGGCGTTCGCCGTCGTCGAGCCATTCCCAGGCATGCATGCGGTTGTCGGTGCGCACCGCACGCACCCGCGGCTGCATGCGCGCCGCCTCGCGCGCATGGCGGACCCATGCCTGCGCGCCGACCGCTTCGCCGAGCGCCTCGGCGGCGTTGTGCCGGCCGGCCTCGTGCAGTGCCTGCAGCGACGCGCCGGGCTGGTCCGGCAGCGCGAAAGCACGCGCACGAAAGGCGATGTAGTCCGCGAGCCGTGCCACCAGCCGCGCGCGCAGCGCCGGCTCGCCGAGCCGCGCCGGCGACAGCGGCGCCAGTTCCCCGTGCCAGCGCTCGACGATGAAGCCATGGCAGAGGCCCGCCACCGAGGGCGAGAAACCCGCTGCCGCGAGCTGCCGCGCGCAGGCGTGGCGCTGCCGCGCCGCATCCCCGAGGCCGATGAACTTCACCAGCCATGTGCCCGCGGCCGCGTGCGCGAGGAACTTGCGGCGCTCCTGCCAGGGATGCGCGGGCAGCGCGCCGGCATCGCGCGCACCGTGGGCGGCGCGCCATCCGCCGCCCGTGATCTCCTGCAGCGGCGCGCGCAGCGGCCCGACGATCTCCTCGACCCAGGTGCGCAGCCGATGCACCGGTTCGCGCGCATGCAGGATCAGCGCATCGAAGCCGACGACGTGCGAGGCGGTCTCGGCCCAGAGCGCGCGCGTCGCGTCGCCGGCCTGTGCGCCGGGGCCGTTGCCGTGGCCGGGGAACAGGTGGATGCGCGCGGGCGCCACGCCTTCGGCGCGCAGCTGCCGCACCACGCCCGCCACCGACGAGCCAGAGAGACCGGGGCCTTCGTCGACCACCGCATGCCGCGCGCCGGCCATCGCGAGCGCGCCGTGCTGCCACGCGACGCGGCGGTCGAAGGGATGGCCGATGGGCCGCAGCGTCAGCGGCGCGTCGTCGCCGAGCGCGGCCGCCACCATCGCGGCCAGGCTGGTGCCGATGCTGCGCAGGCCGATCACGCGCCATGGCGGCCCGCCGAGCTGCTGCGCCGCCGCGAAGAAGGCTTCGGGGTACAGCGCGTAGAAGGCGTAGCCCTCCGGCTGCTTCACTTCGAGCTCGATGGCCGGAAGCCGCGATGCGCTCGCTTCGACGCGCGCTTCCTCGTCGGCCGGCAGGTCGGCGAATCCGCGCTGCCAGGAGCGCGCGCAGCGCCGGGCCATCGCGCAGGTGAGGGCCATCGCGGCCTCGGCGTCGGGCCAGCGCCCGTCGCGCCGCCCGGCGGCCGCGAAACGCGCATCGGCGATGCCCTGCGCGATCTCGCCGGCTTCGATCAGCGCATCCACCAGCAGGGCATGTCGCCCCACGCCCGGCGGCAGGTCCCGCGCGGCCGCGAGCTGCCCGCGCAGCCGCGCGAGCTTGTGCGCGACGGCCTCGCGCCGCGTGGCGTCGCCGTAGACGAGCATCAGCCGGACTGCAGGTGGCGGTAGGCGATGGCCTGGAAGGCATCGAAGTCGGGAAGCGCCCAGGCGGCGCCGCGCTGTTCGCGGTGGCGTGCGAGCCAGCCGCTCCAGCATGCGAACTGTGCCGGCGAGGGCGAGACCAGCGCGCGCTGCGTCTTCATGCGTTCGAGCGCATCGAGCGGCGCCTCGCCGCGCGACACCATCACGCAGAGCGCGAGCGTGGCCGAGCGGCCGATGCCGTGCTCGCAATGGATGAGCAGGCGCTCGCCGCGGTCGAGCGAGGCGTTGGCGAACACCACCCCGTCTTCGAGCTGGGCCGCATCCACACCGCACATGTCTTCCGTCGGCAGGTGCAGCAGGGTGATGCCGTGCCGCTGCAGCACGGCCTCGTCGTCCTTGCCTTCCTCGCGCAGGTCGATCACCGCGCGGATGCCGTGCGCGCTCGCGAGCTCTTCGGCGCGCTCCGAGGGAAAGCTGCCGCCCACGGCGAGCTGGTGCGTGATCCAGTTGAAGTTGGGTGTCCAGGTCGTCATGGCGCGAGTGTGGCGCGGTTCCCGCTCATCAATGCAGTCCGCGGCGCGCCACGGCGCTGTCCTGTTCCTTCGCTGAAAAATTTCTGCTAGGTTTTTTCAACGCTGACACACACGCCATCCCGCTTCACCTCCTCTCTCTCACGCCTCCATGAAAATCTCAGTCCTCGGTACCGGCTACGTGGGTCTCGTCACGGGCAGCTGCCTCGCGGAGATCGGCAACGAAGTCATCTGCTTCGACGTCGACGAACGCAAGGTCGACATCCTCCGCTCGGGCGGCGTGCCGATCCACGAGGAGGGGCTGCCGCAGCTCATCGAGCGCAACGTGCGTATGGGGCGGCTGGACTTCACCACCGACGTGGCGCGCGCGGTGCACCATGGCGACCTGATCTTCATCGCGGCCGGCACGCCGCCCGGCGAGGACGGCAGCGCCGACCTGCAGTACGTGCTGGCCGCGGGCCGCAGCATCGGGCGGCACATGCAGGGCTTCAAGGTGGTGGTGGAGAAGTCCACCGTGCCGGTGGGCACCGCGGGCAAGCTGCGCGCGGCCATCGAGGAAGAGCTGTCGCAGCGGCGCGCCGACGGCGACCACGCGGCCGGCAGCGGCCTGCAGGGCATTCCCGTCACCATCGTCTCGAACCCCGAGTTCCTGAAGGAGGGCGCGGCGGTCGACGACTTCATGCGGCCGGACCGCATCGTCGTCGGCACCGAGCCCGGCGAGCCGGGGCGGCAGGCGCGCGAGATCATGACCCGGCTCTACGCGCCCTTCAACCGCCAGCGCGACCGCATGATCCACATGGACGTGAAGGCGGCCGAGTTCACCAAGTACGCGGCCAACGCGATGCTCGCCACGCGCATCAGCTTCATGAACGAGCTCGCCAACCTCGCGGAGAAGGTGGGCGTGGACATCGAGCAGGTGCGCCGCGGCGTGGGCTCCGATCCGCGCATCGGCTACAGCTTCCTCTACGCGGGCCTCGGCTACGGCGGCAGCTGCTTTCCGAAGGACGTGCAGGCGCTGGTCCACACGGCCGCCACCCACGGCCAGCGGCTGCAGGTGCTCGAAGCCGTGCGCGCCGTCAACGACGCGCAGAAGCTCGTGCTGGTCGAGAAGATCGTGCGCCGCTTCGGCGAGGACCTGCGCGGGCGCCGCTTCGGCGTCTGGGGCCTGGCCTTCAAGCCCGACACCGACGACATGCGCGAGGCGCCGAGCCGCATCGTCATCAAGGCGCTGCTGGTGCGCGGCGCCGAGGTGGTCGCGCACGATCCGGTCGCGATCGCCGAGGCGCGCAAGGTGCTCGCGGGCGACCTCGACGGCATGCCCGAGCTCGTGGCGCGGCTGCGCTACGTCGACAACCCGATGCAGGCGGCGGAGGACGCCGACGCGCTCGTGATCCTCACCGACTGGAAGGCCTTCAAGAGCCCGAACTTCAGCGCGCTGAAGACGGTGCTGCGGCAGCCGCTGATCTTCGACGGACGGAACCTCTACGACCCGGACATCCGCTCGCAGGGCTTCGACTATCTGGCCATCGGGCGGTGAGACGAAACGGACAGCCAGGAACAACCAAGGAACAAAAGGAGAACAACATGCGCATCTACAACACCCAGCGCCGCATCCTCGTGACCGGCGGCGCGGGCTTCCTGGGAAGCCACCTCTGCGAGCGGCTGCTCGCGCAGGGCCATGACGTGCTCTGCGTCGACAACTTCTTCACCGGCACGCGCCGCAACGTCGAGCATCTGCTCGCGAACCCGCACTTCGAGCTGATGCGCCACGACGTGACGATGCCGCTCTACGTCGAGGTCGACCAGATCTACAACCTCGCATGCCCGGCCTCGCCCGTGCACTACCAGCACGACCCGGTGCAGACCACCAAGACCAGCGTGCACGGCGCGATCAACATGCTGGGGCTGGCCAAGCGCGTGCGTGCGCGCATCCTGCAGGCCTCGACCAGCGAGGTCTACGGCGACCCCGACGTGCATCCGCAGCCCGAGAGCTACTGGGGCAAGGTCAACCCGATCGGCATCCGCAGCTGCTACGACGAGGGCAAGCGCTGCGCCGAGACGCTGTTCTTCGACTACCACCGGCAGCACCGCGTCGACATCCGCGTGGCGCGCATCTTCAACACCTACGGCCCGCGCATGCATCCGCGCGACGGGCGGGTGGTGTCGAACTTCATCGTGCAGGCGCTGCGCGGCGACCCGATCACCATCTACGGCGAAGGGCAGCAGACGCGCAGCTTCTGCTACGTGGACGACCTGGTCGAAGGGCTCAACCGCTTCATGGAAGCGGACCCGGGCGCACCGGGGCCGGTGAACATCGGCAACCCGGTGGAGTTCACCGTGCGCGAGCTCGCCACGCTGGTGATCCGGCTCACGGGTTCCTCGTCGAAGCTCGCCTTCGCGCCGCTGCCCTCGGACGACCCGATGCAGCGCCGCCCCGACGTGGGCCTCGCGAAGCAGATGTTCGGCTGGCAGCCGAGCGTGCAGTTGGAAGAGGGCCTGCGCAGGACCATCGAATATTTCGACGGCCTGCTCTCCGCCGGCGAGCTCTCCCCGGCTCAGCGCGCCGAGACGCGCGAAGGCGCGGCGGTGCCGGCCTCGGCGAAGGGCATCACGGTGCACGCGCGGTTCGACGCATAGCGCCGCACCGTCCGCGCGCAGAACTCGGCGAACTCCTCCGGCTGCTGCGGCGGGCTGGTGTGGTGCGGCGCGATGCCGCGGTGCTCGGGCGTGAAGCAGAAGGTCAGCGTCACGTCGAAGTCCTCCAGCGCGCGCATCTGGCGGTCGAACCATTCGTCGGCACCGGGGCGGAAGCTGTCGGCCCAGCTCAGGCCGGTGCGCAGCTGGCGCACGCCCAGGCGCTCGAGCCAGCGCACCGCGTCGTCGAGGCGGTGGTCCTCGAAGTGGAACCACTGGCAGATGCCCATCGCGGGCGTGTAGGCCGCGAACTGCTCGCAGGCGATCTTGGGCGTGCCGTCCTCGCGCAGCAGGCCCATGTGGAAGTGCCGGTAGTAGCTCGACCCCTCTGCCTCGCGGTGCCGCGTGGTGGCGGGCCAGGCCTGCGGCAGGTCGTAGAGCGAGTACCAGAAGATGCGCGGCACGCGGCCGATCAGCAGCTCGGCCGTGCGGCGCAGGCCGAACTCCTGCACCTCCTCGGCGCCGAAGGTCGACACGCCGACCTCGGTCACCCACACCGGCAGGTGCGTCACGGCCTCGATCTCGGCGATGCGCTGCGGCCATTCGTGGATCAGCCAGTTGTTCCAGTCCAGCGGGAAGCCGTGCACCGCGACCGCATCGAGCCCGTCGAGCACGCCGCGGTCGCGCAGCCCCGCCATGAAGTGCGCGTCGATCGGCGAGATGCCGCCGAGCACCTGCGTCAGCCCCGCGTTCTCGGCCCGCACCGCGGCGGAGGCCAGCTTCACCATCTGCGCATAGGCCGACCAGTCGGGGTCGAGCTCGAGGTCCCAGTGCGACTTGTTGTTGGGCTCGTTCCAGAACTTGACGGCTTCGATCATGCGAGCTTGCTCCTGGCGGCGGCGTGGCGGACGGCGGGCTTGTGCGCGCGCGGTCTGGATTCGGGCGGTGCGGTGGCCTCCGCATCGCCGCGGATGAAGGCTTCGACCAGTTCGCGCGCCTCGTCGTCGGTGAACTGCTGCGGCGGCGACTTCATGAAGTAGCTCGACGGCGCCAGCACCGCACCGCCCACGCCGCGGTCGAGCGCGAGCTTGGCGCAGCGCACCGCGTCGATCACCACGCCGGCCGAGTTGGGCGAATCCCAGACCTCGAGCTTCACCTCGCAGTGCAGCGGCACGTTGCCGAAGGTGGTGCCCTCCATGCGGATGTAGCACCACTTGCGGTCGGCGAGCCAGGGCACGTGGTCGCTCGGCCCCACGTGCACGTCGGACACCTTCATCGGATGGCCGAGCTGGCTCGTGACGGCCTGCGTCTTCGAGATCTTCTTCGACTGCAGGCGCTCGCGCTCCAGCATGTTGAGAAAGTCGGTGTTGCCGCCGAAGTTGAGCTGGTAGGTGCGGTCGAGCCGCACGCCGCGCTTGCGGAAGAGGTCGGTCAGGATGCGGTGCACGATGGTCGCCCCCACCTGCGACTTGATGTCGTCGCCGATGATCGGCAGCCCGCGTTCGGCGAAGCGGCGCTCCCATTCGGGCTTCGAGGCGATGAACACCGGCACGCAGTTGATGAAGGCGCAGCCGGCCTCGAGCACCTGCTCGGCATACCACTCGGTCGCCTTCTGGGAGCCCACCGGCAGGTACGAGACGACCACGTCGGTCTTCGTCTCCTTCAGGATCTTCGCCACGTTCTGCGCCTTCGCGGGCGAGAGCGGCACCACGCCCTTGAGGTAGGTGCCGACGCCGTCGTGCGTCGGGCCGCGGTGCACCGTCACGCCGAGCTTCGGCACCTCGGCGAAGCGGATCGTGTTGTTGGGTTCCTCGTAGATGGCCTCGCCGAGGTCGCGGCCCACCTTGCTCGCATGCACGTCGAAGGCCGCGCTGAACTCGATGTCCGAGGGGCGGTAGCCGGCGAGGTCGGGATGCATCAGGCCCGGGATGAAGTCGGTGCCCTGGGCGTTGCCATAGAAGTGCACACCCTGCACCAGCGAGGAGGCGCAGTTGCCCACACCGACGATTGCGACACGTATCTTGCTCATGTTGGAAGCCTTTGCGAGTGCCGCCGCATGCGCGCGGCGGACGTGATGTTGCACAAAGCCGCTGCTTTGTTCCTTTGCAATCTACGCCGGTTTGAAGCGCTGCGCGCACGCGAAACGCGCTCTATGCGCGCAGCCAACTCAGCAGTGGCGTAACAGGGCATCTTGCCTACACGCAGGTAAGTACCTTCGCACATCAAGGCGGCCGCTTTTCGCCGACTTTTGCGCTTCGCCAAGGCGTTGGACGCACGCCGTTCCTCCGTTGCGGAGCCGCCGGCGAAATCAAACAAGAAGGGGTTTCATGTCTCAGCACATTCTCATCACCGGCGGTGCCGGCTTCATCGGCTCGCATCTGGCGGACGAGCTTCTTTCCCACGGCTATCGCGTGCGCGTCCTCGACAACCTCGCGCCTCAGGTGCATGGCGACTCGGGCCGCAGGCCCGACTACCTCGAGGCCGACGTGGAACTCATGGTCGGCGACGTGTGCGACCCGCAGGCGGTGCGCGCGGCGCTCAAGGGCATCGATGCGGTCTACCACTTCGCATCGGCCGTCGGCGTGGGCCAGAGCATGTACGAGGTGGCGCACTACACGCGCGTCAACAACCTCGGCACCGCGGTGCTGCTGGAGGCGCTGATCGAACGGCCCGTGAAGCGGCTGGTGGTGGCATCGAGCATGAGCCTCTATGGCGAAGGCCTCTACCGCACCGCGGCCGGCGAGCTGCGCACGGTGCAGGAGCGCACGCTGGAGCAGCTGCGCCGCGGCGACTGGGAATGGCGCGACGAGGACGGCATCGCCCTCGTGCCCGCGCCCACGCCCGAGGACAAGCCGCCGGCGCTGGCCTCGGTGTACGCGCTGTCCAAGTTCGACCAGGAGCGCATGTGCCTGATGATCGGCCGCGCCTACAACATCCCGACGGCCGCGCTGCGCTTCTTCAACGCCTACGGTCCGCGCCAGGCGCTGTCCAATCCCTACACCGGCGTGCTCGCGATCTTCGCCTCGCGGCTGCTCAACGACAGCCCGCCGAAGATCTTCGAGGACGGTCACCAGCAGCGCGACTTCGTGAGCGTCTACGACATCGCGCGCGCCTGCCGGCTCGCGCTCGAGATGCCGGCGGCGGCCGGCGAGGTGTTCAACATCGGCAGCGGCGAGGCGCACAGCGTGCGCGACATCGCCGAGCGCGTGGCCCAGGCCGTGGGCAAGCAGGACCTGCTGCCCGAGATCACGGGCAAGTACCGGGTCGGCGACATCCGCCACTGCTACGCCGACATCTCCAAGGCGCGCCGCGTGCTCGGCTACACGCCGCGCGTGACGCTGGACGACGGCCTGGCCGAACTCGCGGCCTGGCTCGAAGGGCAGGCCGCGGTGGACCGCGTGGCGCAGGCGAGCGCGGAACTCTCGGCGCGCGGGTTGGCCATATGAACAGCAGGGACGCGGTACTCACCCCCCGGCGCGCGCTCAACGGCAAGGACCGGGTCACGCTCATCACGGGCGGCGCGGGCTTCGTCGGCGCGAACCTCGCGCACCGGCTGCTGTCCGAAGGCCAGCGCGTGCTGGTGCTGGACAACCTCTCGCGTCCGGGCGTGGAGCGCAACCTGGCCTGGCTGGAGCAGAACCATCCGACCGGCCTCGACGTGATGGTGGCCGACATCCGCGACGCCGCGGCGGTGGAGCGGGCGGTCGCCAGGGCCGGCCACGTGTTCCACTTCGCGGCCCAGGTCGCGGTGACCACGAGCCTCGTCGATCCGCGCGAGGACTTCGCGATCAACGCGCTCGGCACCCTCAACGTGCTCGAGGCGGCGCGCGCGCAGCCGGTGCCGCCCTCGGTGCTCGTGACCTCGACCAACAAGGTCTATGGCGGCCTGGAGGACGTGGGCCTGAAGCTCGAGGACCAGCGCTACCGCCCCGTGGCGGCCGACATCGCGGCGCACGGCATCTCCGAGGCGCGGCCGCTCGACTTCCACAGCCCCTACGGCTGCTCCAAGGGCACGGCCGACCAGTACGTGCACGACTATGCGCGCAGCTACGGCATGAAGACCGTCGTGTTCCGCATGAGCTGCATCTACGGGCAGCGGCAGTTCGGCACCGAGGACCAGGGCTGGGTCGCGCACTTCCTGCTGCGCGCGCTCGACGGCGAGCCGATCACGCTCTTCGGCGACGGCAAGCAGGTGCGCGACATCCTCTTCGTCGACGACCTGGTGGATGCCTTCGTGCTCGCGCAGCATCACATCGACAAGCTCGCGGGCAGCGCCTTCAACATCGGCGGCGGCCCGCGCAACGTGATCAGCCTGCTCGACCTGCTGGACCAGATCGAGCGCCTCGACGGCCGGCGGCCCGCGACCGCGCACGAGGACTGGCGCACCGGCGACCAGCGCTACTACGTCTCGGACACGCGGCGCTTCGAGGCCGCGACCGGATGGCGCCCCGCCATCGATGCGCGCCAGGGCGTCGAGCGCCTCTACCGCTGGCTGCAGCAGATGCGCGCCGAGCCCGCGGCGGCGCCGCGCAAGGCCGACCGGCACAGCCCGCTGCTCGCGATGAGCGGGAGGTGAGCATGCTCGCCAGCGTGATTGCATCGCCCGGACAGGCGATCCTGCAGCGCGTGGACCGCCCCGAGCCGGGCGCGGGCCAGGTGCTGCTGCAGCTCGAAGGCTCGGGCGTGTGCGCCTCGAGCCTGCCGTTGTGGGAAGGCCGGTCCTGGTTCGAATACCCGCAGCCCGCGGGCGCGCCGGGCCACGAGGGCTGGGGCCGCGTGGCGGCGCTGGGCGAGGGCGTCGAAGGCCTCGCGGTCGGCGACCGCGTGGCCGCGCTCACCTACCGCGCGCATGCCGAGTACGACGTGGCCGATGCCGCGGCCGTGGTGCCGCTGCCGGCCTCGCTCGCCAAGGCGGCGATGCCCGGCGAGCCGCTGGGCTGCGCGGTCAACATCTTCCGCCGCAGCGAGATCCGCGCGGGGCAGACGGTGGCGATCGTGGGCATCGGCTTTCTCGGCGCGATCCTCACGCGGCTGGCGGCCGACGCCGGCGCGCGGGTGATCGCGATCTCGCGCCGGCCCTTCGCGCTGGAGGTGGCGCGCGCGGCGGGCGCGGCCCACACCATCGTCATGGACGACCACTGGCGCATCCTCGACGAGGTGAAGCGCCTCACGGGCGAGCGCATGTGCGAGCGCACCATCGAGGCGGTCGGCCTGCAGTGGCCGCTCGACCTCGCGGGCGAGCTCACCGGCGAGCGGGGGCGGCTCGTGATCGCCGGCTACCACCAGGACGGCACGCGCCAGGTCAACATGCAGATGTGGAACTGGCGCGGCATCGACGTGATCAACGCGCACGAGCGCGATCCGCGCATGTACGTGCAGGGCATCCGCGAGGCGGTGGCGCTGATGGCGGAGGGCCGGCTCGATCCGGCGCCGCTCTTCACCCACCGCCTGCCGCTCGACCGGCTCGGCGAGGCGCTCGAGCTCACGCGCACGCGGCCCGACGGTTTTCTCAAAGCGGTGGTGACCACGTGAGGGCCGAAGGCGCTTTCAGCGTGCGCGATGCGGGCGCCGCGGCCGCGCCGGTGCGCAGGCCGCGCCTGGGCTTCCTCGGCGTGGGCTGGATCGGCCGCAACCGCATGGAGGCGATCGCGCGCGACGGCGCGGCCGAGATCGCCGCCATCGCCGACGCCGAGCCCGCGGCGCGCGAGGCCGCCTGTGCCATTGCGCCGGACGCGGCGGGCGTGGACTCGCTCGATGCGCTGCTGGACCAGGACCTCGACGGCCTCGTCATCGCCACGCCCAGCGCGCTTCATGCGCAGCAGGCCGAGGCGGCGCTCGCGCGTGGGGTGGCGGTGTTCTGCCAGAAGCCGCTCGCGCGCACGGCGGCCGAGACGCGCGGCGTGATCGACGCGGCGCGCCGCGCCGACCGGCTGCTCGACGTGGACCTGTCCTACCGCCGGACCCAGGGCATGCAGCGCATCCGCGAACTGGTGTCGACCGGCGGCATCGGCGAGGTCTATGCGATCGACCTCGTGTTCCACAACGCCTACGGGCCGGACAAGCCGTGGTTCCGCGATCCGGTGCTGTCGGGCGGCGGCTGCGTGATCGACCTCGGCATCCACCTGGTCGACCTCGCGCTCTGGACGCTGGACTTTCCCCGCGTGGAGGCGGTCTCGAGCCGCCTGCATGCGGGCGGGCGCCGGCTCGCGCTGCCCTCGGGCGTGGTCGAGGACCATGCGGTCGCGCAGATCGACCTGGCAGGCGGCTGCGTGGTGCGGCTCGCCTGTTCGTGGAACCTGCCGGCCGGCCGCGATGCGGTGATCGAGGCCGCGTTCCACGGCACGCAGGGCGGCGCCGCGTTCCGCAACGTGGGCGGTTCCTTCTACGACTTCACGGCCGAGCGCTTCGAAGGCACGCGCGCGCTGCCGCTTGCCGCGCCGCCCGACGACTGGGGCGGGCGCGCGGCCACGCACTGGGCGCGCGCGCTCGCGCGCGGCGGGCGCTACGACCCGGCGATCGAGCGGCTGGCCGAGGTGGCGGCGGTGCTGGATGCGATCTATGCGCGCTGAAGCACCGCGCCAAGTGCTGATGACGGCCGACACGGTCGGCGGCGTCTGGACGCATGCGATCGAGCTCGCGGGCGCGCTGCGCGAACGCGGCATGCGCGTGTCGCTCGCCACCATGGGCAGGGCGCTTTCGCCCGCGCAGCGCGCGCAGGCGGCCGCGCTCGCGGGCGATGGCATGTCGCTGCACGAGAGCCGCTGGAAGCTCGAATGGATGGACGCCCCCTGGGACGAGGTGCGCGCCGCCGGCGAATGGCTGCTCGAACTCGAAGCCGTGCTGCGGCCCGACGTCGTCCATCTCAACCAGTTCGCCTTCGGTGCGCTGCCCTTCGCCGCGGCCAAGCTGGTGGTGGCGCATTCCTGCGTGGCTTCGTGGTGGCGCGCGGTGCACCGCTGCGCCGCGCCGGCCGAATGGAACACCTACCGCGACGTGGTGCGGCGCGGGCTCGAGGGGGCCGACCTCGTGGGCGCGCCGACCGAGGCCATGCTCGCCGCGCTCGCGCTCGATCACCGGTACCGGCGCGGCGGCCTCGTGCTGCCCAATGGCCGCGATCCCGCGCGCTTCGCGGCGGGTGCGAAGGCGCCGTTCATCCTTTCGGCGGGCCGGCTCTGGGACGCGGCCAAGAACCTCTCGGCCCTCGAAGCCGTCGCGCCGCGGCTGCCCTGGCCGGTGCGCGTGGCAGGCGCCACGGCGGCGCCCGGCGATGCGGCGCTAACCGCCGCGCATGCATCGGCCGTGCAGTGGCTCGGCGAACTCGCGCCCGAGGCGCTCGCCGCGCAGCTCGCGCAGGCCGCGATCTACGCCTTGCCCGCGCGCTACGAGCCTTTCGGGCTCAGTGCGCTCGAAGCGGGCCTCTCGGGCTGCGCGCTGGTGCTCGGCGACCTGCCGAGCCTGCGCGAGGTCTGGGGCGATGCCGCGCTCTACGTGCCGCCCGAGGACCACGAGGCGCTGCATGCCGCCTTGCTGAGCCTGATCGGCGACGACGCGCTGCGGGCGCGGATGGCGCAGAAGGCGCTGGCGCGCGCGCGGCATTTCAGCCCGGCGCGCATGGCCGATGCCTACCTCGGCGCCTACCGCCGCCTGTGCGCGGCACCGCTGCCGCGCGCGCACAGCAACACCAAGGAACCTGCATGCGCTTCGTGATGTTCTGCCATTCGCTGGTGTCCGACTGGAACCACGGCAACGCCCATTTTCTTCGCGGCATCTGCAGCGAGCTGCTCGCGCGCGGCCACGAACTGGCGGTGTACGAACCCGCGGACGCCTGGAGCCGCGTGAACCTCGAAGCCGAGCACGGGCATGCGCCGATCGAGGAGTTCGCGCGCGTCTATCCCGAGCTGCAGAGCATCGCCTGCGACCCCGCCACGCTCGACCTCGATGAAGCGCTCGCCGATGCCGACGTGGTGCTCGTGCACGAGTGGAACGACCATGCGCTGGTGAGCCGCATCGGCCGGCACCGGCGCGACGGCGGGCGCTACCGGCTCTTCTTCCACGACACCCACCACCGCAGCGTGACCGACGCGGCGAGCATGGCCGCCTACGACCTCGCGCACTACGACGGCGTGCTGGCCTTCGGCGAGGTGATCCGCGATCTCTACGAACGCCGCGGCTGGGCGCGCCGTGCCTGGACCTGGCACGAGGCGGCCGACACGCGGCACTTCCATCCGCTTCCGGACGAGACGGAGGAGGGCGACCTGGTCTGGATCGGCAACTGGGGCGACGACGAACGCGAGGCCGAGCTCGACGAGTTCCTGCTCGCCCCCGTGCGCGCGCTGCGGCTGCGCGCCCGCGTGCACGGCGTGCGCTATCCCGACCATGCGCTCGAGCGCCTGCGCGCCGCCGGCATCCGCTATGCGGGCTGGCTGCCGAACCACCGCGCCCCGCGCGTCTTCGCGCGCCACCGCGTGACGGTGCACGTGCCGCGCCGGCCCTACGTGCAGGCGCTGCCCGGCATTCCGACCATCCGCGTGTTCGAGGCGCTGGCCTGCGGCATTCCGCTGGTCTCGGCCCCGTGGAACGACGCCGAGGGCCTGTTCACGCCGGGCCGCGACTTCCTCGTGGCCGAGGACGGCGCCGCGATGCAGCGCCACCTGCGTGACGTGCTCAACGACAAGGCCCTCGCGCGCGCGCTGCGCGAACAGGGGCTGGACACGGTGCTCGCGCGCCACACCTGCGCCCACCGGGTGGACGAACTGCTCGCCATCCACGCCGCGCTCGAAGAGAACGACCAACCCCGGAGCATTGCCGCATGAAGAGTCAACAACGAAAAATGGACATCGCCTTCTTCGCATCGAGCCTGGTCTCGGCCTACTGGAACGGTGCCGCCACCTACTACCGCGGCATCGTGCGCGCGCTCGCGGAGCGCGGCCACCGCGTGCGCTTCTACGAACCCGACGCCTTCGGCCGCCAGCAGCACCGCGACATGGACGACCCCGACTGGGCCGAGGTGATCGTCTACCCGGGCGAGGGCGAGGAGAACGCGCTGCGCATGGTCGAGCATGCGCGCGGCGCCGACCTCGTGGTCAAGGCCAGCGGCGTGGGCGTGTTCGACGCGCTGCTCGAGAAGGCCGTGCTCGACCTGCAGGGCCCCGGCACGCGCGTGGTGTTCTGGGACGTCGATGCGCCCGCCACGCTCGACCGCCTGCAGGCCGATGCCGGCGATCCCTTCCATGCGCTGGTGCCACGCTACGACATGGTGCTGACCTACGGCGGCGGCGATCCGGTGGTGCAGGCCTACCGGCGCATCGGCGCGCGCGACTGCGTGCCGATCTACAACGCGCTCGATCCCTCGACGCACCATCCCGTGGGGCCCGATCCGCGCTTCGCGGCCGACCTCGGCTTTCTCGGCAACCGCCTGCCCGACCGCGAAGCGCGGGTGGACGAGTTCTTCCTCCATGCCGCGAGCCTGCTGCCCGGGCGGCGCTTCCTGCTCGGCGGCAGCGGCTGGAGCGACAAGGCCATGCCGAGCAACGTGGGCTACGTCGGCCACGTCTACACCGCCGACCACAACGCCTTCAACCGCACGCCGATGGCGGTGCTCAACGTGAGCCGCGACAGCATGGCGCGCTACGGCTTCTCGCCGGCCACGCGCGTGTTCGAGGCCGCGGGTTCGGCTGCCTGCCTCATCACCGACGCCTGGGAGGGGATCGAGCAGTTCCTCGAACCGGACAGCGAAGTGCTGGTGGCCGCCGGCGGCGAAGCGGTGGCGGCCCACCTGGTCGCGCTCGACGAGGCGAAGGCGCGCCGCATCGGCGAGGCCGCCTACCGGCGCGTGCTCGCCGAGCACACCTATGCGCACCGCGCGGCGCAGCTGGAGGCGCTGCTCGAAGGCGCCGATGCGGCGCAGGCGCTGGAGGTGCTGTCGTGAGCGCGACCGCCATCACCACCGGCGCGCCGCTGCGGATCGTGATCCTCGGGCTCTCGATCACCTCGTCCTGGGGCAACGGCCACGCGACCACCTACCGCGGCCTCGTGCGCGAGCTCGTGCGCCGCGGCCACGACGTGCTCTTCCTCGAGCGCGACGTGCCCTGGTACGCCGGCCACCGCGACCTGCCGAATCCGCCGTTCGGCCGCACCGCGCTCTATGCCGACCTCGCGGGCCTGCAGCGCGACCATGCGGCCGACGTCGCCGAGGCCGACCTGGTGATCGTCGGCTCCTTCGTGCCCGACGGGGTGGCGGTGGGCGACTGGGTGCAGACGCAGGCGTCGGGCTGCACCGCGTTCTACGACATCGACACGCCGGTCACGCTGGCCGCGCTCGCGCGCGGCGGCACCACCTACCTGCAGGCGCGCCAGATCGCGGGCTACGACATGTACCTGTCGTTCACCGGCGGCCCGACGCTCGAGCGCCTCGAACGCGAATACGGCTCGCCGGCGGCGCGCGTGCTCTATTGCTCGGTCGATCCGGCGCTCTATCACCCGGCGCCGGTGGCGCAGGACTGCGACCTGGGCTACATGGGCACCTACAGCGACGACCGCCAGCCCACGCTGGAGGCGCTGCTGCTCGCGCCGGCGCGCGCCTGGCCGGAGGGCCGCTTCGAGGTGGCCGGCGCGCAGTACCCGGCGCACATCGTCTGGCCGGACAACGTGCGCTACACCGCGCACCTGCCGCCCGCGGAGCACCGCGCCTTCTACAGCCGGCAGCGCTTCACGCTCAACGTGACGCGCGCCGACATGATCGAAGCCGGCTGGTCTCCGAGCGTGCGCATCTTCGAGGCCGCCGCCTGCGGCACGCCGATCATCAGCGACCGCTGGGACGGCATCGAGACCCTGCTGGTGCCGGGGCAGGAGATCTTCCTCGCCGATTCGCCCGCACAGGTGCTGCAGCTCCTGCGCGAGCTGCCCGAGGACGAACGCCGCGCCGTGGGCGAGCGCGCGCGCCAGCGCATCCTCTCGGACCACACGGCCGCCCACCGCGCCGCGGAACTCGAAGCCTATGCGCGCGCGCAGCTGCCCGTGCGCGAGGCAGCCTGAGCAACCAAGGAGGATGCGCATGCAAGAAGCACGAGCCAAGACGGACGCCCGCGGCGACGCGGACGCGCTCCGCAAGCAGATCGAGGCCCTCGGCCCCTGGTTCCACAACCTGCACCTGCCGGGCGGGGTGCAGACGCTGCCCCATCATTTCCTGGGCGGCGATTTTCCGAACTTCAAGTGGCAGGAGATCAAGCCCTTCGTGCCCGAGGACCTGAGCGGCTGGCGCGTGCTCGACGTCGGCTGCAACGCCGGCTTCTACAGCTTCGAGCTCGCGCGGCGCGGCGCCTCGGTGCTCGGCATCGACGTCGATGCGCACTACCTCGCGCAGGCCCGCTGGGCGGCGCGCCAGCTGGGGCTGGACTCGAAGGTGGAGTTCCGCGAGATGCAGGTCTACGACCTCGCGAAGAGCGACGAGACCTTCGACCTCGTGTGGTTCATGGGGGTCTTCTACCACCTGCGCTATCCGCTGCTCGCGCTCGACCTGCTGGCCGCGCGCACCGGCCGCATCATGATGTTCCAGACGCTCACCATGCCCGGCGACTCGGTCTACACCGACACCGCCGACTGCAGCATCGAGGACCGCACGCCGCTGCTCGAAAGCGGCTGGCCGCGCATGGCCTTCATCGAGCACCGGCTCGCGGGCGACCCGACCAACTGGTGGGCGCCCAACCATGCGGGCGTGGAGGCGATGCTGCGTTCGAGCGGCCTGCGCGTCGAGGCGCGGCCGGGGCACGAGATCTACCTGTGCGTGCCCGATGCGCAGGCGCAGGAGGCGCGGGCGATCCATGGCTCGCAGTACGACGCCGCCACCGGAGCCATCCGTCGCCACGGATGAATCCGCGAACCCCGCCACGCGCGGCGGCGAGCCGCCCGTGGCCGGGGTGGTCGACCGCAACATCGCGGCGCTGGTGCGGCGGCGCCAGCAGCAGAAGGTGGCGGGCGGGCTGCAGGACCGGGTGGCCGACGCCATCACCCGCTTTGCGGGCAGCATGAAGTTCGTGTACCTGCACCTGCTGATCTACGGCGGCTGGATCGTGGTCAACCTCGGCTGGGTGCCGATGGTGCGCGCCTTCGATCCCACCTTCGTGGTGCTGGCGATGGTCGCGTCGGTGGAGGCGATCTTCATCTCGACCTTCGTGATGATCAGCCAGAACCGCATGGCGGCCATGGCCGATCGGCGCGCCGATCTCGACCTGCAGATCAGCCTGCTCGGCGAGCACGAGATCACCAAGCTGGTGGTGCTGGTCGCCGAGATCGCGAAGCGCATGGACATCCCCGCGGCGCGCGACCCGGAACTCGACGAATTGCGCACCAACGTCTCGCCCGACCGCGTCCTCGACAGCATCGAGCGCCGGGAGGACGAGGAGGGGCGATAGCCGGCGGCTACTTGCGCGCGGGGGAGATCTGCTGCGCGGTGGTCAGGTGGCCGTGCACCACCGGCAGCGTCTTGGCCGCATAGGCCTTCAGGTCGGGGTCCTTGGCTTCGCGCTGTACTTTCTGCAGCATTTCGTGCGTCTTCTTGTGGTCGGCAACGCCGACCATCGCCATGTAGCGCTTGTCGAAGGCATCGCCGTCGAGCGCCTTGAGCGCGGTGGCGGTGGCCTTGTGCTTCGTATCCGGCTCGGTGGGCAGCGTCACGCCCTTCTTCGAAGCCAGCTCCTGGAGTTCGCCGAGCGACTTGGTGTGGTCCTCCACCATGGTCTGGCCGAACTTCTTCACCTCGTCCTTGGCGGCCTTCTCCTGCGCCAGCTTGCCGGTCTCGACCTCGGCGATGTTGGCCTGCGCGAGGTTCTTCATCATGCGTTCGTCGGCCTTGGTCAGCCTGGCGGCCGCATCGGCGCCGCTGCGCGATTCGCTGCTGACGGCCTGGTCGCCGCGCGAAGCCGCGCTCTGAGCGGCGGCGGGCAGGGCGGTGAAGGCGGCCGCGGCAACGGCGGCGGCGGCGAGTCGGAACGCGGTGGTCTGGATGTTCATCGGTTGCTCCTTGAAGGAAGTGTCTTGCGGCCCCGCCCGACGGGCGGGGTACCCACCGGATACATGGCAACGCGCATGCCCGCGGGTCGGCGGGCATGCCGCTTGCCGCCCCGGAACGGCTGTTCCTCAACGCTGGATGACCCTCATGAAAACTTCGCGGCGGCGCGCAGGCCGCGCCAACGACTGCTACGAACTGCTCGAATCGCTTTCGCGCCGGCCATTGCCGGTGGTGTGCTCGGCGCCCGACGAGATCGACAAGATCCTCGCGCTGCGCAGCGCCTCGCTGCTGCAGGCGCAGACCGAGCCGCCGGTGGTGCTGCGCACGGGCGAGCGCCGCATCGAGCGCGCGATCGTCACCGCGATCACCGCCGAAGGCCGCGCCGCCTGCGCGCTGCGCGGGGCGGCCTTTCCGTCCTCGCGACGCTGAGTGCGGCGCGGCGCCCGCAGCGCCCGCGCCGCGCGTGCTTCAGAACTGGCCCTGGCCGTCGCCGGTGCGGTCGTGCACCCAGCGCATCGCCTGCTGCTGCGCGTGGCGCAGCGCCTCGGCCTCGGTGGCGTAGCCGATCTCGTCGGTGTCGTCCGGCAGGGCCTGCTCGCGGTGGCCCGGCCCCTGGCCGAGGCAGACCACCACCGGGCGGTACACGCCGCTCGCCATGCGGCGCGCGCTGTAGATGAAGCGCCAGCCGCGGTAGTTGAAGTCGTGGCATTCGTCGGCGCCGGCGGCGGCGCTCGTCTTCGGTGCGCCCTCGGGACCGTCGGTGGCGTCGAATGCGTTCATCGTGTGTACTCCATGCGCAAGGGGGTGTCGATGCCGCGGACCGCCTTCCAGCCGTCGGGCGTGAGTCCGCGCACTTCGCCGAACTGCTCGTCGCAGGCGTCGGGCGGGTAGAAGCGTACATCCACATGGCCGGCGGCGGCGAGCCGGCGCAGCACGCGCACCTTCGACGGGCGCGCGACGAAGGCCGGCATGCGCTGCCGGGCCAGCCGTGCCAGGTACCTGAAGGACTTCTCGGGGTCGATGGACATGGGATCGTCTCCTTTGGCGAAATGATGGGAAGAAGAAGCGGAAGCGCCGGCGCTCAGGCCGATGCGCCCAGGGAGCCCGGGGGCATGCGGCGGCGTTCGAAGGGATCGATGTTCATGCTCTGGCGGTACTTGGTGACGGTGCGGCGCGCGATGCGGAAGCCCTGCTGCGCGAGCTGGCGCGCGAGCGCGGCGTCGCTGAGCGGCGCCAGCGGCTTCTCCACCGCGATGAGCTCGCGGATCAGCCCCTGCAGCGCCACCGGCGCGCTGGCGCCGCCGGCCGCGTGCGCGAGCCCGCGCGAGAAGAAGTGCTGCAGCTCGAACACGCCCGACGGCGTGGCGATGTACTTGTTGTGCACGGTGCGCGAGACGGTCGAGGGATGCACGCCCACCTCGTCGGCGATCTCGCGCAGGCCGAGCGGCTTCATGGCGAGCGGGCCGTGCTCGAGGAACAGCTTCTGCCGCGCCACGATGGCGCGCGCCACGCCGAGGATGGTGGCGGCGCGCTGCGAGACGTTGCCCGCCAGCCATCGCGCCTGCTCCAGGCATTCCTTCATCGCCGGGCTCCGGTTGGTGCCGTGCTTCTCGAACAGCCGGGCGTAGTCGGCATGGACCTTCACGCGCGGCACGGCCTCCGGCGTGAGCGCGGCGCGCCATGCGCCGGCCACCTTGCGCACCGTCACGTCGGGCACCACGAAGCGCGCCGTGCTCTCGCCGCGCTGCCAGCCCGGCCGCGGGTCGAGGCGGCGGATGGCGTCGACCGCGGCCTGCGCCTCGCGCCGCGCGACGCCGAGCGCACGTGCGAGCCGGCCGCTGTCGCGCGTGGCGAGCAGGTCGATGTGCGCGGTCACGATCCGGCGCGCGAGTGCTCGCGTGCCTTCGTCGGCCACCGCGTCGAGCTGCAGGCACAGGCACTCGGCCAGGTCGCGTGCCGCCACGCCCGCGGGGTCGAGCGCCTGCACGCGGCGCAGCGCAGTGCGCAGTTCGTCCTCGGCCTCGGCACCGCATTCGCCGAGCGCGGCGCCGACCTCGTCGAGCGAGATGCGCAGGTAGCCGTCCTCGTCGAGCGCGTCGATCAGTGCATGCGCGAAGGCGGCCTCGCGCGCGGACAGGCGCAGCACGCCGAGCTGCGCGTGCAGGTGCGCATGCAGCGAGTCGGGCAGCGGCACGCGCTGCATCAGGTCGAAGCTTTCGTCGTGCGACAGGTGCCGCTCGCCGGCGGCGGGCGCGGCCGTGAGGTGGTCGAAGGCGGCGGCGCCGTCGATGTCGTTGTCCGCCAGCGCGGGCAGCGCATCGGCGGTGGCGGCTTCGACGATGCCGTCCTGCGAGGCGGCTTCCACCTCGAGGAAGGGATTGAGCTCGGCCGCTTCGCGCAGCGCCTGCGCATATTCCTGCGACGACATCTGCAGCAGCCGCACCGCCTGCTGCAGCCGGCGCGAAAAGACCGGCGCCTGGACCTGGCGGGCGTGCAAGGCAATCGAAGTGTTCATGGTCCTCCGTGATGGATTGGCCGGCCGGCCGAGGGCGGCCGGGGACCTGGTGCTGCGCAACGGTCGTGCCAGCGCCTTTCGCGCGGAATGGGCCGAATAAGTACCGCGAAAGTTCTTAAACCCCGGCCTGCGCCGTGCAGCGGCCTGAAAGCCTTGCGGCAAATCTTGCGACAGGCCCCGCTGCAGACAGCCGCTGGCGCTTGCCGCACACTCCGTCACATGAAAAATTCAATGAGCACGGGCAGCGCGGCCCTGGCCGGCGCATGCGCGGCGCTGCTGGGCGCCGCGTTCGCATGCGCGCAGCAGGCGCGCTCGGCCCGCATGGCGCGGCAGGCATTGGCTGCGCAGCAGGTGCGCCAGGCGCGGCGCGCGGCGCTGGCGCGGCGCCTGGAGCACGATCTGCGAAGCCCGGTGGGCGCGATGGCCGTGGCGCTGGAGCTGCTGCGCAGCTGCGACGACGACGCGACGCGCAACGAGGCCATCGCGGTGCTGGAGCGGCAGGTGGCACGTATGACGTCTCTGACAGAGCGAGTGCATGAATTCGCACAAGGCATGAACGATTGAGCCGTCCGGAGCGCGCCTGCGGGCGCGGCAGGATGACGCTTCAGGGAGTCGAGCGGAGAGATCAGGCTGCAAGCCGGGGACGAAATTGGGTCACGCACTCATTGTTGAAGACGACGAAGACTCGGCGCGGATGATCGGCGCCCTGATCGCGCGCGAGGGGCACACCGTCATGAGCGCGCATTCGATCGCGGCGGCGCGCCGCATGCTCGCGATGCAGCGCGCCGACCTGCTGCTGCTCGACCTGCACCTGCCCGACGGCAACGGCTTCGATCTGCTGGACGATGCCGAGGCGCTCAAGGACACGGTGCTCGTGCTGATGACGGGCCAGGCGAGCCTGGAGACCTCGATCCGCGGGCTGCGCCTGGGCGCGGCCGACTACCTCGTGAAGCCGATCAATCCGCAGCACCTCAAGGGCCTGCTGTCGCGCCTGATCGCGCCTTCGCAGCTGCGCGCCGAACTCGACGAGGTGCAGGAGCTGTGGCGCGAGACCGGCCACTTCGGCCACCTGATCGGGCGTTCGCAACCGATGCAGCGCGTGTACCGCCAGATCTCGCGCGTGGCGGGCACGGCGGTGTCGGTCTTCATCCATGGCGAGAGCGGCACCGGCAAGGAACTGGTGGCGCGCGCGGTGCACGACATGAGCCGGCGCCGCGAGCAGCCCTTCCTGGCCGTGAACTGCGGTGCGCTGTCGCCGCACCTGATCGAGAGCGAGATCTTCGGGCACGAGCGCGGCAGCTTCACCGGCGCGGAGCGCCAGCACCAGGGCTTCTTCGAGCGCGCCCACGGCGGCACGCTGTTCCTCGACGAAGTCACGGAGATGCCGCCCGAGCTGCAGGTCAAGCTGCTGCGGGTGCTCGAGAGCGGCACCTTCATGCGCGTGGGCTCGACCCAGGTGCAGCAGACCGACGTGCGCATCATCGCGGCCACCAACCGCGACACCACGGAGGCGGTGGCGCAGGGTGCGGTGCGCGAGGACCTGCTCTACCGCCTGAACGTGTTCCCGATCTCGCTGCCGCCGCTGCGCGAGCGCGGCGAGGACGTGGTGCTGATCGCCACCAGCTTCCTGCAGGACCTCGCGCGGCAGGAGGGCGGCGCGAAGCGGTTCACGCCCGGTGCGCTCGCACGGCTGCAGGCCTACCCGTGGCCGGGCAACGTGCGCGAGCTGCGCAACGTGGTGCAGCGTGCCTGGGTCATGGCCTCGGGC
The DNA here is from genome assembly GCF_029893635.1 of Variovorax sp. TBS-050B. NCBI lineage: Bacteria > Pseudomonadati > Pseudomonadota > Betaproteobacteria > Burkholderiales > Comamonadaceae > Variovorax > Variovorax sp. TBS-050B. The sequence goes on along the minus strand of NZ_JARXYR010000002.1, from coordinate 4,635,412 downwards.
ACCGACATCGACGAGGAATGGCTGCCCGCCCCTGCGGCCGGCACGCCGCCGTCGCCGGCGCCCGGAGCCGACGGCCGGCGCGATGCGGCCGGGGACATGCTCGCGCCGGGCACGAACCGGCTCGTGGTCGAGGTGGGAACGCAGCTCGCGGAGATCGAGCGGCGCGTGATCCTGGCCACCTACGAGCATTGCGGGCGGCACAAGGAGCGCACGGCGGCGTTGCTGGGCATCAGCATGAAGACGCTCTACAACAGGTTGAAGGAGTACCGGCAGTGAGCCGCCGGGGGCGGCTGCATCGGCCCCTGGCGCTGCCGCTGTGAGACCGCGCCCGAAGGCTTCTGCGCGCGCTGCGCGGCGCGCAGCCGGGCACGGTAGCGTTCCTTCCAGCTTCGCAGGCGCAGCCGGTAGGCCGCTGCGCCGGCCGGGTCGAATTCGGTCCCCAGGTAGTTCGCCGGATTCTCGAGCGGGTGGCGGGCGAAGTAGCTGTTGAGTTCGTTCATGCAGACCTCCAGGTGCGCGAGGGCTACACGGCAAACAGCGTGCCGCCCCGCATGAAGGCGCCGCCGCGGGCGCCAGTCCCGCGGCGCGCCTCGCAGCTCACTTCTTCTTGGTCTTCGCGCTGGCCGGCGCGGCGTCGGCCGGGCCCGATGCCGGTCCTTCGCCCATGCCGAGTTCGGCGCCGGTGAGCGGATCGCCGTCGGGCAGCGACTGCGTGCGCTCGGCCATCTGCTGCAGCGTCTCGGCGTCGGCATCGTCGAGTTCGACCGTCGCGAGTCCGTCGCCGCCGTCCACCGGTCCCGAGTCCTGCGTGACGGGCACGAACTCCCAGCGCTCGCCCTGGTTCCACGGGCCGCGCAGGTCCGCGTCGCCCTTGGACATGCGGAAGTACACGCTCGTGAAGCGCGGATCGCCCGGCAGCTTGCCCGGCGGGAAGTTCGGCTCGATCGCATAGAGCGCCTTCTCGAACGACTTCTGGTGCGCGATCTCGCGCGTCATCAGGAAGGTCAGCGCATCCTTCACGCCCGGGTCGTCCGTGCAGTTGATCAGCCGCTCGTAGACGATCTTCGCGCGCGCCTCGGCCGCGATGTTGGAGCGCAGGTCGGCGGTGGGCTCGCCGATGGTGTCGATGTACGCGGAGGTCCACGGCACGCCGGCCGAGTTGACCAGCGGCGGGCCGCCGCCGTAGAGCACCTGCGTGATGTGGCTGTCGTTGCCCGCGCCGGTGATGGTGCGGTACATCTCGCCTTCCTCTTCCACGCCTTCGGCCAACCGGCCCTTGGCGCCCTTGTTGAGCATGCCGACGATGGTGCCGATGATCTCGAGGTGGCTCAGTTCCTCGGTGGAGATGTCGAACAGCATGTCCTTGCGGCCGGGGTCGTCCTCGCCGAGCGCCTGGGTGAAGTAGCGGCAGGCCGCCGCGAGCTCGCCCTGCGGACCGCCGAACTGTTCGAGCATGAGATTGGCGAGGCCGGGGTTGGTCTCGCTGACGCGCACCGTGTATTGCAAGCGCTTGTTGTGAGAGAACATGGGGACTACTCCTTGTGTGGGATGGGTCGGATGTGTGTCGATCGAAATGAACGGCTGCGCCATCGGCGCGCCGCACTTCTTCACGGGCAAGCGGCGTGCCCTCTGCAGTGCGGCGATGGCTGACAAGCCGACGCGAAACGGCCTTGCCCGGCCGGCGCGCGGGCGTCCCAAACATGGCTGGGTGTCAGCGTGTTTTTTTCTTCTCCCAACTTTCTTTCCAAGGACCACAGATGCCCGTCAAGAACCTTTCCGACCTCTTCATCCACGAACTCTCCGACACCTACAGCGCGGAAAAGCAGATGACGCGCTCGCTGCCGAAGCTCGCGCGTGCCGCCACGGACGAAGGCCTTGCCTCCGCCTTCGAGACGCACCTGGAGGAAACCCGCGGGCAGGTCGAGCGCATCGAGCAGATCGCCGAGCTGCTGCAGATCAAGCTCAAGCGCATCAAGTGCGAGGGCATGGCCGGCCTGGTCGAGGAGGGCGATTCGCTGATCGACCAGATCGAGCAGGGACCGGTGCTCGATGCGGCGCTGATCGGCGCCGCGCGCAAGGTCGAGCACTACGAGATCGCGGGCTACCACTCGCTGTGCACGCTCGCGCGGCAGCTGGGCCACATGGAGGCGCTCGAACTGCTCGAGGCCTCGCTCGCCGAGGAAACCGCGACCGACGGCAAGCTCGGCGCGCTGGCCGAGGCGCATGCGGTGGCGGACGCCGCGCTGGCCGACTGAGCGGATGCTGCTTTCCGCGCACCCGGGCGCGCCCCGGGGTGCGCCGCGGCCGGGCACGCCGTTTGCCCGAACCAGGGTCTGCGCGCAGAGGTTGCGCGCACAGCCCCGCACTGTTTCGCGGATCGACGAAGGAAAGCATCTCGATGAACGATCAAGAAGAGCGCACGCGCGCCCGGCGCGGTTTTGCCAGGATGGACCCCGAGCGCCAGCGCGAGATCGCCCGGCAGGGCGGGCGCGCCGCGCACCGCCTCGGCCTCGCCCATGAATTCACCCCGGAGGAAGCACGCGACGCACGCGCCAAGAGCCTCGCCGCACGCGCTGCGGCCTCGGCCGCGCCGCCCGAGCCGCAGCCGGAGTGAGCCACTGAGCGGGGCGCCCGTGGCGGCTTTCGTCACGGGCCCCCGCAATTTGCGGCAAGTTTTGCGATGCGCGCACGACACCGCCGCCAGGAGCAGCCATGACCCGAACCCCCGAACAATCACCGGTCAACATCGACCAGAACCGCGCCGTCGGCCAGGACAGCCCCACCGAGGGGAGCCGCATGGGCCGCGAAGCCAACAAGCGCCACGGCTATCCGGGCTCGCGCGACATCGGCACCAACGCCGCGCAGAGCATGCAGGTGGGCGAGAAGCCGCCGCCGTCCGACGCGCCACGCAAGGCCGCGGACGAGCCCGAAGCCGACCGCTGAGCGGCGAACGAACGAACGAACGGCGCGGCGGCTCAGCCGACCACGCCCTCCAGGAACTCCACCAGCGCCTTCGACGGATCGTCGCGCGCGAGCGGGATCATCTCGATGCCCCATTGCGCGAGCACCGCCTGCTGCACCTCGTTGGCCGAGGGCGAGAACAGGTAGGAGACCGGCTGCGCCACGTCGGGCACCGACTGCTTCCACAGCCGCGAGAGCTTGTAGAACAGGTAGCGGATGTTCACGTCCGCGAGGCTGTAGCCGATGAACACCACCGAACGCCCGAGCACGTCGGCGCGCAGCTTGATGTCGAGCGGCGACTCGAAGTCGAGGCGCGCGAAGTAGCTGCTCTCGTCGAGCACGATCGAGGCGTCGTCCTCGAGGTCGCCGTGGAACTTGATGATCTGCGTGGCGCCGGGCCGCAGCTTGGCGAGATCGGCCACGCTCACGATCTTGGTGTACTTCACCTTGTGGTGCTCGAAGGCGGTCTCGAGCCAGCGGTCGTAGTTGGTGGTGTAGATGATCGGAAAGCGGCCCTTGGCCAGCAGCTCGTGGATGCGCGAGTTCTCCACGCGCACGTCGCCGCGGTGCCATTCGCGGTCCATCCAGCTGCGCAGCGGCCCGATGCTGCCGTGCCGCAGCCGGAAGTACTCGGCGAGCGTGAGGTAGCCGCCCTTGCCGCTGAAGGAGCGCGCGTCGATGCCCAGTTCGCGCGCCATGTGCTCGATCAGCGCGGACCACGGCGGCAGGCCCAGGCCCATGGAGATGCCGGCGCCGACGAAGAGCACGACCTTGCCGCGGCGGTGCGCCTCGCGCAGCTGGGCGAGCTTCTCGTCGTCGGGCCGCACGACCGCGGCGCGCGGGGGCACGGCTTCCTTCCGCGTCGGGGCGCGGCGGGTGCGGGCGCTGCCGCGGGGCGTGGTGCTGCGGGCGGTCATCGGCATTCGCGCGGACCGCGCGGCGTGGGTGCTTTCCCACGGCGCCTGTGGACGCCTGCCGTCGCACCGCGCCCGCAGGCGGCCGATGCTGGCGCGATGTTCCACTCTTCAAGGGCAGAGGCCATGAACAACAAGGATTCGGTCAGGCAGATCCAGCCCGGCGCCTTCGCGGAATCGGTCGCGGGCGAGGAAGATCCGGGCGCATCGGTGGACCTGGTGCAGCCGCCCGCGGGGCAGCCCGGCGACGAGGTACCGCGCGGCGTGCCCGGCACCGGCGAGGCGATCTGCCGCGTCTGCGGCGGCAGCGGGCGTGCCGAGGGCGGCGCGCCCTGCGAGGCATGCGGCGGCACCGGCAAGATCAACGTGGGCGTGGGCGGCGGCTGAGCGCGGCGCCCGGCCCGTGCGCATGGCGGCGAGGACCTGGCCATGGGCATGGGATGCACGCCTACCTGCCGGCCGGCGCGCCCTGCGGATGCGCGTGTGCTGCGCCCGTGGGATCGGCGATCTGCACGGCGGGCCCCTTCTGCCAGCTGTCCGCGCCCTCGGCGATCGGCGGCGCGGGAATGTCCGCGCGGCTCTTTTTCTTCTCGGCCGAATCGATGCCGAAGCGCTTGTCGCGCTCGGCCACCATCGCGGCATGGGCCTGACCGTCGGCGGTGAAGCCCATCATGAGCTGCGGAACGCCGATCGGCAGCGTCTTCTGCTGGTCGGTGTGCCAGGTGTGGAAGGTCTTGCCATAGGTGCCGACGAGCTTCTCCATGAGCGCATGCTCGGCCGCCTGCGGAATGCCCGGCGCCACGAGTTGCCCCGACTTCACCTCGTGCACATGGCTGTGCCACAGGGCCTTCTCCTGCGGCGGGAGCGACTGGAACAGCCGCTCGCTCACGATGTACTCGACGCCCATGATCTTCGCGGCCCGCGTGTTGCCGTCGTAGATCACGCACTGGATCAGCTCCTCGTTGAGCACCGCGCAGTAGTGGTGCGCCTCCATCTGGGCCTGCAGGTTGCCGCTGTAGAAGTGGAAGCCGTCGAGGTAGGCGTTGAGCGCCTCGATCGGCGGCTTGTCCTGCAGCGCCGCGGCGCCCTTGTCGAGTGCGGCGGTCTTGGCGCGCGTGTCGGTACCGGGCGCCTCGACGTTCGAGGCGGTGTTGCTGCCGCCGCACGCCGCGAGCAGCGCGCCGAGGGCGAGGGCGAAGACGGAAGAGGTGTGCAGGCGCATGGCCGGAATCCTCGCGGCGCTTTCGGCCGTCGGCGAAAGCGGCGGTCGCGAGCGCCTGTAGGAGCGGCGCGAATCCCGGCCCGGGCCGCGGCGGCGCTCAGGGCTGCGCGCGGGAAGCCCTGAAGAGAAAGCCGCGCGCGGGTGCGATCCACTCCGCGCCGGTGCCGGGCGCCGGGTCGGCGGTGCCGGTGAAGAGGGTGCGCTCCTCGGCCAGCAGGAACTGGCGCGGCGCGCCTTCCGCCCCCGGCACCACCTTCAGCGTGGCGCCGCCGAGCGCGATCGACTCCCTGGGCGCGGGCCATGCGGCCGAGGCGCCGGGCCACGCAGACTGCCAATGCGTGAGCGCCTCGGCCGCTGCGGGCGTGCGTGGCGCAGTCGAGAGCAGCCAGCGCACCGGGCCCGGTGCCGCGGCGCGCAGCGCATCGGCCGCGGCCGAGCCGGGCGGCGCCGGGTCGATCAGGGCCAGCGGGCCTTCCTCGCTGCCGACGAAGTAGCTGTGCGGACCCGCGTCGCCGCCGTCGCCCGCCACGCGCCGGATGCGTGCGGAGAGCTGCGTCGCGAGGCCGGGCGAGAGCGCATAGCGTGCGCGGCCGCCATGGCCGGTGCCGTCGGGGTCGACGAGGCCGATCTCCTCGTAGGCGGCTTCGTCGATGTTGACCGCGCGGCGTCCGCCGGGGCCGTCGGCCAGGCGCGGCATGTTGAGCGGCATGCGCGCCAGTGCGCGGGCGTATGCCATGCATTCGTCCGCGCGCGCGAAGCCCGCGAGCTGTTCGAGCGTGCGCCGCGTCACGTTCATGAGCTTGAGGCCGCGGCGCGCGCTCGCCGCCTCGGCCGGGCGCAGCCACAGGTGCTCGACGGTCTCGCGGCCGTCGGGCTGCACGCGCTGGCCGGGCGGCATCTGCGCGACGAAGAAGCGGGTGTCGAAGCGCCGCGGCATCCCCGGCGGCGTGAGCCAGTGGCTGAAGTAGGCGAGGCGGTCCACCGCGAGCTGCCAGCCCTCGGCCTCGCACAGGGCGAGCAGCGCGTCGGTGCCCTGTTCGGCGGCATGGCGCATCGCCGCGAGCCGGCCCGGCGGCAACTGGTCGAGCGCGACCAGGCGGTCCCCGGCATCGCTCGCGAACAGCACGCCGGCTTCCTCGAAGCATTCGCGCACCGCCGCCGCGTAGTAGTCGAGCCCGCCCTCGGCCACGCCCAGGCGTTCGCTCGCGCGGCGATCGTCGAGGCCGCGGCACATGCGGTGCAGGCTGCGGTCGTGGGTGTCGACCACGCCGCCGGGGAACACGCAGGCGCCGCTGTTCTGGTCGTCGGTCTTGTCGGCGCGGCGCAGCAGCAGCACTTCCATGCCGTCGGCACCGTCGCGCAGCAGGATCAGGGTGGCCGCGGTGCGGATCGGACGCGGCGTGGTCGTCGGGGACGGGGCATTCATGGCCGCCGATTGTCGGCCCATCGCGGCCGCGAAAGCCGCTGCAGCGCCGAGGGCGTGTTCTCCGACACGGGGCGGGGTGCTTTGCGGCAATGATCGGCACCATCCAGGCATTCATGCACCGCCCTTGAAGATCGCGACCTTCAACGTCAACGGCATCAACGGCCGCCTCCCGCGCCTGCTGGAGTGGCTCGCCGAGTCGCGGCCCGACGTGGCCTGCCTGCAGGAACTCAAGTCGCCCGACGCGAACTTTCCCGCCGCGGCGATCCGCGAGGCGGGCTACGGCGTGGTGTTCCACGGCCAGCGCTCCTGGAACGGCGTGGCGATCCTCGCGCGCGGGCGGGAGCCGATCGAGACCGGCCGCGGGCTCGAGGGAAATTCCGCGGACGACCAGAGCCGCTACCTCGAGGCGGTGGTCGACGGCGTGATCGTCGGCTGTCTGTACCTGCCCAACGGCAACCCGCAGCCCGGCCCCAAGTTCGACTACAAGCTCGAATGGTTCGAGCGCCTCAACGCCCATGCGCGCCGGCTGTACGGCTGCGGCATGCCGGTGGTGCTGGCCGGCGACTTCAACGTGGTGCCCACCGACACGGACATCTACAACCCCGCCTCCTGGCGCGACGACGCGCTGCTGCAGCCGGAGAGCCGCGCCGCCTTCGCGCGCCTGCTCGCGCAGGGCTGGACCGACGCGATCCGCGCGCGCCATCCGGACGAGGCCATCTACACCTACTGGGACTACTGGCGCAACCGCTGGCCGCGCAACGCGGGCCTGCGCATCGACCATCTGCTGCTCAACGCGGAGCTCGCACCCTTCCTGGTCGATGCGAACGTCGACCGCGAAGTACGGGGCCGTCCGGGCGCGAGCGACCATGCGCCGACCTGGATCGAACTCGCGCTGCCGGCGGCGCCCGGATGACGCCGGAACCGGGGCGCGGGCGGGGAGGTTACATTCAGCACTGACCGTGCATCCTCCACCAGCCGCCCTCATCCCGGAAAAACCTCTCACCGTGACCACCGGAACAACGGCGGGTGCCCCCGAGCCCGGCTTCGATGAAGGGTTCGTGATGGCCTTCCAGCCCATCGTCGACATCGAGCGCCGCGAGATCTTCGCGCACGAGGCGCTGGTGCGCGGCGCGTCGGGCGAAAGCGCCGGCGAGGTGCTGGCGCGCGTGGCGCCGCAACAGCGCTTCGCGTTCCACGAGGCCTGCCGCGTGAAGGCCATCGAGACGGCCGCGGCGCTGGGCATGGCGTCCAGGCTGAGCCTCAACATCATGCCGAACGACGTCGGCGGGAGCCAGTGCTTCCGCACCGCCATCGCCGCGGCCGAGCGCTGCAACTTTCCGGTGAACCGCCTGATGTTCGAGATCACCGAGGGCGAGCGCGTGGCCGACCTGCCGGGGCTCTCGGCCGCGTTCCACGACTACCGGAAGTGCGGCGTGACCTCGGCGATCGACGATTTCGGCGCCGCCTATGCCGGCTTCGAGCTGCTGGCCGGCTTCCAGCCCGACGTGGTGAAGATCGACATGGGCCTGGTGCGCAACGTCGACAACGATCCGGTGCGGCTCAGCATCGTCAAGGGCATGGTCGGCACCTGCGCCGAGCTCGGCATCCGCGTGGTGGCCGAAGGCCTGGAGACCGTCGACGAACTGCATGCGCTGCGCGCGCTCGGCGTGGGCCTGTTCCAGGGCTACCTGTTCGCCCCGCCCGCGGTGGGCGCGCTGCCGGCCGTGGCCTGGGACGCTGCGCGGGGCGTCTGACCCCTACACGTTGCTGGTCGCGCGGACTTCCTCGATGGTGGTCTGCCCCGCGAGCACTTTCTCGATGCCGTCCTGGCGCAGCGTGCGCATGCCCTCGCGCAGCGCGGCTTCCTGCAGTTCCTCGGCACGGGCGCCGCTTTGCACCATCCGGCGCAGCGTCCTGGAGATGACCATCAGCTCGTGGATGCCGACCCGGCCCTTGAAGCCGGTGTTGTCGCAATGCGGGCAGCCCTTGCTCGAATAGCTGTGGAGCTGGCCGTCGCGCGCATGGCGGGCGAGCCAGTCGCTGCGCACCGCTTCGCGTTCGGCCGGCGTGTCGTGCGCCGCGCCGAAGGCATGCATGTAGTCGGCGAGCAGTTCTTCCGCTTCCTCGGGCCGCAGCGGCCGGCTCTGCAGGCAGTGCGTGCACAGGCGCCGCACCAGCCGCTGCGCCAGCACGGCGAGCAGCGAATCGGCGAAGTTGAACGGGTCCATGCCCATGTCGAGCAGCCGGGTCACGGTCTCGGGGGCGCTGTTGGTGTGCAGCGTCGAGAGCACGAGGTGGCCCGTGAGCGAGGCCTCGATCGCGGTCTTGGCGGTTTCCTCGTCGCGGATCTCGCCGACCATGATCACGTCGGGATCGGCGCGCACGAAGGCGCGCAGCGCCTTGGCGAAGGTCCATTCGATGCGCGGATTGACCTGCACCTGGCGCAGGCCGGGCTGGGTGATCTCGATCGGGTCCTCGGCGGTCCAGATCTTGCGCTCGGGCGTGTTGATGTGCATGAGCGCCGAGTGCAGCGTGGTGGTCTTGCCCGAGCCCGTGGGGCCGACGCACAGCACCATGCCGTAGGGCCGCTCGACGGCCTGGGTGAACTCGGCGAGGTTGCGCGGCGAGAGGCCGAGCTTGTCGAGCGCGATCGGCGTGGCCGAGGCCAGGATCCGCATCACCACGTCCTCCAGGCCGTTGCTGGTCGGGATGGTGGCCACCCGCAGTTCGATCCGGTGCTGCGGCGAATAGCGCGAGAAGTTGATCTTGCCGTCCTGCGGCTTGCGCTTCTCGCTGATGTCGAGGTCGCACATGATCTTCACGCGCGCCACCACGGCGCTGCGGTAGCTGGCGGGCAGCTCCAGGTGGGTGTGCAGCCGGCCGTCGCGGCGGAAGCGGATGCGGGTCTTCTCCTTGCCCGGGTAGCTCTCGATGTGGATGTCCGAGACGCCCTCGCGGTGCGCGTCGATGATCATGCTGTTGATCATGCGCACCAGCGAGTTGTCGGACTGCTCGACGGCTTCCTCCTCGGCCGGCGGGGCCGTGGGGCGCTCCTTCTCGAGGGTCACCAGCAGCTCGCTGGTGCCGATGCTCGCACCCATGTCGAACTCGATCGGCCGGGAGGGGTCAGCGGGAAGGTCGGGCTGCAGCGCCAGCGTGGGATCGAGCAGCTCGGAGCCGACCTTGGCGTAGGCCTTGTAGAGCACCGGGTCCAGCAGCAGGCACTGCCCGACCACGGGGATCACCTTCATCTGCGAGATGAACTCGACCTCGTCGATGGCCGCATGCCGGCCGGCGGGATCGTCGAGCGCCAGCACCAGCCGGCCGTCATGGATCATCAGCGGCATCACCTGCAGGCGCCGCGCGACCGAGAGGCTGATCTTGCGCAGGGCTTCCACCGCGGCCGGGAACACGTGCAGGTTCACGAGCGGATAGCCCATCTTGCGCACCAGCGCGTTCTGGAGCTGTTCCCGCGTGACCACGCCCATGCGCACCAGCGTCTCGCCCAGCGGCACGTTGCGGTCGAGCTGCTGCTGCTCGAGGGCGGCGCGCAGCTGTTCCTCGGTGATCGCCTCGATGGCCATCAGCGCCTGGCCGATGCGCAGGATCGGCATGCGGCTCTGGACTTCGAGTGCGTGCAGCAGCTGCTCGGGCGTGACGACTTCGGTGGGGGACATGAGGATTCTCCTTTCTGGTGATTCTGGGGTGCGCGCGCGGCCTTGTCAGCACGGGCGCCGGGCGCTGGCGAACCACGGCGGCGCGGGCTGGATACCAAAGTAGTCGGTTTTCAATCCGAGAACCCGAATGTGTTGCGGCCGGCCGACTTCGCGCGGTAGAGCGCCGCGTCGGCCCGGGCCAGCAGGTCCGCGGGCGCGACGGACGCCGCCCCGGCCTGCTGGAAGGCGACGCCGATGCTGGTGGTGACGCGCAGGCTGCGGCCTTCGAGCTCGAACGGG